>CAYSHU010000102.1:0-7906 GCA_964430965.1 uncultured Ruminococcus sp. | reverse complement strand
ACCGAGGATTTATCTTGATTTTCGATGCTTCAACCTTTTCCTTTATGCTTTTAACTTTTCTAGCCATAATAAAAACTTCCTTTCAAAAAATACTTGACAGGAAGATACTCTTTGTGATATAATGATATCACACAGGGTAACTTCCTTTCATCCCTGTGCTTGACTTTTCCCGAAAGGTGCGGTATGATAGATTTACCGATCTTTCTGGGGTTTTGGTGGAATAGCGGTAACGGTTACTTGTCACGGTTTGCGTTGCCGCTATTTTTTACTTTGGCATAAACCTCCCTGATACCTTGCCGAATTATTTCGGTTTTTGTAAGACCCGTTTCTTTTGCGCAATACTCCAAAATTTGAACGTCTTCATCAGTCATTCGTATGCGAGTATCGTGTTTCTTGGGGTCGGTCGTAGGTCTGCCAGTTCTTGGGGACATTCGTTTCACCTCACTTTCGTGTTACCATAATTTTAACATACGGTTACACAAAAGTCAACAGTTTTTCCAAAGTTTGTATATTTATACAAAAATAGCGTTCTGTTTTTATGCAGAACGCTATTATTTTATTAAAGTCCCAAAAGCTGTTTTTTCTTCGCTTCGTAGTCCTCTTGCGTGATTATGCCGCTATCAACCATACTTTTAAGTTTTGTTAATTGCTCCTCTATATCATCAACGTTATTGTTGACGGCAACTGTATTTGTCGGAACAGGAACAGCCGCAGAAGCTGCGGGCTGCGCCTTCATTGATTGAACTGCCGCGTAAATTTGCTGTGCTCGATCCCTACTACTAGTATATACAAAACTATCGCGTTTTGTTTCTCCGCTTAAACATGCGATATAAAGCGCACCCGCGCTATGTGTATATATGTAAACGCCAAGTTTATTGACTTTGTTCAAAACAGAGTTCTCCTCAATTTTGCAGTCAATAATGTCGGCAAAATCAAAAATTTGGCTAACATCAAGGCCGTTATTATAACACCATTTTTTATTCTTATCATCTATTCGCAATGTATCTATGCTACGAGTAATAGAAAATCCGTTTTGCGTTAATTGATTATCCATTTTTTTTGCGCGCTTAGGCAGGACAATAGCAAACATAATAACATATATTACCACCGCAACGCCCATCATAATAAAAAAGAATGGAATAAACCACATACCAAAAACCTCCAAAAGAAATATTTTCCTCAATTATACCACAAAATTCCCCAAAAGTCAATACTGACACACAAAATCCCTCTCCGCCTCCAGCATAGCGACCTCGGCGAGCTTCACGGCATTTATCAGCGAAACGACCATATCCACCTTTCCGGCGGAGCGTTTCTTGTTGACGTATTTGTTGAGGTTAGTATCCTCGGTACAGCGCGCGTTCTCGAAATTGATCTCAAGAAGCGCGTTGTCGTCGTACTCAAACTCCCGCGCGAGTATCTTCTCTTTCAAGAGCTTTGTTGCGGTATGGAGAACGCTTGAGTGCTGCCGCAGCTCCACGCACTCTATCGGGTTGTTTTCGTCGCTTTCGAGCTTCTGAACCGTGGAGAGCGCGTTGTAGCGGTCATAGCCGCATTGCATTATTTCCACTCCGAACAGCTTCGGAAGCGCGAGAATAAACCGCTCCACCGCGCCGTAGTCGATAACCTCTCCGCCGCACGCGAAACAGTTCTCGGCGGCGAGAAACCGTTTATAATTGACGTTCTCGCGCTCGGATTTCTCGTCCACGCGGTCCTTCGGAATAAACGCCCACACCTTCGCGTACAGCCGAAGATCGTCGTCAAACGTCACCATAGCAACGGAGGTGTTGTCGTCCGTCTGTGACAAATCAAGCCCAAGCCATACCCGCCGACCGCGCCAGAAACTCGCGTCGGAGTCGCGGCGGCACTCGCGAACCTTCATAATGTCGATGTACGCCTCCGAGCCAAGCCCGCGGTATTGAATATTGCAGTGCTTGCAAAGGAAGTTCTCGCGCTTGTTCTCGTAAAGAATCGCAAGCAGCCTCTTGTCGCAGAGATTAGAAAACAAATCGGTATTGTTGAGCGCCACGGGGTTCGCCTGATACAGCACATTGTCGTCGGTCTGCCAGTCGTTCTTAATCTCGTCGTCCGGCTCATACAGCAGCGAGAAATAGCGCTGCCGTCCGTCATAAAGCCCGTCAAGCTGACGCTTCGCGAAATCTATCTCGTCAAGAAGCCCGTTGTCGTCTGTCGGATATTGTGTAGAGATCAGAATACCGAGCTTGTCCTTTAAAACGATCTGCGAGGAGCGCATAGCCTCAACAGGGTAACTGTCCATAGCTCCCACCTCGTCGGCGAGGAACATGTGCGCCAGCTTGCCGTCGAGCTTGTCCTTGGAGTATGCAAGCGGAGTGTATTCGGTATCGGTAAGCCCGCACCGCACCTCGCTGCGCATAACCTTAAAATGCTTCTCCAGCGCGGGAGAGCTTTTGATGATCTTACGGATCGCGACCTTCAACTCACTCGATAGATTCAAATCCGGCGCAACGGAGAAAAGCCGCGAAAAACGCGGGCAAATCAAAAGCGCGATAATGAAAATTACCGCGCTTGTAAATGTCTTGAAATTTTTTCGGGCTATTTCGAGAAGTCCGGTGGTGTAGTAGAGCCTTCCGTCGGGAGTTTTGGTGCAGAACAGCGCGGTGATAAACAGCAGCGCGTAATCCTCCAAGCCGTCCGGCATAGGACAGCCCAGATCGGGGTGAACCATAAGCCGCAGCAGCTTCTCGTTCTTGCCGAAAACCGCCTCGTCAAAATACGCTGATTCTGCGTTGTTATCGACAATTTGAAGCCACTGCCTGCATTGCCGCCTGACGTATTTCGGCGTTTTGCCGCTGTCGTCCGCCGCCGCGAACTTTGCGTATTTATACGCCTGGCTGTCCCGAAATTCGGGCATTTGGCTCACTCCTTTCCGAAAAAATTGCAAAGAATAAGCGCCCGATTATTCGGACGCTTGAAGTATTTGGATTACGGATTAAGAACAATATCCAGAAAATCAGTTTGAAGCGGCATATCATTTTTTTCAAAATACAAAATGTCCCTGCTATCCCAATAAAAGTCCTTATATTCATACGAGCATAGAGGAATACTCGTCATTTCCCCGGAAATTTCGTCGTCGGTGTAACCAGCCGCTACACAATCAACATCTTGCCCTTTCAAGAAGTCCAAAACAGCCTTCTTTTCATTTTCTGGGAGCTTATGCGCCATTGTTTTGTAGTCTTTAATAAACGTTTTCCAATCGGAAATATTCTTCATAAAACCTCAACAATATCAGATATCTTGACAGATTGTGTGTCGTAATCGCCGCCAATATCTATATCGACAACACATACGCCATCGAAGAGTTCAACAACGGAAGCCTTTCTTCCGTCTTTGAGCAGGACGTTGTCATACAATTTCAAGTTAATCATTCTTTGTCACCCTCTTATTCGTAACATAGGCGGTCGTAAGTCGTAACTCTTTTTGACCGTTTTCAACGATCCACCCGGTGCACACATTCGCTTCCTTGCTGTTAGCGCCTTTTAGGCGCATTACATACTCGAAAATATCTCCGTAGCCATTATTTTCTTTGAAAACCATATGTTTTTTATCAAGATTTCTCTCGATATTGCTAATCAAATCCCGATAATTTGCTTTTGTGTATCCCAAAGCCTCACGGAAAGCCCGCGCTTTGTCGGGCTGTTTTTCAGGGTCAAGAGCATATTCGGTAAATTTTTCCACGGGAATATTCACAGGTAGCTTTTCTAAATCCATTATATCATGTTCTTTCCCATTTGTCAACCCCAAATTTCCTCCGCCCCCGCCCTCGGGATAGCTCCCGGCAAAATAACCGTGCGAACCTTTGATCCAGTTCGTTTTCTTCCTATATTCCATTATAGCGCGGACTTCCTGTTGTGTCAGGGACTGATCTCCGAGCTTCTGGAGAGCGTTCATATTCGGCGTGTAGATCGTTTTGGTCTTGTAGTCGTACAAGACATTGCTCAAATCGAGCTTCATAAAATCGAACCCAAGCGGCTTCTTGTCCTCGAGATACCGCACCTCGTCAAGCTGCAAGAAGTTATTGCGAAGCGCGATCTCATACGCCCGATACCGCGAAAGCGTGTCTCCCTTAAGAAGCTCGGTCGTGTCGAGCGCGAAGTACTTCTCGCCTTTTTCTTCCTCGCGGAGCAGAGAGCGGTTAAGCGCCGCCTGGAACTGCGCCACGATCGGCAGCACCGCCGTCCGTATCGCCGACATATATTCCTGCGTGGTACATTTCCCGGAAATCACGGCGGTCGACAGCCCGAATATCTGCGCGATCTGCTCGGAGTTTGTGAGCTTGTTCTCGTTGAGCTGCATTTCAACAGACGATGAAGCGCTCGCAACGTATTTTAAACCGTCGTTGAGTATCATCATATTGCTCTCGTTGTTGGCGTATAGCTCGTTCCAAAGCCGTTTGACTTCCGCCAGCGCTTCCTTTGAGAGCTTATGCTCGCTTTCCAAGAAACCCTTTCTGTTGCCGCCCGTTTTGGCGAGCGCGAGCTCAAATTTCATCAAAAAGTACATTGCCGAAAGCAGGGTTTTATGCTCGTCAACCGCGCCGACACCCGTCACGCCGTCCGTGGAGTTGCGCGTAAGTATAACGAAATTCCACGGCAAATACCCGCGCGAGCCTACAAAAAGGTTGAAATCCCTGAATATCGGATCGGCGTTCTTCATCACGGAAACGTCCGACTTCTTGACGTAGCGCAGTGACCGCACATCGCCGTAGTAATCCTGGTCGATGTACATAAAACCGCTGCCAAACAGCAGCATATCGCGGATAGCGGCGCGTTTCGCCAGGTCCGCGCCCATAACGGGGTTCGCCTCGTCGTTGAGCAAAAACAGCCGCCGATCTTCGGTGATCTCCTCGGTGGAGCTGTCCGCGGTATTTTCGCGGTAGAGCTTCACCGGGAGCATAGAAACGGTATTCGCGATAAAATCCACCGCCATTGAAAACGCGGGTATTTCAAGAGCCTGCTCCGCCGTTAATCCATTACTTATCAAAGCGCGGAGAAGCTCCGCGCCGCCCTCAAGAACACCGCTCAACTCGTCGGAACGCTCCTCAACATTGAATAATTTCCTCCAAAAACCCATTTTTTCACCTCATAAACCGTAAATTCTTCCGCATACGCGCTCCGCAAAGGAGCGCGCAAAAGGAAAAATTTATGGCATTCACTCGTCATCAAATTCAAGGATCCGCTCCGGCTCTTCGGCGTAGCCCATAGCCCGCGCGTATTCCGTCCAACGTTCGATAAGCTCGCCGAGCGTGGAATCCCAGAAAAATTCCTCGCTTTTCCCCATAATATCGCAAATCAACGTTCGAAGCCGAACAAACGAGAATTCCTCATCATTCGGCGAAGGCGGCTTGTGTACGACATTCTCCTCACGCTTCGGAAACGCCTGTAAGACAGCCGTCAGGCAGTAATTCCACATCGTTTCATAGCCCATGATCTCCGCGATCTGCGGCAGTTTTTCAACCTCTATGGGCTGAACGAGCCCCGCGCGAAAAAACTCGAGTATCGTTTGGCCGCTGACGCTCTCCGCGAAAATGTCTGAATATTTCAGCCCGCGCTTTTCGAGTTCAAGAAACGAACGGAGCGTGTATCGAAGCTCGATCACGCTCTCCCCGAACTCAAATTCAAAGCTCCGCGGCAAAAGCTCTGTCAGCATTAGCTTTCGTCCTCGCCGGGCGGGTCTTTCTCGGGCTGCTGCTCATCTTCCTCGCCGAAGTAATCTGCCACGGTAAACCACTTTTCGATAAGCGCCTTGTCCTTGTCGGGGTCAACGCCGCGCCGAATATAGCTTTGCTCGCCCGTGGAGATCAGCGGCATATATGTACCCTTGAGGTTTGCCGTGCCATAGGATATTGTCGTTCCCTCCTGCTGCTTTGCGTCCTCGCCCTCGGGATAGAACGTTGTTTTGGGGAACTTGTACAGGTTAATCTTGCCGTCGGTGCGCTTTGTGTAGTACGCCACGCAGACATTCGGAACAATATCGTCAGCCCCGGAGACCTCCGTTCCGTTCTTGTCGGTCTCGCCGAACAGGTAAACATTGTCGCCGGCTTCAAATCCGTTCACCGTAACATCGATATCGCCGCCGTCCTTTGCGACAAACGACTCGACCTTGACACCGTCGCCGTGCTGGTCGTTTGTCTGCATTTTCGGCGTGTACTTTACGTTCGCCGTCGATTTATCCCAGGTGTACGGCTCTTCTTCGTAAGTCGTTCCCTCACTTGTGTCATCAATCATTTTAAACATCGTCAGCCGCGCGACGTTCACCGTCGAACGCCGTCTTTTGTCTGTTGTATTTGTTGCCATTTTATCTACCTCCGTTAAATATTTCAGCTGCCCTGTTAAACATATCCTCGGCGTAAGCCGCAAGCGCGCTCTCTTTTGCGAGGTTGAACCCCGCGCGAATAGGCATTACAGTAGCCACGTCGGGGAATTTCCCCTTTCTTCTTGTGAAGTGCGTTTTTGGCTTAAAAAGCTTACCCTTGACTTTCCGCTTGACTTCAACCTCTTCGGTGTCCTTAGAGTGCCGCGCCGACTTTCCCGGACGCCCGAATTCTACAAGAATAAGCTCCGGATATTTCTTGAGCGTTGGCGTATCAAACCCGATATACGCTTTAAGCTTTGCGCGTCCGAGCTTCTTTTTCGTTATGCGTATCAGGCTTTCGTTGGCGCCTTTGTAGACGTGCTTTTCCTTGGTACGCTTGAAATTCGCCTGCGCGAAGACCCGCCGCTGCTCCGCGGCGACCACCGCCGCCGCTTTATCAAGAGCGATTTCGCTCTCCGCTGTCATTTCGCGCTGCATAGCGTTCAAATCTTCAATAAAATCGTCGATTTGGGCGCAGATGTCAAAAGCATTATTCACGTTCCAACCCCTCCGAAAAATCCAGATAATAATGCGCATCGTAAGGATACACCTTGTCATCGCCGACGTTCCCGCCGCCGACATACACAAAACCCGCGCCGTACATCGCGGTTTTCAGCCGCTCGTAAAGCGCGAAATCAAGTTGCTTTGTGAACACGTTAAGGCTCACAAAATACTCATTAACGCGGTTTTCGCTCTCCGAGTAATTACCGCCCTTTTCCGCGATGTTTACAACAACGTATTTTTCGGGAGCTTCTCCGTCAAATTCGGGCGTATCGGTAAACCACGGAATAACGCCCTCTAAGGCACTTTCGATTTTCTGAACAATGTCCACATTTTAACCCCTTTCCAATAACAGCTTGATGTGCAACGCATTTTTCGCCGCGCCCGTTTCCACGATTTTATACCGCACCCCGTCAATTTCACAATGCGTGAACCCGCGAAACTCGCGCCGCCACATCACCACGGCAAGCGAAACGCTCTGCCCCGCCTGTAACGCCGCGAATTTGGTAGTCGCGCCGACCTCCGAAACATCAGCCCAAACCGTTGCCCGAGCCGTTTCGAGAGGTTCTTTGCCGCCGCTTTGCGGCTTCAGCGTAAGGAGCGTGATCTTGCGGTTAAATGCTACCTTTTTCACAGCAAATTCCTCCTATGACTGTTCAAGATCTGCGCCGCCATAGGGTTCAGTGTGTCAAGCTCGACAGTCATTTCGCGCGTGGAGTACATCTCACAGACAAGCGCAAGAAACGCGTAAGAAATATCCTCGTGATCGTCCAGCTCCGAGGGCGAAAGCGCGGTGTACGTACATATTTCGGCAATCGCCGCGGAGCGGTACACCGAAATCAGCGCGTCGCTGTCGTCGCCCGAAATGCCGCAATGATCCTTGATTATTCCGTCCGTTATTTCGGATATTTTCATTTCACGCGCCTCCTTATTTAAAAAAATTTCAAAATCTCGTCACCGTATGCTCACTCCGCGCTTCGCGCTCCGTTGCGCTACGCTGACGAGACCGGTC
>CAYSHU010000101.1:0-7921 GCA_964430965.1 uncultured Ruminococcus sp. | reverse complement strand
TCTCCCCCTTTGCCCGCTTTTTCACACTACGTTGAGAGAATAGATTATTCGGTGAGGGATTGTTGCGTATTACGTGCTTTTTTACCGTGAGTGTTATCTTTCGCCTTTGCAGGCGGTCAAGGTTAATGCAAAGGGTTTTGCTGCTCCGCTTGGCAATGCCCCAAGACTGCTAGGAGCACTCCCACATTTGGCTCGCCGTCTGGATTGTATAGCACCCCAAAACACGTACTGCTCGCGCACCCCGAGAGGGCAATTTGACGCATATCGCTAAACAGCAATACACCCAGCGAAGTGTAAATTTCAAAAAGTGTCAAGATTTTGCGAAGCAAAATCTTGACTGTTTCCCTCAGCGTAGCGCAGCGGAGCGCGAAGCGCGGAGCGAGCATACGGTGAGGGAATTTTGAAATTTAAATTGAAATAAGGAGATTCTAAATAATGGCAAGACAAAGACACCCTATGTCCCCCGCGAACAACAAGCGCCTCTACGGGCAGAACGCGGCGGTGGCTTTGAAGTATAATCCCGATATGAATTACGCGCCCGTGGTCGTTGCCTCGGGGCTCGGGGAGCTCGCGCAGCGTATCGTCAATATCGCCGACGAGGCTGGCGTTCCCGTTTATCGCGACGACAGCGTCGCGGCGCTGCTCGTTATGCTCAATTCGGGCGAAACTATCCCAAAGGAGCTGTATCAAATCGTCGCGGCAATTTACGCCGAGGTCGTTTATACGGCGGATAAGGTTCGCAAGTAATCGAGATATTGTGTATTAACGCGGGTTTTCTCGGCATATATTGTTGACGAAAAATTTGTGTGAAAATTCTCAAAAAAATTTCCAAAACCCCTTGAAAAATGTGGGATTGTGTGTTATAATGTAATCGGAGACGTATATCATTTTTGGAGAAGCTTATGACGTATAAAGAAAGCTTTATTAAGTTTATGACGGAGTGCGATGTGCTGAGGTTCGGCGAGTTCACGCTGAAAAGCGGCCGCGTCGCACCGTATTTCATAAACTGCGGGAACTACAAAACGGGCGCACAGCTTGCAAAGCTCGGGGAGTATTACGCGGAGTGCATTAACGAGCACGGCCTCAAGCCGCAGACGCTGTTCGGACCCGCGTATAAGGGAATCCCGCTGTCAGTCGCGGCGAGCATCGCGCTGTACAACAAGTTTGGTATGGACTGCAACTATTGCTTCGACCGCAAGGAAGTTAAAGACCACGGCGAGGGCGGAATGTTTGTCGGAAAAACGCTTGAGGACGGCGAAAGGGTTGTCATCATCGAGGACGTTATGACAAGCGGAAAGGCTCTGCGGGAGGTTCTGCCGAAGCTGCAGGGCGCGGCGAAGATCGACATTGAGGGTATGATAATCACGGTTGACCGCGCGGAGAGAGGCTTGGAAACAAGCAAGACTGCCGTGCAGGAGGTCCACGACGAGTTCGGTATCAACGTTTACTCCATCGTGACGATAAACGATATTATCGAGGCGCTGGAAAACGGAGTTGTTGCGGGCGCGGAATATGTTGACAAGATGAAAGAGTATCGTAAACAGTACGGCGCGTAGTGATTAAAATCAACACACCAAGCGAAGTGTAAATTTCAAAAAGTGTCAAGATTTTGCGAAGCAAAATCTTGACCGGTTCGCTCAGCGCTGCGAAGCGAAGCGGAGCAGTGGTGAGCGAATTTTGAAATTTAAATTGAAATCAAAAGTCGAATAGTGTGAGGGCAACAATAATATATCAAGGAGGATTGGTATTATGACAGTAGGAAATACGGCAAGATTGCAGCTTAGTATGGCTCAGGCGCAGACAAAGTACGGCGACCAGCTTGACAGCTTGTATTCTTCTTATACAAGCGGCAGCAAGCTGAACAAGCTCGGGCTGAACAATTCTAAGGCAACCGAAACGCTTAACGACCTGCTTAAGAGCAGCAAGTTCAAGGGCAAGGACGAGAATTTCAAGAGCCAGTACAGCGAGCTTTATAAGAGCATTTTCGGCATAAAGGACGACGACAAGGACAGCGACACCGCGTCGGCGCAGTCGATCAAGACAGCTTCGGCGGCGGCGGGCAACGCGGCGGAGAGCATTAAGTCGTTCGCTGACAGCATGAAGTACGGCGACACGGTTGATGTGGACGCGTACAAAAAGCAGGCGCAGAGCTTTATCGACAGCTACAACTCGATGATTGATAAGGTCAGCAACTCGGATAACCAGGCGGTTCTGCAAAAGGGCGTGCTTATGGTTAATTCGGGCAAGGTATATACGGGCGCGTTAAGGCGCGCGGGTATTACCGTGGGCTCTGACAACAAGCTGTCGCTCAACAGCGATTTGTCTAAGGTCAGCGCGGTGAATATCAAGTCCGTGTTCGGCTCCGAGGGATTTTCGAGCAAGGTTATCCAGAAGGCGGAGCAGATAAATACTCTTACGGGCGGCAACGGAATGTTCACGGCGAGCGGCGTAAGCTCAAGCAGTTCCTCTTCAAGCGCGAAGGACGACGGCTATGTCGATAACGCGGGCACGCTTAAGGAGCTTTCCGCTAAGGTAAAGGATATGGCGACCTCGCTTAAGTCCTACGCTTCGGGTCTGGGCTCGGAGGATAAGGTTTATGTTCCCGAGGACTACACCAAGGTAGCGAAGGACTTTGTTGATACATACAACAGCTTCCTCGATGAGGCTTCCAAGAGCGACAAAAGCACGATCCGCAACAGAGCGACGACCCTCGCGAGCGGCGCTAACGCGTACAAGTACTCGCTCCAGAGAGCGGGAATTAGCGTTGACAAAAACGGCAGACTGTCCCTCGCTAAGGACGCGGAGCTCGCGAAGCTCACTGATAAGGATATAAAATATTCGTTCGGCGGCAGCGGCTTCCTTGACAAGGTAAACGACAAGGCAGACCAAGTGAAGTCCCTTGCAAGCAGCGCGTCTGCAATGAGCTACAACTCCAACAAGACGACGAATTACGCGTACACTTCCGGAGCTTTGTTTGCGGTTTACGCTTAAAACTTACAATTAAAAATCCCCCGCAAAGCGGGGGATTTTTGCAAAAGGAAAGGTTAGTGTTATGTCGGAAAAAAGAGCTTTTGATTTTTCGGCTGAGATCGACCCGAATTATGTGCCGCAGACAGAGCCCGACCCAAACGCGCCCGCTCGGATAACGACAAAAAGGGCGTGGTTTATGTCGCTTTTGATCCCCGTTTTGGCGATACTCGCAAGCATGTACCCGATAGTGAGCGTTCTGATTCTTCCCTCGGGGATTTTGGGGCTGATATTCGGCGGCATTGTGCCGCTTGTGATGATCATTCGGGGCAGGATAGACACGTCAAAACACTTTCTCGGAAAGATGCTTTTGCTTGCCGCGACGGTCGGCGGGGTTTTCCTCGTGGTTGTTACGTGGTTTAGCGACACATGGCTCGACGAGAGGCTGTGTCTTATTTTCACGCCGATCGTTTTGGTTCTCGCTGAGATCATCTTTGCCGCGACGCGGAAAACAGACACAAAAACAAAGGTGTGTCTGGCTCTTTCAAGCGTGGCGTGGGTGTTTCTCAGCTCGACGGCTAATGTTTTGCTCATATTCTGGGACGTCATCGATTAGAGGCAAGAGTTTAAGAGGCAAGAAGTAAGAAATCCCCCGCGAAGGGGGATTTTTTTGTTGCAGTCCGTATCGAATTTGGAATAATTTTTGAAAACCTCCGGATTAGATGTAGTATTTGCCGTTAAAAATGTAGTATATAGATGAAGACGGAAAGGGGGCGATGAAATGGCGGAGGACGAAGAAATCATCGAAATGTTTTTTGAACGCTCGGAACAAGGCATACGGGAGCTTGATAAAAAATACGGCAAATTTCTTCGCAAAATTTCTTATAACATCTTAAACAACCAACAGGACGCGGAGGAATGTGTGAACGACGCTTACTTGGGAGCGTGGAACGCCATACCGCCCGCAAAGCCCGACCCGCTGCTGACGTATGTCTGCAAAATCGTTCGGAACATTTCGTTGAAAGCCTATTACAAAAAAACGGCAGCCAAGCGGAACAGCGCTTACACGATCGCAATGGACGAGATAGAGGCTTGTATTACATCGCCAAACACGGCAGAAGCCGAGCTTGAAGCCAAGGAATTGGCTCATATCATCGAGAGCTTTTTAGATACGCTTTCATCGGAAAATCGTGTTATTTTTATGCGCCGCTATTGGTTTTCCGAGAGCTGCAAGGACATAGCCGAGCTTGTGGGGCTTACGGAGAAAAACGTTTCTGTCAGACTGACTCGTATCCGTCGGAAATTGAAGAGCTATCTAGCCGAAAGAGAGGTATTTGTATGAATTCAAAGGTTTTTTCCGAGGCAATGAATTTACTTGACAACAAGTATGTAGATGAGGCTGTCGGGTATCGGAGCAAGAGGAAAGTCAACGGTCGGCTCAAATTCGGCGCTGCCGCCGCTTGCCTGATGTTGATCGTCGGGGTTGTCTTTTGGAAACAAACAACGCACAATGGCAGACGTGTAATCAATGAATATCATACGAATTCGTCTGTCAGCTATGCTTCCACACCGGCGCCCGGAGAAGTAATGTTTGCAATTGAGTTGAAAGAAGCCCGCAAGAAATATGATGGAAAAAACGTAACCTTTTTATTGGCGTTTGATATGTTCAAGGATAATGGGGAGCTATCGGAAAAAGAGCGGATCGCCGAGTATCAGCGTCTTTTTTCGCTGGGATATGAGCTTTATACGGCGGAATGTTGGACTTATCAAGGAGAAGGAGAAAAGCGATACTATACTAAAGTTGTCGGCTATTTCAATGAAAGTGATCTCACTCTTTTCAGAAGTAATCCGGAATACGGATATATGTTTTACTTTTTGACAAATGGAGACGGTTACGGCATATCTGTTGATAAAACGGATATTATTACAGATTTTCCAAGCAATATTTGCTAAATAACAGAGCGGCACACCCGATAGGTTATAAATAAATGAAACGCGGAAGTATCACTTCCGCGTTTTCTTTTGGCGTTTGCTCAAACTATGTTGCTTATCCAAACTCCCTTTTTAATGAGTACGTAGCCTATCGTCACCTTAATAAAGTCCAGCGCCTGGACTATCGCGTAGACCGCGAGAATGGGGAGCGTTGTGAAGTGACAGAGCAGCAGCGCCGTCGGGACGCACACAACCCACGAGAAAACGCTGTCGAACAGGAACGTCACGAGCGTTTTTCCGCCGCTTCTCAGCGTGAAGTACAGCGCGTTCAAAAAGCCCTGAACGGGGAAAAACAGCGCCGTGACGATTATAAAGCCCGACGCGTAAGCGCGGACGTTTTCCGTCGTGTCGTAAAGCAGCGGGAACACTCCCGAAACGGACACCAAGATCGCCGTGAGGACAAGCGAAATGCCGCCCGTGAACCACATCAGCCCGAACGCCTCCTCCTTTGCCTCCTTGAAGCGCTTCGCGCCGAGCGTCTGCCCGACCAGAATTCCGACGGCGTTGCCCATTGCGATAAACACGACGTTCAGCAGATTGCAAAGCGCGTTCGAGATATTCAGCCCCGCGACGATATCCAGCCCGCGCCGCGAGTAGGACTGCGTAAGCGCGGCAATCCCGCCCGCCCACATAAACTCGTTCAGGAAGATCGGCAGGGTTTTTTTCAGCATTTTCTTCGCGGAGTCCTTGGGGATCTTCATTGTTTTGTAAAGCCCGATAAGGAAATCGTGCTTTTTCCGCTCCGCGAACGCCCAGATAACGACGACAAGCGCCTCGATGAAACGCGCCATAACCGTTGCTATCGCCGCGCCGCGAACCTCCAGCCGCGGAAATCCCAGATTGCCATAAATCAACAGCCAGTTGAACACAACATCAACAACGACGCTCGCAACTCCCGCTATCATCGGCTTTATCGACGAGCCCGTTTCGCGCAGACTGCCCGCGTAAATCTGCGTTATCACAAACGGCGGCAGTCCCCAGAGCATTATGTTGAGGTAGCTTTTGGCGAGCTTCATTGTCAGAACGGGGTCAATGTCCGCGCTTTCGCCCTTGAGGTACAGGGTTATGAGAAACTCCCCGCCGAAGATAAACGCGCAAAGTCCCGCCGCGAGCACGGCGAGGCAAATCAGATGCTTTATTCGGACGGCGGAGCGGAAGCCCTCGGTGTTTTTCTGCCCGAAGAACTGCGCCCCGAAGATCCCCGGACCCGAAAGCCCGCCGAAAATGCCGAGGTTGAACACGAAGATAAGCTGCCCGATTATCGAAACGGCGGTGATAGCCTCCGTGCCGAGCTTCCCGACCATAACGTTGTCGACCAAGCCCACGGCGTTTGTAATGCCGTTTTGTATCATCATCGGCACGGCAAGAAGCAGCGCGCGCTTGAATATCGCTTTGTTGGTTTTCATTATTGCCCCCCGATTTTATCGAGATAAAACAGCCGATCCTCATAGTATAAAAGCGCCCTTACGCCGAAATCTATTATCAGATAATCCGACGGATAGCAAAAATCAGACCACTTTTCACAGAATAATCTCGCGGAAACTCTTAACGCGTCGGTGCTGTAATAGCACACGACAACATTACCGTCAACGTCATTGCTTAAAGCGGCTGTTAATAACGCTCTTGTTTTTTCCTCTTCCCTCTCATCGCCCCAGCCGCAGTCATTCGTAATAAGCGGCAGCTTATCAAGCCCGGTTTTGGCGGCAAACGAGCTTAAGGGCAATTTCTCGTTATCGCCGTAATCGTACCAGATTCTGCTTGCTTCCTCCTCGGATAACACCGCCATTTCCGACAATTCGGCTTCCGAAAAAAGAGCAAAATCTTCATTTGTAAAGCGCTCGCCATATAAAAAATCTTTAATATCCATTTTACTCGATCTCCCAAAAGATATGTCAATCTCTGCCGCGAGGGAGCCGTGCAATTCTCCGTCCTCAGCGAGAATACCGTTTGATTACGTTCTCCCCCGCCGCAGGCGAGGGAGAACGTAACATATTATATCACCAAAAAGGCGCTTTGTCAAGGGATTTTCAAAAAAATTCTAAAATCCCCTTGACAAACGCGGGATTATTTGTTATAATAATTGTAGAAGGTGTAAGTTGATTTTACATTACACTTGTTACAACTTCTAAAGAGGTATTATGAACGAGGATATTGTATTGCTGCTTGATATTTACGGCGAGCTTCTTCCGAAGAGCCAGCAGACGGCGCTGGACTTGCGGTTCAACTCCGATCTGTCGCTCGGGGAGATTGCCGAGGAAATGGGCGGCATCTCAAGGCAGTCGGTCAACGATTTTATAAAAAAGGGTAAAAACCGCCTGTTGGAGCTCGAGGAGGTTCTCGGAAGCGCGGCGAAGTTCCGCGAGATTACCGAGGAGCTTGACAAGGTGTCCGAGGTGCTCGAAAGCGCACCGAACTCCCCCGAAAACGCGAGGATAAAGCAATCTATAAGCAAGATAAAAAACGTGCTGAACAGCTGAGAAAACAAAATATTCCAAGAGCGAAAAACTTTTACGAAGCGCGGCTCTCTAATTAAATTTACAGAGGTTTAACGATTATGGCTTTTGACGGTCTTTCTTCAAAACTGAATAAGGTTTTTTCCAAGCTGAAGGGACACGGAAAGCTGACGGAAAAGGACATCAAGGAGGCTATGCGCGAGGTGCGTATGGCTCTGCTCGACGCGGACGTAAACTTCAAGGTCGCGAAGGACTTTGTGAACAGCGTCAGCGAAAAGGCGCTCGGGGCAAAGGTCATGGAAAGCCTCACGCCCGCGCAGCAGGTTATAGATATAGTTCACCAGGAGCTCATCGAGCTTATGGGAAACACCACCGCGAAGCTGAACTTCCCCGCGAAGCCGCCGTGCGTCATTATGATGTGCGGACTTCAGGGCGCGGGTAAAACGACGCACTGCGCGAAGCTCGCGAAGTGGATGCAGGGACGTAACCGTAGACCGCTTCTCGTGGCG
>CAYSHU010000100.1:0-8015 GCA_964430965.1 uncultured Ruminococcus sp. | reverse complement strand
TGACTAAAGTCCGCAAGCTCTGCGAGGAAATGACGGAATACTGCGGCGACATTATGTTCTACTGTGTGCCGTTCACCGAATTACAAGAAGCGATCCGCGACAATTGCCCCGAGGAGTACTTCACGGTGATTATGCGGCGGCTTATGGTGAAGATTGCTAATCACTTCTGCGAGAAGGACGGCTACGGCGCGATAATCACGGGCGAGAGCTTGGCGCAGGTCGCAAGCCAGACGCTCTCGGCGCTCGGCTGCACAAACGCCGCGGCGGAGTTCCCCGTTTTCAGACCGCTTATAGGTATGGATAAAATCGAGATAACCGACATCGCGAGGAAAATCGGTACGTTTGAAACGTCGATTCTCCCCTATGAGGACTGCTGCTCGGTGTTCTCGCCAAAGCACCCGCGCACAAAGCCGCGCCTTGAGGATATTCTCAAAGCGGAGGCGTCGTTCGATTTCGAGCCGCTGATACAAAAGGCTATCTCGGAAACGACGGTGACGCGGTATAAGTACGGAGAGGAAACGGTGTTCTTGGAATAATGGAAGAATTTTATAATCAAATAAACGAACTTGCTAAAGAAATTGTAACTTTATGCACCGAGAGAAATCTTAAAATCGCGACGGCGGAAAGCTGCACGGGCGGAATGATTTCCGCGGCAATAACAAGTGTTTCGGGCAGCAGCGCGGTTATCGAGCTTGGCGTTTGCTCCTACTCGAACAGGATAAAAAGCAAGGTGCTGGACGTTTCGCGGGAAACGCTGGATTTGTGCTCGGAATACAGCACACACTGCGCCGAGGAAATGGCAAACGGCGTTCTGGAGCTTTCGGGCGCGGATTTCGCGGTGTCGACAAGCGGCGTTGCGGGGCCCTCGGGAGACACTCCCGAAAACCCCGTCGGGACAGTTTATATAGGCGTTTGCGGCAAGGGTTCGTCAAGCGTGAAAAAATATAGCTTTGATAATAACGGGCGTGAATATATCCGAGCAAGGGCGACCGAACAGGCGCTTTTAAATCTGCTCGAGCATATAAAAAAATATATTGCTGATAATCACTGAAAGGAGTTCAAAATGGCAACAGAAGAAAAAAACAACAGACCCAAAAGCAGCAGCACAAGAAATTCAGGCACAAGCAATAGCAGCAGGAGCTCCGCTATGGGGAGCAGAGGCGAATTGAGAAACCCAGCCGGAAGCCACTCGAGAAATCCCGCGAGAAGCCCCGCCGGGAATCCGGAACGGAGAACAAGCGCGATGAGCTCCCAAAGCTCCAAGGATGTCGCGCTTGATAAATTCGGCAGCGAGCTGGGCTCGCCAGCTCCCAGGAAGAAAAAGAAGAAAACTCCTCAGCCGAAAAATCCGCTGAAAAGATTTGCGGCGGCGCTGTTCCCGCAGGCGACGGACAGCAAGGGCGAGATAGCGCGGAAGATCATTCTGCTTGTCGCGATAGCGGTGCTTATCGGCACGCTGGTGTTCCTTATCTGGCAAGTCGTGGGAATGAAGAGGGGCAAAGAAGGGACGATTACTATTGCGGCTTCGGCGAACGTACCGTTTGAGAGCTCGGTAATAAACACCCCGTATTCTCAGCCCGCGTATGTCGAAAACCCGACCCACGAGCTTGTCACTACCGCGGGCACCGAGGAGCCCGAATATATCGACCTTACGCCCGTTACCAACACGCCGCTTAACGTTGATTTCAGTTCTCTGAAGGCGAGCAACTCCGATGTCCGCGCATGGGTAAAGATATCGGGAACTCTGGTAAATAACGTTGTAATGGCTGATACGGACGGCTCGCAGTATTATATCGACCACAATATGTACGGGCAAAGCTCCGCTTCGGGAGAAATTTTCGCGAGCTACCTGAACAAAATGGACGGCACGGACGACAATATCATTCTTTACGGTCACAATATGAAGAGCGGCTATTACTTCGCTTATATAAACCACTACGTCCCGGACAGCTACTCAAGCGAGCCGATAGCGTTCTACAAAAAGCACCCGACGGTAATGCTCCAGCGCGACGGCGGCGAGTGCGAGATTTACAAGATTTTCGCGGGAATTGTCGTTAATACCGACCCGCAGTATGGCGAGGTGTTCGACTACACAAGCAAGACGCAGTTCTACAGCGCGGACGATTTCAACGAGTATATCCTTGACGTTATGGACAGAAGCTGGTTCTACACCGACGTTGATTTGCAATACGGCGACAAGCTGCTGACGCTCTCGACGTGCTACTGGCCGATAAGCCGCGACGTTCCTACGCGCTTCGCGGTTCTCGCCCGCAAGGTTCGTCCCGGCGAAAGCGAGGAGGTTGACACCACCCTGGCGGTGAGAAACTACAATCCCAAGCTGTTTGAATACTATTATCAGATGAACCCTTGGTACGAGTGGTATGGACGTTCTTGGGATTCGAGCAAGCTGTTAAGTTATTAAAACAGCAGCATTTCAAAGACGTATAAATTTCAAAAAGCATCAAAATTTTGCTCAAGCAAAATTTTGACCAATTTCCTCAGCGCTGCATAGCGAGCGCAGCGGTGAGGGAATTTTGAAATTTAAAACTTAAAAAAATTTAAAATTTAAATAAGGGGGATTTTTTATGAGTGGGTCAGGCAAAGAGAGTATACTTACCCGAATTGCGCATTATCTGTTTCCGCAGAAGGGTGATGATACCAAGGAGGTCGTGCGGAAGATTATTTTCCTCTCGGCGGCGGTCGTGCTGGTTGTTGCGGTGGCTATTATCATCACGAATAACGTCCAGCGGATGAAAACCAACAAGGACGACGAGGACCGTGCGAACGACTTCCATCAGCAGATCGTGGTGAGCAAGCCCGAGGTTGTGGAGAGCACTCCCGAACCGATGGAATCCGCGGTGGATAAGCCGAATGTGGAGCGTCCCGTACAGGAGCAGTTTGATACCCTGCTCGCGCAAAACCCCGATACTATCGGGTGGATTTCTATCCCGAATCCCGACGGCACAAGACTGCTGGATTACGTAGTAGTCCAGGGCGAGGACAACGACAAGTATCTTACAACGACATTTACGGGCGGATATGCTAAATCGGGCACGCTGTTTGTGGATTATACGGATAAGATAACGCCTTATGACGAGCCCGAGAATATCGTTATCTACGGGCACAATATGGCAACGGGCGAGTACTTCGCGCCGCTTATCAACTACTTCAACTGGGAAAACAACCACAATCACGATGATCTCTCGTTCTACCAGGCTCACCCGACGATTGAGTTCAACTCGCTGTACAAGAACAGTACTTACAAGATTTTCGCCGTGATGATGCTGAATGTCTACGAAGACGCTGGCGAGGTGTTCAACTATCACGTCGTACACAACTTCGACGATCAGGACGACTTTAACGAGTATGTCGCGGAGATTTTAGACCGCTCGACGTTCTACAATCCCGACGTGAACGTACAGTACGGCGACAAGCTCATCACGCTGTCTACGTGCAAGTTCGGCAGCTATGGCACTAAGGACCTTCGACTTGTCGTGTTCGGGCGCGAGGTTCGCGAGGGCGAAAGTCCAAATGTTGACGTAAGCAAGGCGTACAACAACCCGAGCCCCAAGTTCTACGATATGTACGACAAAACGTTCAACCATAAGTGGGAAGGCAGAAAGTGGGACAAGAACCTGCTTGTGGGCTATGAGGACTGATTGCGGTTTTACATTTCCTAAGGCTTTGATTTAACCGCGGTATTCCCCCGCCGCAGGCGGGGGAATACCGCGAAAAAGGAATTTGATAAAATGAAAAACTTCTCTTTGGCAAAGCTGTTTGCGGCGCTGCTGATTTGCAATATTTATCTGTTTACGTGCACGGTTTCGGGGACGATATCCGAGCCGGAGCCCGAGGCGAATTCCGACGATTTGCAGAACACCGACGACGAAACAAACACTCTCGGCGGGACGATTGATTTCATCGTCGAGGACAACGTTATCGATACGGGCGGCTTTGACAACCTTATGACGTTAGAGCTCGTGAACTTCGGCTTCGCGAAGCCGACCTTCGCGCAAAAGCCTCTCAACTCGTCGTACACTCCCAACTCCTCCATAAAGGAGCTCGCGGGGCTTGTTTCATCGACAAGCACGACAACCTCCACTATCGCGCCTATCATCGTGAGTATGCCGGAGCCCGTTTCCAGCGAGCCCGTGTCCTCCGAGCCGATTTCGAGTGAGCCTGTTTCCTCCGAACCGGAATCTTCCGAGCCCGTCAGCTCGGAATCCGGGGACAGCAGCTCCACCGACGAGCCGATTTATCCCAACGTTCCCGATACCGACGCGGCAAACGAGATTTTCCGCGTGAAAAACGGAAACTATGAGGAATCGGGAAAGGCTATTGACATTGTTTCGAGGATAGTCCAGAACGAGATAGGCAGCACGTTCGCGCCGGAGGCGATAAAGGCGCACGCTGTCGCGACTTATACATACGTAAAGTATCATAATCTCCACGGCAACACGCCGCAGTGCCTTATGAAGGACACTGCGAGCGAAAGCGTGCGAACGCTTGTCGCGTCCGTAATCGGCGAGGCGATCTACTATGACGGCACGCTTATCCAGGCGGTTTACTTTGCGTCGTCTGCGGGAAGTACGCTTTCAAGCGCGGACGTTTGGGGCGGAGATTTGCCGTATCTCAAAAGAGTTTACTGCGAGCTCGACGAGGACTATGACCCGAACTATGGCAAGACAACAACGTTCTCGGCAAGCGATATGAAAAATCGCGTCCTAAACAAAGCGAACATTGAGCTTTCCGGCGACCCCGCGGACTGGTTCAACATCGAAAGCCGCCTTACGGGCAAATACGTTGACGAGATGACAATCGGCGGGCAGTCGTACTTTATTGACAACGACGGCGACAGCCTTAAAATCACGGGGCGGCGCTTTCGCGAGATAATTATGAGCTACGACATCCGCAGCTCGGCGTTTGATATTGACTACGACTCGGCAAACGAGCGCTTTACGATAACGACCTACGGCTACGGTCACGGCGTTGGTTTAAGCCAGCACGGCGCGAACAACCTCGCGAAGTACTGGGGCTGGGATTATAAAGACATTCTCACGTTCTACTTCACGGGCACGGAGGTTTATTAAATTACAAAAAATAAGCTCCCTCGATTTGATTCGAGGGAGTTTTTTAATTTAATGAATCAGCGCCTCAAGCTGCTGCTCTACTCTCGCCATAATATCCATAATCAGAATAACAGCAAGCGCGACGTTGAAGATATTTGAAATCGCTATAAACGTCGCAGCGGTGCGCTTGCTATGCTTTGCCGTTATAGTGCCCGTTGCCGCGCCTATCCACGCCGCGGAGGCCACCACCGCGCAAACCAGCACCAAAATCGCGGCGAATGCCGTGACCTCTACCTTAAGCATCCGCGTCACGATAAGCTCCAACACGAAATCCGCGAACGGCAGCAATGTAAGCGGAAGCGTCGCTATCGCCCACTCCTTTTGACGTCGCTTGAAAAATATCAAGGACAGCAGCACAAAAACGCCAACAATTACGCCACATTCAATAGCCATAACTTCCTCCAAAAAAGGTTGCCGATAACGGTTTAGCCGAGCAGCTCCTTCGCCTTGCCGTTGTCCTCGCAGACCGCGTAGGAAACCGTGTTGCCGTTTACCGCGACAAAGCTGTCGTCAAACTTGTACATCTCGTCGGGCTTGTATGCCTCAAACGTCTTGCGGTGATGCTCTACGTGAGTGTTCAGCGCATCGGAAACGCGCTTTGCCGCGTCGGAGTCCTTCGCGACAAACACGCCGTACTCCCTTGGAGAAGAGCCGTTGCCGCAGACATACGCAGAAAACTCGCTTACGTCAGCCTCGTCGATAAGGAAACGGTCGTGGAGCGTATCGGAGGAAACGCTCACCATTTCGGGGAGCCTCGCGCCCTCGCTCGAAGCCGCGTCATTAAGCGTTTCGGTCAGCGCGGAGGTTTTCTCAGCGGGAGTTTTCTCGGAGCTTTCGCTGCCGTTTTCGCCGCCGCAGCCCGCCATTGTCATACAAAGCATTGCAGCCGCGAAAAGTGAAATCAGTTTTTTCATTTTTAGTACCTCGTTATTATTGATTATTGTCCGACAGCCTTCTGAAGACCCGACAACAGCATAGGATATGTAGCACCCAGGAAGTGCATTCCGTCTTGCTCAGCGTACTCCTCCTTAAAGTTGCCGTCCGCGTCCTTAAGTACGGAGTTGAAATCGTAATACATAACGCCAAGGCTCTCCGCGAGCGCCGATATTCTCGTGTTCGCGGTGTTGATAATCGAATTTGTAACGCCCGAATAGCTTGCCATAGAGCTGTCGGCGGTTATCGGCGGAACGGAAATCACGCATATCGTACTGTCGGGGCAGCCGCTTTTCAGCGCGTTTATCAGCCCACGGTAGCCGTTTTCAAAGTCGTCGAAATCGGTTTTCGGAGAAAGCGAGTTCGAGCCGAGCATTATGAAAATGCGCTTCGGCTTGAGAGTCTTCGCGTAGTCCACCGCGCTCCCCGAATAGAACGTTTCGTCAAACGCCGAAACCTGCGCGCCATAGGCCGTGTATCCAACCGCCGCCGCGACGTTCTTGCGCTCAAGATGCGAGTAGAGATACAGCCCCGTGAAAATGCTGTCGCCGATGAACAGGTCGTCCTTGAAGAACTCCTTGTCAAAGCTGCCGTCCGGAGTAGGAACAACGTCGGCAGATGTCGTGGAATTGCCCGCGCTTGTATTTGAGGTCGGCTCGCTTGTGTTTGCGGCGGGAGCGCTCTGCTCGGGCGTTGAGGAAACGCTCGCGACGGACGAAACAACGCTCTGGTTTCTGTTAGTCCGCGAGGCGTCGTCCTTGTCGTACTTCGAGTTGTTGAACGCGATAGCGAAGATTACCCCGACAATAGACAGAATAACGCAAATCATCAGCACGTTTGTGATAATCACGGGCGTGGGGATTTTCCGGCGCTTTGGCGCCTCGTATTTCGATTTGCCCGTCGGCTTGTTAATCGCCCTGTTAATCGGATGTGTGCCCGTTTTGCTAATCGGAATTCCGCCCGGCTTGTTGCTTGGCTTTACGGCGGGCTTGATGTTCGGCTTGCCGGGGGTGCCGGGGCGAACGGAGGTTTTCCGCATCGGAACGCCGTTCCTGCTCTTATTGTTAGACGGCTTACGATTATTTATATTCAAAATATCGCACCGTCCTTTATAATATTGCTAATGTAGCTCATATGTTTCCCTCTTTTCAAATTCTGTTGTCAGTTGAGATGATTTGAATATGTTATACACACTCTATACATTATAATACAATTTGCGGAAAATTTCAAGTAGTTAAGCGAAAAAAATCAGAATTTCTTCATTTTTGGCGCAAGGTTTGGCTGTTTCCCACGCCAGCGGCACGGGAAACAGCGGAGTTATTTCAGTCCTGCCTCATCTTGCGCTCGTACCACTCCTGGCGCGTCATCAGCACCTGGCGGGGCTTTGCGCCTTGATAGCCGCCTACTATGCCCATTCTCTCCATTGTGTCAATAAGCCGTGACGCTCGCCCAAAGCCGAGCTTTAAACGGCGCTGCAGCGAGGACGTGCTCGCCTGCCCCGCTTCTATCACGTACTCGATTGCCTCCTCGAGCTTGTCGTCCTGCTCATCGTCGTCCAAATCGCCCGCGGAGGATTCCTTGCCGCCCGAGCTTACCATTTCCGCTTGACGTTCTATCTCCGCGATTATGCTCTCGTCGTACTCCGCCTTGAACGTCTGCTGGATAAACTGTACAACGCGCCCTATCTCGCCGTCGGAAACGTAGCACCCTTGCAGTCTTATCGGCTTTTGCACTCCAACGGGCATATACAGCATATCGCCGTTGCCGAGGAGCTTTTCAGCGCCCGACCCGTCGAGGATAACGCGGCTGTCGCTGTTGGATGACACCAAAAGCGCGATGCGGCTTGGGATATTGCCCTTGATAAGCCCCGTTACAACCTGAACCGTCGGCTTTTGCGTCGCGATGACAAGGTGCATACCCGCCGCCCGCGCCAATTGCGCAAGGCGTTGGATC
>CAYSHU010000099.1:0-8027 GCA_964430965.1 uncultured Ruminococcus sp. | reverse complement strand
TCGCCGAGGCGATAAACGAGGAGCTCGGAAACTCGAAGCATTACATTTACGACCGTCACGCCGTCCGCCGTCCGCGCGAAACGGACGAGATAGGTATGCACTCCGTCCGCGGCGGCACGATAGTCGGCGAGCACGATATAATCTTCGCGGGTCACGACGAGGTTATCACGCTGTCGCACTCGGCGCAGTCGCGCGAGGTTTTCGCCGTCGGCGCGGTGAACGCGGCGGTGTTCCTTGCGGGAAAGCCCGCGGGATTGTATACAATGAATGAACTAATCAGCGGCTAGTAGTTATGGGGGATAAATTTATGCAAATTAAAGTTACGGAAAACGTTTCGGCGGTTTCGTTCAACAACGCGCCGCTTAACAAGACGGTAATGGAGGACACGCTGAAGATCGTCGCTAAGGCGGGGATCAATGTGGATATGATCTCGATGACCGCGCCGACGCAGGAGATCTTCAGCTTCGGCTTCACGGTTGACGACGAGGATATGCCGAAGCTGCTCGGCACGGTCGCGGAGCTGAAAGCCAAGGGCTGCGTGCCGCCGATGATAAACAGCGGCAACAGAAAAATCGTTGTGAAAACGGGCGAGATGACCGACACCGTGGGCTTTGCGGCGCACGTTTTCGAGATTTTGAACAGGCTTGAGGCGATGATTCTGATGATAACGACGGGCGTTGACGAGATATCCGTGCTTATCCGCGACGCTGACGCTGACGCGGTAGTTTCCGCGTTTGAAAAGGAGTTCGCATGATTTTGCGTTTTATTGCGGAATCGGCGGAGTCGGTGATTGAAGCGGCAGAATCCGCAATAGAATCCGCTGTTGAAAGCGAAGCCGCAAGCGTCCCGACGCTCGGCGACGCGGTGGACGCTATCGTCGAGCACCCGCAGGAAACGCTTCCGCTTATCGGGGAGTTTTTCAAGAATTTGGGAAGCTCGCTCGTCGCGATGCTGCCAAAGTTGATTTTCGCGGTCGTTGTGCTTATCGTCGGCATGATCGTTACAAAGCTCGTGCTGTTTATTCTGTCAAAGGGCTTGAATAAAACGAAGCTCGACCTCACCGTCACGAAATTCACGAGCCAGGTCGTGAAGATCGTGCTGTATATGGTGCTGATAACGATAGTTCTCAGTATGCTCGGAATTCCGTCCACGTCGATTATCACGGTTATCGGCACGGCGGGCGTGGCGATAGGTCTCGCGCTGCAAACATCGCTGTCAAACCTCGCGGGCGGTTTTCTGCTGATGATGAACAAGCCGTTCAAGATCGGCGATTATATCATCACAAACGGCGTTGAGGGCATGGTCGCGCAGATTTCGCTGCTTTACACGCGGCTGGATTCCGCCACGAACCAGGCTGTGTTTATCCCGAACGGAATGGCGATAAACGCGACTATAATCAACAATAACGCGAATAAGACCCGCCGTGTGGAAATGCTGTATTCGATTTCGTATGACGACGACGTGACAAAGGCGAAATCGCTTATCGAGGAGCTTCTGAAAGCCGACAAGCGCGTCCTCCACGAAATGCCGCTGTCGGTCGTTTTAAAGGAGCACGGCTCCAGCGCGCTCGTTATTCGCGCGAGAGCCTGGTGCGCGACGGACGATTACTGGGACATCTATTTCGATATGAACGAAAAAGTTCGCGCGGCGTTTGCCGAAAACGGAATTTCGATTCCCTACGACCAGCTTGATATTCATATGAAAGAACAATAAAAAAACCGCCCTTTCGGGCGGCTTTTTTATGTGAATTTTTTCATACTCATAAGCCCCGTGCCGTTGACGAATTTCATTACCTCTTTACTGTCGCGGCATTCCATCATATCGCCGACGCACGCGAGCTCCGCTAAGCCCATTCCGCCCTCGGCGTAATACACGCCGTACAGCACTCTCGTGCCGTAATCGCAGCAGCCGTCGTTGTATTCCTTAACGGGCAGAGTTCCCCAGCTCTCGAAATTCGCAATGTTTTTTTGAATGTTGTTGACTTCGCTTGCCGAGAGCTTTCCGCTTGGCTCGCCGTTCGCTATTTCAAGCAGCTTTTCGTACCAGCCGTCCTCGCGGAGGTCGATCCAGCCATCGGGCATATTGCCGTAGTTGTAATCGTATTTTTCGTTGTCGGTGTAATGCGAATAGCAATTGCCGTCGCTGTCGATAACCATAACGCTCTGCTGAATTCCCCAAGCCCAGTTGTTATGCATTGTGAACATCATCACCCGCGGAACGTCCGCGGGGTCAACCGGGTCGCCGCCGGTGCCGCGGCTCCCGGAGGTCATCAGCGTAAATAACGCTATTATTACTGCGATGATACTTTTCATAAACGTTTCCTTTCTTGTCTCTTAATTCGGGAAACGCCCCCCGCTTGAAAAGCGGGGAGCATTATCCGAAATATATGCTGAAGCGTAAGCTGAAATGCGGTTTTTATTCGGAGGTGCGCTGCATTACCATAAGCGTCATCAAGGGCGGGTCTGCATAATATACATTTCCCGAGTGTCCGCAAACGCCGAGCGTATTTCCCATTTCTACGATATCGCCGACCTCAACGTTTATCTCATCAAGATGCCCGATGATGAGGTAGCCGTAGTCGTTAAATTCTACGGCAACGGAATTTCCCAACCCGTTGTTATACCCATAGCAAACACCCACGACCTTGCCGTCAACGGGGGAGTATGCCTTCGCGCCCTCGGCGGTGGAACATTCAATCCTGCCGTCGAGCTGATAGCGCTTGAAGTTGCTCTTATACTGCTCGTCAACGGGGAGAAAATCCGTTCGGAAGAATTCCCCCAGATAACCGATCGTTAATTGAGGGGTGTCGGTATCGTACAAACCATACGGCTTCGCTGTCGCTGTCCTTGACCACCAGCAGGATTCAACGTCCCAGCTGACCTTGTAGGTGATGGAACGGTCAAACGGGTCAGCCGCGTTGAATGTCGTGATTTCAATCGGCTTGAGGTAGTCGGGCTTGGTGTAATTCGACGCTTCGCTTGTGTACTCGCGGAGAAAATCCACAAACCATTCTTCCGAAGCGCCGCCCTCTACGGTTATGCAAACGAGCGTGCCGTTCATATCAATTGCCGCGCCGTAGGCTTCAATATCGTCGTAATTGCCCTTAGAGGAGAAGATAACAGCGTCAAAGCCGTTCACGGTAGAATGTTCAATGTCCTCTTCGGGGATTTCTTCAAGTCCGGCGATAACCGAGACAGAATAGCCCTCGGAGGTTTGGTAGCTAATCTTGTTTCTCGCGTCGATTATTTCGCGGTTTTGCGGAATGTCCCCGCCGACTGCGTCGAAATTTCTAATGTAAAATACGCCGAAGTTCAGCTCATCATACATCTTCAGCCAGTCGGGGTGAAGCTCGCTGAGGCAAGTAAAGTTTAAGTTGTAAAGCGCGTTCAGCTGCTCCTCCGAATACCGCGTCCACTCGGCTCCCTCGGTGTTTGTATAATCAGGCTCAAAGGGATACTGCGGCATAATAAAGTCGGGTCTGCCGTCAAGAACAACGATTTTGTCCTCCGTCGTCTGAGTTTGATTATTCTCAACTTCCTTGTCGGGCTTAGTGTAAGCGTCGAGGATTTCCAGAAACTCCTCCCGGCTCACGCCGCCTGTTTGAATTTGCACCTTTGCAATGCCCATTTCAATATCCGCCGCGTATTCCGGCAGCCCGTCGGCGTAGCTGTAAACCATTGCGTCAAAGCCGTTGATTACTGAGGGCTTGGCGTTTTCGACGGTAGCCAATTCATAAAACGGCGTAATGCTTGCATTGAGGGCTACATAGAATGTTCCGTCGCCGTAGTGAATAATGTTCGTTGTGTGAATAATCCTGTGGGAAGCTACAACGCCTTCGTCCTCGTCGTGCTCATACCTGCAAAACTCATCGTGATCCTCTTTCCATTCGGGATAAAGCCTTGTCAGCCTGTCAAATTCCATTCCGTAGTAGTTGTTGATTTCGTCGTCCGCAATCGGCACGCGGTCAGCCTCCAGAAGCGCGGGCAGATGATAAAGGTTCCACTCTTCAACCTCGTTGAAGTTGATTTCGGTTTTGCCGCCCTTGTATATGCTTTCGGGCTTCTCATAGTAAATCTGAAAATGAACATCGCTGTTCTCGTCCGCGGCGGGCGTATTATTCGGATTGCCCTCGGCAGCAATGTTCATTGTTTCGTTCGGCTTTTGACTGCCTCGCACGTTCTTCCAAACGTTAAGCCCGACAACTCCCACCAGAACAGTCGCCGCGCAGGGAATAGCGATTTTCGGCAGCAGTCCGAGTTTTCCTCGCTTTTTCGGAGCCGCGGGGTAAACCACCTCGGGCGGCGGGTTGATCTGTGATTGAAGCTGCGATGCTTGTGTTATGCTTGAAAGTTCTTCGTCGCGCCGTCTGAGCACGTCGCGAGCCATTTCCTCATATGTTTTCATACGTAAACCCCTCCTTTTCGAGTATTTTCTTAAGCGCGTTTCTCGCGCGGGAAACAAGCGTTTCGATATTGTGAACGCTTGTTCCCATAACCTCGGCGGTTTCTTTGTTTGAAAGCTCCTCGAAGTATGTAAGCCACAAAACCTGCCGATAGCTGTCCTTCAGCTTATCCATAGCGCGGCGGACGCTTATGCGGCGCTCCTCGCGGAGATATTCTTCCTCAAGAGTGCGCTCGTCCGCTTCAAGCTCGGCGATGTCGTCAATCGAAATATGAGGCTTGCGGGCGCGTTTCCAGTCGAGCGCGATGTTTCGCGCTATTGTATACAAAAACGTCTTGAACGACGAGCGCCCGTCAAAGCTCGGCTTGTTCACCGCGAGCTTCACAAACGTGTCTTCGCAGAGCTCCTCCGCCGCGCCGATGTCGTGCGTAAATCCGCAAAGGAAGAAGATCAGCCCGTCCTTAAAGTCTCGGACAAGCTCTACAATTCCTTCGTCGTCGCCGGAGAGATAGCGGCGGTAGCTACTTTCACCGTTATCCATTTGAAAGCCCCCCTTTCACTTTATTAGACGAACGAAAAACAAAATACTCACACTTTTTCGAAAAAAATTTTCACAGAAGTTAGAGGCAAGAGGTAAGAGTGCTGCTTTTAAGCGAAAACTCCCCGCTTTGCGGGGAGTTTTTTATTTAAACTTGCCGATTTTCGTGATCCAAAGCCCGATAAACACGGACAGCACGACGCTCAGCGCTATCGGGAACCACACGTTCGCGATAGGCAAGCCGTTCGCAGTTTCGTTCAGGTTCATTCCGTAAAAGCTGAAAACTATCGTCGGCATCGTCAGAATGATCGTTATCGTTTCCATTCGCTTCATTATTATATTAAGGTTGTTTGAAATAATCGAAGCGAATGTGTCCATTGTGCCGCCCAAGATGTTCGAGTAGATGCTCGTCATCTCGATAGCCTGCTTGACCTCAATCATTACGTCGTCGAGCAGGTCCTGGTCCTCCTCGTAGAGCTTCAGAAAACGTCCGCGCATCAGCTTTTCGAGCACAGCCTCATTGGATTTCAGCGAGGTCGAGAAATAGACGAGCGATTTCTCCAGCCCTTGAAGCTGAATAAGCCCCTTATTCTGCATCGAGCGGTGCATTTTCGCCTCAACGAAGTTCGACAGCTTGTCTATCTGCTTGAGGTATTGCAAGTAACGCGCGGCGATCCGCAGCAAAACCGTGAACACAAAGCGCGTTTTCTGCTCGGTGCGAACGCCCTTTACGACGCCCTTCGCGATCTCGTCCAGCACGACGTTCTCCTTAGCTGACACGGTGATGACGTTCTTGTCCGTGATGATAAGCGACATAGGGGTTGTGGAGTAGAGCAGCGTGCGGTTCGGGTCGTTGTCCTGCTCGGCGATAGGATAGTCCACGACGATAAGCGTAACGCCGTCGTCCGCCTCGATACGCGAGGGCTCCTCCTCGTCCAACGCGGCGCGGATATAGTCGCGCTCTATGTGCATATCCTCTTCGATATCGGAGATTTCGGTTTCCGTCGGGTCGGTGAGCGCGATCCAGCACCCCGGCTCGATATTCTCAATCTCTGTAAGTTTCCCCTCAATGGTTCTGTAATAATTTACCAATTAGGCTCAGCTCCTTTTCAAAGCCGCAAACAAGCGCGGCGTTCTTTTATTCTGCTTCGACTTCGACCGTCGCCGCTCATTTTTCTCACCTCTTTTTGGTAAACGAAATTAAGTGCTAATCGCACCATTTCTATTATAACATTTTTCGATACATTTTGCAACCCTTTTTTGAAAAAAAGAACACTCCCCGCTTCAGGCGGGGAGAAACGCAGTAAATTCACTTATGATATTTGGAATTATTAAGGATCGAAAACGCCCGATAGACCTGCTCAAACAGCATCACCCTCGCGAGAGCGTGCGGGAATGTCATCGGGGACATTGACAGCTTGAAGTCGCACTCGCGCTTTAGGTTTTCCGAAAGCCCGAACGAGCTCCCGATGATGAAGCTCACCGTCGAAACACCGCTTGTACCCAGCGTGCCGAGCTTTTTCGCGAGTTCCTCGCTTGAAAGCTGCTTGCCCTCGACGCAAAGCGCGATTTTACATCCCGTTTTGATCTGCTCGCGAATAAGCGCCGCTTCCTTTTCGAGCGCCTTTTCGATTTGCGCGGGTGAGGGGCTTTGCGGAAGCTCCTCGGGCGGCGGCTCCTTCACCGTCACCCTCGCGAACGCTCCGAGCCGCTTCTGATACTCCGCGCAAGCCTCGCGGTAGAAGCTCTCCTTGAGCTTTCCCATGGCGATAAAATTAACGTTCATCATAATGGTTTCCTGCTTTTGAAGCGAATTCCCCGCCGCAGGCGGGGAATTCGCGCTGTTTTTTATTTCTTCTTCGGCGCCATCTGGATTTTCCTGCGCCGCTGCATATCGGCGTTTTTCGCGAGGATTTTCTTCGTGAAAAATCTTGAAACCAGAAACGCGACGAGCGTCACGAAGAAGATAACTATCGACGCGACAACTCCCGGCGAGGTCATAACGGTTTTTACTCTGTCCTTGTATTTCGCAATCGTGTCGATGACGACATCCTCTTCGATCACAAGCGGGATAGTTGTCAGCGTTTCGCCGTTCAGCTTCAGCACAAGCTCCCCGACGGGCTCGCCCTTCTTTATCGGCGCCATGTACGGCTCGACGGTCGGAACAATCTGCTGAATTGCCGTGGAATCAAGGCTCTTTGGGATAAGCGTCGAGAACGCCTCCGTTGTCACAACGCCCACCTTGTCGGTGTCGCGCCCCATAATCACGTCGATCATCATAACCTGCTCGTTCTCGCCGATTATCTGCTTGCGCTCGAACTCGCTGTACGCCCACTCGTAGAGCTTTTGGTGATCCGTGAAGTGCGTTGTCTGGTAATCGCCATTGGTGTCGTAATACGGCGCCTGAAGCGTCACGAGAAGATATTTATAGCCGTCCTTTTCACACATTGTCACCAGCGAGCATATTCCGTCCTTTGGGTTAGCCGTGTCCCATTCGCCGTTCTTTTTGAGATAATATTCGTCTATGCTGCCTGTTTTTATTCCCTTAACTCCCGACGTGTAGAACATACTCTCCGTCGCCATCATTCTGTTTGTGGAATAGATCGGGTAGCCGTCGGGGTTGTTGGCATTCGCGGGCATATCGTATTCATCCGCCGAGCAGTATCTCATAAAGCCCGGATACTTGTCAATCGCGTATCTTGTAATGAGATACATATCATAAGCCGTCGTGTAGGTGTTCTCGTCGAACAGCCCGTGCGTGTTCGAGAAATGCGTGTTCTGGCAGCCGATTTTCGCGGCGGTCTGGTTCATCAGCTCGATAAACGCGTCAATATCCCCGTCGCAGACGTTATACGCGATAATGTTCGCCGCCTCGCAGCCGGAGCGCAGCATCAGCGCGTACATACAGTCGTTGTAGGTAAGGTTGCTCTGCTCGGTTTCAATAGCGGCGTTTGAAGCGCCGTAGTAATTCGGGTTGCCGCTCCAGAACTCGTCAAAGCAGTCGTAAGCGCACTCGACTTTCGCGTTGAAATCCCGAACATTCTCCAGCGCGACAAGGCACGTCATGATCTTCGCGGTGGAAGCGGGG
>CAYSHU010000098.1:0-8047 GCA_964430965.1 uncultured Ruminococcus sp. | reverse complement strand
GCGCGAACGATCTGCGCGTTATGGGGCGCACGGCTTCGGGCGTTCGCGTAATGCGCCTCGGCGAGGATGACCGCGTGGCGACGTTCTCGCGCACTCAGCACGACGATGAGGAAAAGACCGAGGAGGTCGAGAGCGTTTCCGAGGAGGAGGTCGAGGCTTCGCTTAAGGAAGAAGCGGCTGAGGTGATCCCCGACGACGAGCCCGTTGACGATGACGAGGATATTTCCGATGAGGGCGAGGAAGAAACCTCCGAGGACAGCGAAGAGTAATTAAAATAAGTTTTCCCGGACGCTGTTCGGGAAAATTTTATTGCCGAAAGGAGCGTTATATGGATTTTTGCGGTTTGTCGAAGGATTTTCTTGCCGATTGCGAAAAATATCTTTCCTATGATGAGAATATTCCTTTGCAATACAGAATATTTGCCAGGCTTATCGGTGATATTGATTATGAAATGGCAAGAAAATTCATTGATGCGAACAAGGTCGCCTTTGATAATGAATATAATTACCTGCTCCTTGATTTGGCAATTGAAATGAGTGTCAACTTTGTTGTTGATGAGTTCGGCAAATTACACTCATCGCTTTTTTTGAATGAACATCAGCTTTATAAGCCTTCTCCGGAAACGTTGAAATTTATTGAATATCTTTTGGAGAACGGGGCAGATCCGAGCCTTCCGAAGCATTTTAATCAGCTCGATCATATTAACGATCTTGAAGAGGACTGCAGCAATCAGTGCCTCTGCAAGTTTGACTGTTCCGAGGTAAGGGAGCTTTTGAAAAGCTATATGTGATTTTAGGTAGTGTTCCACGTGGAACATTGAGGTGTTGAACATGGATTATACATTAGAAGAATTCGACATTTGCGTTATCGGCGCGGGTCACGCGGGGTGCGAGGCGGCGCTTGCGGCGGCGCGGCTGGGGCTGAAAACCGCGATATTCACGCTGTCGCTTGACTGCATCGCGAATATGCCGTGCAATCCGTGCATAGGCGGCTCGGCAAAGGGGCAGATAGTCTGCGAAATTGACGCGCTAGGCGGGGAAATGGGACGCGCCGCTGACGCAACGTTTATCCAGTCGAGAATACTTAACAAGGGAAAAGGCCCCGCAGTTCACTCGCTCAGAGTGCAGAGCGACCGCGTAAAATATCATATCTATATGAAGAAAACGCTCGAACAAACGCCGAACCTGTTTATCAAGCAGGGCGAGGTGACTTCGATTGACGTAGAGGACGGGCGAGTTACGGCGGTGAGAACAAAGCTCGGCGCGGTTTATCCGTGCAGGGCGGCGATAATCACGACGGGTACGTACCTCAACGGAAAAATTCACATTGGCGAGCAGAGCTATTCGGCGGGGCCCGACAACGTTCTGCCGTCCACAGAGCTTACCGAGTGCCTGAAAAAGCTCGGCGTTTCGATGCGTAGATTTAAAACGGGCACTCCCGCGCGGGTTCATAGGCGCTCTATCGATTTCTCCGTAATGGAAAAGCAGGAGGGCGACAGCGAGATTATGCCGTTTTCGTTCGATTTTGAGGGCGAGCTTGCGAACAAGGCGGAGTGCTATGTTACCTATACGAACGCCGAAACGCACCGCGTGATACTCGAAAACCTCGACCGCTCGCCATTGTATTCGGGGCGGATTGAGGGCATAGGGCCACGGTACTGCCCGTCTATCGAGGACAAGATCGTGAGGTTTAAGGATAAGGAGCGGCATCAGCTTTTCGTTGAGCCTATCGGGCTCGACACCGATGAATTCTACCTCCAGGGAATGAGCTCAAGCCTGCCCGAGGACGTGCAGATAAAGTTCCTGCGGACTATAAAGGGCTTGGAAAACGTTGAGATTATGCGACCCGCTTACGCAATCGAATATGACTGCTGCGACCCGCTGGAGCTCTCTCCGACGCTGGAATTCAAGAAGATCGGCGGATTGTACGGCGCAGGGCAGTTCAACTGTACGTCGGGCTACGAGGAGGCGGCTTGTCAAGGGCTTGTCGCGGGGATAAACGCCGCGCGGAAAATTCTCGGAAAATCGCCGCTGATACTCGACCGCGCGAGCTCCTACATCGGCACGCTTATTGACGATTTGGTTACAAAGGGCTGCACCGAGCCGTATCGTATGATGACATCAAGAAGCGAATACCGCTTGATATTGCGACAGGACAACGCCCCCGAGCGGCTTTTGCCCGTCGGATATGAAATGGGTTTGATCTCCGAGGAGCGCTACAAAAAATTCCGCGAGGGGTGCGAGCTTCTGGAGCGGGAGCTCTCGCGGATAAAATCCGTGACGATCCACCCGACCGCCGAGGTGAACGAAATGCTCACAAGCCGCGGCACTACGCCGATTACGGCGGGCGTTCGGCTCGTTGAGCTGCTGAAGCGACCACAGCTTTCGTATTCCGACTTTGCGGAATTTGACGCTGATAGACCTGCGCTTAAGGTCACGCTTGTAAATCGGCTTGAAATCGAGCTGAAATATTCGGGTTACATTAAAATACAGCTTGAGCAGACCGAAAAAATGCGTCGCTTGGAGGAGAAAAAGCTCCCCGCCGACGTGGACTACAAAACGATAAAGGGCTTGCGCTTAGAGGCGCAGGAGAAGCTGAACAAGCACAAGCCGCTGAACGTCGGGCAGGCGGGGCGGATATCGGGCGTGAATCCCGCGGACGTTTCCGTGCTGCTTATCTGGCTTGCGGGGAAGGGGGAGAAGAATGACGATAATTGAGGCGTTTTCGGGCGCGGGCTTGACGATTTCCGAAAAGCAAGCGGAGCAGCTTCAAACGCTTTTCGAGTTTATGGTGGAGTACAACAAAAGCGTGAATTTAACGTCGATCACAGAGTTCGAGGACGTGGTGCAAAAGCACTTTATCGATAGCGTTTTGCCGTTCGCGGAGTTCAAAATCTCCGAGTGCGCGAGCTTTATCGATGTTGGCACGGGCGCGGGATTCCCGTCGCTGCCGCTGCTGATTTTCCGTCCGGATTTAAAGGGAACTCTCTGCGACAGCCTCCAAAAGCGCTGCGTCTATCTTGAAAAGGCGTGTGAAAAAATCGGGATAAATGCCGAGATTATCCACGGGCGCGGCGAGGAGCTTGGGCGAAAAATGCGGGAGCGGTTTGATTTCGCAACGGCGCGCGCGGTTGCGGCGATGCCGATTCTGACGGAGCTGTGTCTGCCGTTCGTCAAGGTCGGCGGTATGTTCGTCGCGCTGAAATCCGTCAACGAGAATATGAGCGCCGCCGAGAACGCGATAAAAACGCTCGGCGGAAAGACGCTTGAAATCAAGGATTACAAGCTCCCGAACGGCGACGACAGGCGCGTCTGCGTTGTCAAAAAAATATCGCAAACACCGACAAAATATCCGAGAAGCTACGCGAATATAACAAAAAAGCCGCTGTAAAGCGGCTTTCAGGCTGCCGATAAGCCCTCATCTGCTTCGTCACCTAATGGGCGGCAGCCTTTAAGGCTAGCCGCCCATTAGGTTCCTCGCATTTGAGGGCTTCTCGGCAGCCTGAGGCGGACATAAATCTACGGATAGAAGCCGAGCGAAACAGAACGATATATTAAAATAATTTCGCAAATACCGACAAAATTCCCGAGAAGCTGCGTGAATATATCAAAAAAGCCGCTGTAAAGCGGCTTTTTTTGTCGCGCTTTGGATTGTAAGGTCGGGAAAAGTCGATAATTTCCCGTGGAAATATTGCTCCTCGTGTGTTATAATGTGGTTACAATAACGAAAAAACGGAGGGCAATATGAGCACATTTTTCAGACCAAAGGAGAAAATTTCAGGGCAGATAGTTATGCTTTCGATAAGCGAGCTTATCCCGAACAAGGCGCAGCCGCGGCGGGAATTCAGCGAGGACGAGCTGCTTCAGCTCGCGCGGAGTATCGCCGAAAACGGAATTCTTCAGCCGATCTGCGTTCGGCGAAGCGGCGCGGTTTACGAGATTATCAGCGGCGAGCGCCGCACCCGCGCCGCGAAGCTCGCGGGGCTTTCCGAGGTTCCGTGTATCGTGATGTCAGTCGACGACGAGCAATCGGCGGTGCTGGCGCTTATCGAGAACATTCAGCGCAAGGATCTGAGCTACTTTGAGGAGGCGCTCGGGATTGAGAAGCTCATCACGTATTACGGTCTGACGCAGGAGGAAGCCGCGAAGCGCCTGGGCAAGGCTCAGTCGACAATCGCGAACAAGCTGCGTCTGCTGCGTTTCGGCAATTCCGAGCGGCGTATGCTGCTTATGGGAAACCTCTCGGAGCGGCAAGCCCGCGCGATAATCCGCGTTGACAACGCCGCGACGCGGTTATGGCTTATCGAGCGCGTCATCTCGAAAAACCTTAATCTCGAACAGACGGAGCGGCTTGTCGAGGAAACGCTCGGCAAGGAAAACGCCTCGCAGAAACGCCGCGCCAAGATCGATTTAAAGGCCCCCGCGCGGCTCTATATGAACTCGCTGAACGCGCTTTTAAAGCGGATTCGCGACGATAAGATACCCTGCGAGGTGTCGGAGGAAAAGTCCGATTTCTACTATGAGTATACGATAAAATTCCCGATTAACATTTAACCGCGATAAGAAAAAAGCCATAGTTCCACGTGGAACATTTTGTGTAATTTTGCCGAAAATGTTCCACGTGGAACATTTTTTGTTAAAATCCACTTTACTTTTTCGTGCGCTTATGCTAATATATAAAAGTAAAATACCGATGAAGGGAGCACGAAAATTTGGGAATTATAATCGGAATTGTAAATCAAAAGGGCGGCGTTGGCAAAACAACCACTGCGATAAACATCGCCGCGGGGCTTGGGGCGCTTGGAAAAAAGACGCTTATTGTGGATTTCGACCCGCAGGGAAACACGACAACGGGCTTTGGAATCAAGAAAAAGACGCTTGACGTTACGAGCTATGACGTTGTAACGGGGCGGTGCAGAGCGCAGGACGCGATTATCGCGACGCGCTACAAAAACATCTCTATCCTGCCGTCCGTCAACAAGCTGTGCGACGCGGAGGCGGCGCTTAACGCGATGCCGCAGAAAAATCTCCAGCTTCGCAAGCAGATTCTGCCGCTGCGCGAAAAGTATGACGTTATCATCATCGACAGCCTGCCGTCGCTGGGAGTTCTCGCGGTGAACGCGCTTGTCGCGTGCGACACGATAATTGTGCCAATGGTGTGCGAGCACTTCGCGCGCGAGGGTCTGGCGCAGCTTATGTATACCGTGAAAAGCGCGAAGCAGAAGTTCAACCACACGCTGTCTATTATGGGAATTGTGTTTACAATGGTAGACAAGCGGCTTTTATCGGGCAGCGAAATTAAAAACGACATCAAGGACACGTTCGGGAAAAAGCTCGTGTTCAAGACGGAAATCCCGCGGAACGTGCGCATTTCCGAGGCGCAGAGCCACGGCGAGCCTATCATTTACTACGACAAGCGCTCGGCGGGCGCGGACGCATACACAAAGCTCTCAAAGGAAATCATAACGAAAATACGTGAAATGGAGAAGATAAATGGCGCGAAAAAGTGAAAAGAAAACGGCGGGCAGCATCACCGACCTGTTACTCGATAACGCGGGAGAATTCGGCGAGGGCACTTCGACGCTGCGGATAAGCGAGGTCGAGCCGAACAAGGACCAGCCGCGAAAGTATTTCGACAAGGAAGCGCTCCAGCAGCTCGCGGACTCGATAGGCGAGCACGGCGTAATTCAGCCGCTTATCGTGCGCTCAATGCCGAGCGGGAGCTATCGCATAATTGCGGGCGAGCGCCGCTGGAGAGCCGCGAAAATGGCGGGCTTGTCGGAAATCCCCGTAGTTATCCGCGACGATCTGACCGAGGAGCAGGCGATGCAAATCGCGATGATCGAGAATTTGCAGCGCGAAAACCTCAACCCGATTGAGGAGGCGCTCGGCTATAAGGAGCTGCTCGACAAGTACGACATAACGCAGGATAAGCTCGCGAAAGCGCTTGGCAAGGCACGCTCGACGATCGCGAACAGCTTAGGGCTGCTGACAATGCCGAACGCCGTGCAGGAGCTCTTACGCAGCGGAAAGCTCTCCGCGGGGCACTGCAAGGCGCTCCGCAAAATCAAGGACGAGGCAATGATGATCGAGCTCGCGCACCGCACCGCCGAGGGCGAATTATCGGTAAGGCAGGTTGAGGCGATAGCCCGCCGCGAGGGCAAGGACGAGGCTTCGGGCGGCAAGAAAATCAAGCAGAAGCTGACGTACTACACCGAGGTCGAGGTGAGCCTCGCGCAGATACTCGGCAGCAAGGTTAAGATAAACGAGGGCAAGAATGGAAACGTTTTGCAAATTCGTTTCAAAAATAAAGAGGAGCTTGAAAATATTCTGGCTCACTTCACCGAAGAATAATATACAGGAGATAACAACTATGATAGACATTAAATTTTTACGCGAAAACCCCGACGCGGTTCGGGAGAATATCAAGAAGAAGTTCCAGGACGCAAAGCTCTCGCTTGTGGACGAGGTTCTGGAGATTGACAAGAAGCGTCGCGAAACGCTCCAGCGGGCGGAAACTCTCCGTGCGGAGAAGAACCGCATCTCGAAGGAGATCGGCGCGCTTAAGGCGAAAGGTCAGGAGGACGAGGCGGAGAAGGTAAAGGCGCAGGTCGCGGCGTTCTCGAAGGAGCTCGCGGAGCTTGAGAAGCTGGAGCCCGTGTACGACGAGAAAACCACGGAAATAATGATGAAGATACCGAACATCATCGACCCCTCCGTGCCTATCGGAAAGAACGACACGGAGAACGTTGAGGTGACGAGATACGGCGAGCCTGTTGTCCCCGATTTTGAGGTGCCGTATCATTCGGACATTATGAAGAGCTTCGACGGTCTGGACAAAGATACTGCGGGAAAAGTCGCGGGCGAGGGATTTTATTACCTTATGGGCGACATCGCGCGGCTTCATTCCGCGGTAATTTCGTATGCGCGCGACTTTATGATTGACAGAGGATTTACCTATTGCGTGCCGCCGTTTATGATCCGCTCGAATGTCGTAACGGGCGTAATGAGCTTTGAGGAAATGGACGCGATGATGTATAAGATCGAGGGCGAGGACTTGTATTTGATAGGTACGTCCGAGCACTCGATGATAGGAAAATATATCGACACGATAATCGATGAGGAAACGCTCCCGCACACGCTGACAAGCTACTCTCCGTGCTTTAGAAAGGAAGTTGGCGCGCACGGAATGGAGGAGCGCGGCGTTTATCGTATCCACCAGTTTGAGAAGCAGGAGATGATAGTAGTCTGCAAGCCCGAGGATTCGATGATGTGGTTTGATAAGCTCTGGCAGAACACGGTAGATTTGTTCCGCTCTATGGATATCCCCGTAAGAACGCTGGAGTGCTGCTCGGGCGACCTTGCCGATTTGAAGGTAAAGAGCTTTGACGTTGAGGCGTGGAGCCCGCGGCAGAAGAAGTACTTCGAGGTCGGCTCCTGCTCGAACCTCGGCGACGCGCAGGCTCGCAGACTTAAAATCCGCGTGAAGAACAAGGACGGCAAAAAGTACTTCGCGCACACGCTGAACAATACGGTAGTAGCGCCGCCGAGAATGTTAATCGCGTTCCTCGAGAACAATCTCCAAGCGGACGGCACGGTTAAAATCCCCGAGGTACTGCGTCCGTATATGGGCGGCAAGGATAAGCTCGTGCCAAATAAGTAACGCGTTTTCACAAATTCTTCAACGAAAATTCACATAGATTTCCGCTGAAAATTGTAGAATTAAAATAGCAAATTATTTTCTCCCTGCCGCGGTGGGGAGAAAATGTTAATTTTAAGGAGAGCAGTTATGGCTTTTGTAACTCTGAAGGACGTTTATAAACGTTACCATGTCGGCGAGGTGACGATAAATGCCGCGGACGGAATGTCATTTGAGATTGAAAAGGGCGAGCTTTGCGTTATTGTCGGTCCGTCTGGCTCGGGCAAAACCACCGTGCTGAATATGCTCGGCGGAATGGACTCCTGCGACGAGGGCGTCATCTCCGTCGACGGCTCCCGTGTGGACGGCTACAACCGAAAGCAGCTTACGCTCTACCGCCGCTTTGACA
>CAYSHU010000097.1:0-8048 GCA_964430965.1 uncultured Ruminococcus sp. | reverse complement strand
GAGCTGAAAGCGCTCGGCATTGCGATCATCTTTGAAAAAGAGAACATCAATACGCTTGAAACCGATACGGAAATGATGTTGACGATAATGTCATGCTTCGCCCAAGCCAATCACACACTTTACCAATTAAATGCTAAATCTAATGTCAATGCCTGTTTCGTCGGAAATATAGATAACCTCAATCATAGCCGCAGCTACATCGTGTCTTTCTTGAATTGAAAGTTCTTCCCAACGCGCAAGCGGTTCTGAAAGCGGTGCTGTATCAACTTCATTATACTTGCGTTCGCGTGCAAAAAGCGTTTGTTGACAATCAGCTTTGCGGCTGTGCAATGCTGAAATGCGCTCTTGAATGTATTCAAAAAGCGTTTCATCAGCGTTGGCGAGTTTATCCATTAACTTGCTGATCTCCTCGTCAATCCGTATTATTTCAGCTTTTGTTTTTTCAATATCCGCATTTGGCTTTTTACGCTTCTGTTTAGCGATTTCAAGCTGCTTTATGCGCTTTTGCATTTCTTCAAAGACTTTGCTTTCCAATTCTGCGGGACGTATTTTTAAGGCACGTTTTTTACATCTGATAGGTTTAGTCCAACCGCCGTCAACAAGATATAAATAGCGTTTCCCGCTCTTAATTGTTTGTTCGTGCCAGATAATGCAATAACCACAATGAGCGCATTTTGTAAGCCCTACAAGCCACGAATTGACCGCCGTGCGGTTTTGCTTAACCTTATTGTGCGCGTCTAACTTGTCCTGTACCGTAAGCCATAATTCGCTGTCAACAATTCCCTCGTGATACCCCAATTTTGCATAAGGATTTTTGGTTCTTCTACCGTGGAGAAATACTCCATGTTTTCCGTCATACGCTTCAATATCGTCGCACATTTTAACGCCCTTTGCCACAAGGTATTTGTATACCTCGCTGTCAGCTCTGACATAAAGCGGATTGCGAAACGTGTTTTTCAAGTCGGAAATGCTTGATTTTTTACTTTCCCGCAAATTGTCAATCGCGTTGTATACATTTCTGTATGAAGCTGATTTTTCGGAATAAATCTCAAACGCTCTTTGTATATTCGCAGCGTTTTCATTCGGAACAAGTACCATTCCTTTTCTTCCGTCAACAATACGTCTTTCAGCATTGAAACCGAAATACCCTTTTCCACCTTGAAAAAAACCTGTTTCGTGTGCTTTGTAGGCGTAATTGTCCTTGATACGACCCGCTATTGTTTCTCTCTCGTATTCTGCGAAAACAGCCATCATAGAGCGCATTGTGCGACCTGCAGGCGTTGAAGTATCAAAATCTTCTTGAATAGAAATTAAGTCCGTGCCGTGTGCTTCAAAGTCATTTACAACCGTGGTGAAGTCCTGCAAATTACGCGCAAACCTGTCATATTTCTTTACAATTACGGTTGAAATTAAACCTTTATGTACGTCTTCAACCATTCGCATAAATTCGGGACGGTGTTCTGTGTCTTTGCCGCTTATGCCGTTATCGCAATAAAGCTCGTATTCACCCTCTTTCAGCCTTGCCTTGCATTCCGCAAGCTGCGCTTCGATTGACAACGATTTGTCATCAAACTTTGAGCGTCTTAAATAAATTGCCGTTTTTTTCATAGTGCAATCTTCCTTTCATAAAGAAAAGCCGACTGCGCCATTCATCATTACAATTATAACACAATCGGCAATATTTTTCAAGATGTATTTTGATTTATTTTGTTTTGCTTTGAATTTTTTTCGTTTGTTTTCGGCGCAAGAATGTCATATAATTGATTTATTTTTTGCTTCTTGATATATTCGGGAATTTCACCCTCATCGGGGATATGTACGGTGACTTTAATTCCGCTTGATTTGTGAGTTTCAATTCTCATAATATCCCCCTTAAATATTTATTTTGCCTATACAAACGGGATTTTCAAGGCAGACTTTCAGGCTATCGGAATTTGTTTCAAGTTCTCGCTGCCGTGCTTTTTCAATCATTTCAAACGAGCTTGTATATTTATTTGCGGGCATTTCAAACGTCTTATATTCTCCGTCACTATTGACATAATGATAAACAATTAAATTCAATCTTCGGATAAATTGCCGCAAAGTATCAATCTTTCTGTTGCCCTCATTTACCATAAATTCGTACACTTCTTCGGGTGGATAAATGGAGCAGATTATAACAGAAGTCCATAGGCAATATGTGTTTTGATACCTGCAATGCTGCTGATTTCTGCTGTATACATCAAGCATTGACAAAAGCTGATTATACGGAATGTTTCCGCGAAATTCGTCCAAAACAAGTATTTTTGCAGGGTTATCCGAATAAAAATCAAAGCCGCCGCTGCTGCTTGCCGAATTTGCGTAATCGTTGCACAGATAAACTTCTTCGGGAGAATGCTTCTCGCACAACTTAATATAAGTGTAAGTTTTTCCACTGCCGCTTGCCCCAAAATGATATTCATTCCACATATCTTTTACAAGCGGAATTGAATTTATTTTTCTTTCAAGATATTCGGCTTTTATCATTTTTTCGTATTTCCGAAAACGCAGCGAGGTTTGAAAAATTTCTTTCGGTGTTGCACCGTTATTCAGCATTTCTTCAATTTCATCTAAATCGCTTCGCTTACCTTGAACATCTTGAACAGCTTCAATATTCTTTGTGCATAAAACCATTTCACCCTTTTCGGCATATTCGCCCTCTTTAAGCAAATATGCTTTTAACTGTTCCTTGCCGCCCAACTGCGGCTCTATATGCGACTGAAAAAGAATATCCGACACCTTTTTTAATGTCGTTGTATTGCCGTAGCAAGCGATATGTGCGTGATAGCAGCCGTTATTTGAAACGCAAACCGCAATTCCCGCTTTACGTCCGCTGCCGCTGTTTTCCCATAAATTAACGAAGTGTTCCGCTAAATATTCGGGATTTTCATATTGTTCTTTTGTCAATCCCGCCTTTACCATATTTGTGATATGAATTGTGCCAATCCAACAACGTCCTTTAGTTTGTGGTGAAAAACCCATTTTACATCACTCCTAAAAAGTTACAGTACGAACAAAGCCGCAAAGCCTTATCCAGAGCCAAATCCACAGTTACAGAAGTGAGCGGGTAATACTGACCGCTCACCCCATATTCCAAAGGGCGGCGGCTTGCGGCTTTGCCGCCGCCTTGCCCTTTGGAAAACATTAATCTTTAAGTAATTCTACCAACTTCGTTTTTGATACTTTCGGGATAATTACACCTTTAAGCGGTTGACCGTCAATGAGAACAATTCCTCGCGCTTGCTTAAAAAACAAATCTTCCTCGCCCTCGAAATGTTCTCCCGCAAAAAGACCTTTGCGACCGTCCACCGTCATATTACCAAGACCAACGCAAATATGGAAGTTATCCGCAGCACCGCTTGAAGCGGGAAAAATTGTCGCGGAATATCTCTGCATAGACAGCCACAAGAAGCAACGGCGCGATCGCCCGAGCATTAGAACGGAACTCATAATATTTCTAATTTCGTCCGCTTTTTGTTTACCGTCTTTTGTCATTGAATAGTGCGTGAGCAAACCTGCAATTTCGTCTATCAGCAGAATTTTAATTCGACCGCTGCCGCCCTCGGGGGTGTTTAAAAAATCCGTATAAAAATCTTTTATAATTTCGCAGGAATTTTCAAACTCTCCGAAGTGTGGTGTTATTCCGTTAAATTCACGGCTCTTCTTAAAATCGGCAATATATAAATCGGCGTTGAATTTTTTCAGCTTATAAAGCCAATACAAAACCGCCGTACTCTTCCCCGAACCGCTCCCGCCGACTACGCACAAATGGCTGTCAATAGGTGCGTATAAAGGAATTTTGACACATTGTCTATTGAACATCAAATAGTCATATCCGAGCACAAAAACATCATTCATCAAGGTCGTTTTCGTCCTCATCATCAGCTATTTCGCTGTTTTGGCGGATTATATTACGCTGCTCATTCTGAAAGACAATATCCATTATATGATTTTCCTCTCTGTTAGTCGCATATCGGATTTCAAGATAGGGCATATTTAGGTCATACCTTGTTTTCCAATCGGTAAGCACTCGTGTCTTATAACCATATATTTGCAGATATCGTTTAACAAGGTTATTCAGAACACTCTCTATTATCCGCTTCTCACTGTCATCGATATAGTTCACCGTTATTGCTATGTATGGTAAGCCGCTGTTGTAGCCGAACGTCAGCAGAGGTATGTTGATGGATGTTTGAGATAATCGGCACAGCTGCTCAAAGCGTTTGTCACCGATAATGCTTTGAATATTATGCCAAACGTCATTTATAAAACCCTCATCATTACTGAATGAATAAAGTGTTTTCCCATTTAAAAAGTTGTGTAGCTTTTGTTCGGCTTCGGCGTTATCGCAACCCGTCCATTGTTTTATAATGTGAATTACAAGGTAATATAACGCTACGAAACTAACAAAAGCAAGCATTAAAATAAAAAACAAATACAACAAATCCATTAAAAACTCCTTTCAAATTTGTTTGCCGAGCGAGGAATTGAATTCACTCGCCCGACAAACGTATTACTGATTATTTAGAGAGGGTGGTAATCTGCTTAATTTTTTGAAATGTACCTTTAGCAGTAGTGATAGCTTTCTCATATGAGATGTCTATCTCCATGCCAACCTTTATCTTGCTGCAATCGTAAGAGCCAACATAAACGCTTGATACTCTTTTACCCTCACAGGTTCTGCCCGCTTCGGGATTGGTGTAATAGCTGTCAAAATCTTCGGCAACGTGAAGCGTTGTGTTAGTCACTCCGTCAGCGTTTACGGTGCGATTAATTCCTAATACAGTCATGGTTTCACCTCCATTCCCGCTCCGCCTGATTGAGCGTTGGTTTTGCGTTTGTTCTCCTTTCAATTTTATTATATCACTTACTTTTTGTCTTTTTTGGACATTTTTCTTTGTCGAATTTTAACATGCTTCGTTCAACCATTTTCTTTACAGAATCGACAGGGGTAGGATAAAAAACTTTAATCAAATCTTGGTCGTCTTTAGCGTTTTTGTAATATTCTTCAATATATTTTATTACATCGCCGTTGTAAAAGTCTTGGTCATTGTACCATTTAATAAATGGCTCCATAGCATTGTTATTAAGTATCGCCATTATATCGTTAATTATTTCAAGATATATTGGTACACTTTTTAACATTTCGGTATTGCTTCTCATGCATTGAATAAGTATTCTGTAAATTCGGAACATAGCGAGTGTAAAATTGGTTGTCTTTATTCCCTTTTGTTTGTTGGTTGATTTTTTCATTGAAAAACTCCTTTCGACAATATCGCTGCTCTATGTAGCGATTTCGAAGGAGTATATCTTTCGTTTGGCGGTGTGGTGCTATATTAAGAAAATTTGTAAAAATATTGACACCATTTTTCGTTTGTTTTAATCCACTTTTCCCTCTCTCTCTCTTGACACACCAAATTCCTAGAAATAAAAAACACTATGTTTTTGAAACACTTTTAATAATCTCCAAAAAAATATAGCGATTAAGGCATAATATTAGTGTTTGATTGCAAAAAAATAAAGCCGAGTAATTAACTCGACTAATGAATACATTTTATCCACGCTCCCACAAAAACAAAAAAGGCGACAGTCCCATAAAAGGACTGCCGCCAAAGAAAATAGAGAGCCGCAAGAACGCCCCAAATTTCACCTGTGTGGCGTTCTACGGAAAGAGTGGAGTAATGACATGACCAAGGAAGAAAGCCACAGAAACACGCGAATTTTAGGCAAAAAGAAAACCGCCCCGAAAGGAGCGGCTTTAAATCTTAGTTGCTGTTGATTGCAGTGATCAAATCATCTATATGCTTCTCGTCGTAGGTTACACCCTTGTAGGTGATATTTGTAAACGATGTACGATAGAAACTGCCAATTTGGGTCACGCTGTCGGGAATGGTTAGATTTGTAAGATTGCGGCAACCGGTGAAAGCATAATCGCCGATCTCGGTCACACTGTCAGGGATAGTTAGACTTGTAAGATTTTCGCAGCCAGAGAAAGCACGCTTGCAGATCGTGGTCACGCCACTTGGTATTGTTATATCGCCCGAACAGGTCTGCCCATCAATCAGTATATTATTAACCATAACAAGTGGGTTTTCTGCACGTTTATTATTTAACCAAGGTGTAAAGTTGAAAGCAAACGCGCCGATCACAGTCACGCTAGAGGGAATAGTTACGGTTGTAAGACTTGTGCAGCTATTGAAGGCACTCTCGCCGATTTCGATCACGCTGTCTGGGATAATTATTCTTTCAAGGCTTGTACATTTACGTAGTACAGCCTCGCCGATTATTTTTACGCCGTTAGGGATATTTATGCTTATAAGACTTTCACAACTTTCAAAAGCACTGTTGCCGATTTCGGTCACGCTATCGGGGATAGTTATGCTTGTAAGGCTTGTGCAACCGTAGAAAACATAGTTACCAATCGCGGTTACACTGTTGGGGATATATACAGTTGAAAGTTTTTCACAGCCATAAAAAGCAGCCTTATTAGTGGTATCCTTTCCATATATCTCTGTTGCACCCTCTGCAATATAAACCGCCTCAAGATTTTTGCAGCCGTTGAAGTTTACTGTTTCCATATCTCTTGGGTGGTTTATGTATTGAAGACTGCTCTTTATTGCGCTGCTGAAAGAGAACTCTTTAGCGGTATCGGGCATAACAAGTTGGGTCAGTTCTTTTTTACACAGTCTTAAATCAACTTCAACAACAGGTTCTCCCTCTATTTTATCAGGTATGCGCACTTTTGGTGACTCCCTCAAGTAATCGATTATAACCATACCGCCAAGCTTGCTGTCGTACTTGTATGTAAATGCGCTTGCGTCCGTCACGGGAATTTCGGGAAGAACATCCCACATTGAAACCTGTTTCGGCGATTCAAAAATATCGTCACCCAGTCCGAATGGCTTATCGGGATAATTTCCGCTTGAATTTGTTGCCGCACTTCCGCTTTGTGTTTTGTCTTGGATGCTTGGTTTTTCGTTATTGGCGCACGCCGTCATTGACATCACCATAGCCGCTGTTATCACAGTTACAATCGTTTTTCTAATACCCATATTTTACTCTGCCTTTCGTGTATTGAAAATTTCTCCGTAAATTAAAAAGTGCGCAGCCGAAGCTACGCACTGCAAAAATGCAAAAGCTCCGATTGCTGCGACGCAACTCGTTTCACAAAAAATGGTACACGAAATAGAGCATGCACTTTTACCGAAATGGCAAAGGCGCACCACTTTCTGTGAATATTAAGTTACGTCGCACTTTAATTGTAGCATATCTTCCAATGAATGTCAAGAGTTTTTTAAAATTTCTCATAAACAAGCGGTAAAAGTTCAACATTCGGTATACTTCAAAGAAAAAAGCCCCGCAAAACGTAAATGCGGGGCAACTTTGATGAATGGTGCAGTTAGGCTTATACCGTGTTGGTAAAGTGTGGTGTTTGGTCAAGCCGAAAGCGAATCCATAAGTAAAAATGTGTCGTGGGGCATTAGACAGAGCTTCAAAAACGGCAATGTTCCCATGCAATACAAAAAGCTCCTCGGCTATCGAAAGGGCGCGGACGGAAACGCGGAAATTGTTCCCGATGAAGCCGAAATAGTTCGGGAAATCTTCCGAAAATATCTCGACGGCGCGAGCTTGGAGCAAATAGCGAACACGCTGAATAACAGAGGGCTCGCAACAAAAGGCAGCGGAACGCTTTATAGGAAAGAAGTTATTAAGCGAATTTTGAAGAACGAAAAATACACGGGCGACGCGCTGCTGCAAAAGACGTATGTGACCGATTGCATTACGAAAAAATCCCGCAAAAACAACGGCGAGCTGCCGATGTACTTGGTCAAGAACCACCACGAGCCGATTGTCTCCCGTGCGGATTTCAATCGGGTTCAAGAAGAAATGGCGCGGCGGTCGGCGAAGCGAGTAATCGCGGACAAGCTCACCAAAGGCGAACAAGGCAAGTACAGCGCAAAATATGCGCTCTCGGAACTGCTTATCTGCGGCGAGTGTGGGGCGCACTACCGTCGAGTGACTTGGATAGC
>CAYSHU010000096.1:0-8141 GCA_964430965.1 uncultured Ruminococcus sp. | reverse complement strand
TCCACTCTCTTATCTTCTCCACTATTGTCTCATAGACCATCGAAGAAGCATCCTTCAAAGCCCGACATACGGAACATATCCCGAAGCGTTAAAACAACCGACAAATTAACGTCCTTTTCGAGAGTGCCCGCCTTTCCCACCGCGCCCGAATCCAGCCCGCCGTGCCCCGCGTCGAGGACGATAACGGGCTTATCTGACACCTCGCCGCCTGTCGGCAGAGCGCGCTCCGTAAGCCGCGCACACACCGCGAGCGTCACAAAGCACGCGATAATTATAAACGTCAGCCTTAGCGATTTGGGATTTATCTTCACTTTCATTGTTTACCTCCGGTTTTGATTTTTGTACAAGTCTATGCAGTGGAACAAGCTGTTAGAACCTTTCCGAAAAAATGTTCTTCCCCCGCCGCAGGCGGGGGAAGAACATTGAAATCAAAATCTTTTTCAAAAAACACTTGACAAATCCGAAAAAAGTGGTATAATAAAGAAGTGAAAAGAATATCGGGGGAGCTTACGAGCCTGTTCCCAACAGGCTCAAGGGCTGAGAGGAAGTTCGGCTTCGACCCTAAACCTGATTCGGATAATGCCGACGTAGGAAGTATATTTGCGTGTTTTCGCAATTTATGTGCTTGCTGCGTCCGACAGTTGGCTAGCCTTATAGAATATTTCGTGGTCGTGCGACAACCCAAAGAGATTGTCAACGCATGAGGCGAAATAAAAAGGCTTAGCCTTCGCTCGGGCGTTTTCTTTTCTCGGTAATTTAATTATGGACACGCTGAATAATTTCACGTGTTTTTCCCGCCGCAGGCGGGGAAAACACAGTCACATCGGCGTTTCCTGTCAAAAAGGAGAAGAAGAAATGAAAAACAACAAGGTTCGTATTTTGGTTGAGGGCGCGGTAATGGTAGCGCTGGCGTTCGTGCTGAGCATGGTGAAGATTTTTAAGCTGCCGTGGGGAGGCTCGATAACGCTGCTTTCAATGCTGCCGATAATCATTTTCAGCATAAGAAACGGCGTGGGCAGCGGGCTTGCGTGCGCGTTTGTGTATTCGCTGACGCAGTTCCTCGACGGCGTTGTCGGCGACGGATTGTTCGCGTGGGGGCTTGCTCCGCTCGATTTGGCGCTTTGCATTTTCCTTGATTACATAGGCGCGTTTACCGTGCTTGGTCTTGCGGGAATATTCCGCAAAAGCGATATGAAGGGCTGGATAGGCGGCGCGTTCTCGGCAATCGCTCTTCGTTACGCTTTGCACGTGATAAGCGGCGCGGTGGTTTTCCATTCCACGGGCAAGCTATGGGAGAGCCTCGGTGAGATCGCGAACCCGTGGCTTTACAGCGCGGGCTACAACGCGTGCTATATGCTCCCCGAGATGATTCTTACCACCGCCGGCGCGGTGGTGCTGTTCAAAACGGGCGCTATCAAGATGATACTGAAAAGCGCTGACGTAAGCAACGCCTGAACACGCTCTGAAATCCCCCGCCCTTATTAAAAGGGCGGGGGATTTCTCTGTCAACTATAAACTTTCAAGCGTTCGCTTCAGCTTATTTACCGCCTCCCGGATATCCGCAACGGTTTTTTCAAACTCCGACTTGCTCACGCCCGGATCGGAGTCCTCCTTGTTTTTGGAAAAAAGCGTCGCGGTCAGGCCGCCGTCGTAGTGGTATTTTATCTCGCTGATTACTATCGGCGTAAGCGAGCCGTCGGTGTCCTCAAGCTGAATAAAATGCCCCGCCTCAAGATAGGGCAGCCCCTGCATTTCGACCTCCGCGCCGTAAAAATAAAGCTCGCCGAGCTTTGCGCCCAGAGAATTCAAAACCGCCTGCGTCATAAACGGATTGTAAAGCTCAAGCGTGGTAAAGCGTTCGGTGCCGCCCCAGCGGAGCGTGTCCAGATCGTTCGTAGAGCGCAAGCCCTTTATTTCCGCGCGAGTAATATACCGTTTTATTTTCATACAGTTTTTTGCGTGGAGAATTTCGGTCGGCATTTCGGAGTATTTTATAAAAACCAGATTGCCGCTTCTGTCGAACTTCGCGCACGCGCAATGCAGCGCCGCGATGTAGCCGATGATTTCGCGAAGCGTCGTCGACGGGTGCGGGAGATATGTAACAAAGCTCTCGCACGTTCCGCTGAACGTAATCCCGCCCTGTCTGCAAACCTCCGCCAGAAGCGTGTCCGCGCGGGAGCTCACCGAGCTTTGGACGTTCCCGACAAGCGGCACGTTCAAATCGTTCATTTTATCGTAGCACACCAGCGTCGCGTATCTCCCGCGGAAAAGCCGCCTTGCGACGTAAAACAGTCCCAGCTGAAACCACTGCCCACTGTTGTTAAAGCTGATATACGCGCGAACCTTCGTGTTAAGTGCGGGCTCGACATAATCAACAACAGTAAAGCTGAGCTCGTTCGAGCAGGCCGTGCCTATCGTGAAATAATCGCCGTGCGTAACGTCCGTAAAGTCGAACTTCAAAATCCTGTTGTCATAATAGGTTTCGCTGCCAACCTCAATTTTGCAGCTGACCATTCTCCCGTTTTCCGTCGCAAGCTGCTTGAATTGCTCCAAATCAATTTCCATAGGCTCACCTCACTTCTGCTTCATCTCGAGCTTAACGCCGCCGTACATTTTAACTCCGTTTACGGTTTTGACCTCCGCGGCGGGCTCGTTGGAGATGTGGAAGGAGCTCGAAACCTCCCCCTCGGGAGCGTGGAAGCTCACCGTAACGAAAATGTTTTTTGTAAGCTGCCGCAGCTTTTTGAGCTCGTTTTCCGTCATCAGCCCAAACGTTACGACAAGCGCGTATTTCCGCGAAACAACGTCAATAAGCAAATCCCCGAACGCGTTGCAGCGCACGTCGCTCTGCCGAAGCTCGCGGTTTACGTGCAGCTCCGTGACGTTATCAAATTCCACATCGTTGATCGTGATTTTCATTCAGCCTCATCTCCTGTTCTCTTCGCCGTAAATTTCAAGTGATGCGGCGCGTTCGCGCTGTCGTTATAGAGCCTCCGCTCGATGATCTCAAACGTTTCGCCGCCGTATGTTACCTTAGCGCCGACAGGGAACCCCGCCCACGTCGAGCGTATGTAGTCCACCCACACCGTTATCTCGGAAACGCTTTTCGGATTGCTTTGAGAGCCGCACTCGATGCTCTGCGTCCGCTCCACGCGGACGTTGGAAATCGGCGTTTCAAGCGAGCCCGTTTTCGTCGGAATAATCAGCACAAGATTATCCCCAAGCAGCCTTTGCGGAATAGGCTTAACGTTCATTCTATCACCTCCACGCTCCCCGCTTTATTGAAATTATAGAAACACCCTGCCGCGCAAAGCAGCTTCCGAACTGTTTCGGGAACATCAATAATTCCGTTCGAGCCGCCCTGAGAGCTTTCGGAATACGAAAAATCCCCGAGCGACACGCGCTCAACGCCGCCCGAAAGCTCCGCTTTCAGCAGCGCGTCCGCCTCGAACGCCGCCGCCTGCTTTATCAAAAACGCGTTGCTTTCACACTGCGCCATTGCCGAGCTGAGCGTTCCGCGGCTGAGCGCGTTCAGCGCACATTCCGCGCGCTTGATGCAGTTTTCCAGCTTGTCCTCGTCCGCCTCGGCGCACTCAAAGCCAAGCTCTCTGAATTCCTCAATAGTAATAATCATAAAATTCACTCCTATTAGAAAAACAGGCGGCGATTATTACCGCCGCCCGTGTGTCACAAGTTAATTAGTCCGGTATGAGCGGGGGAGTCAAAAGCTCATCAGGAATCCTCTTCCGTTTCTTCAACGCAAAGCGCGATAGCCGCCTTCTTGTTGTCGGGGATAAAGATGTCGTGATACTTGCGGTAGTCGATATCCCACGCGTCCGCGAACTGGTTCTGCTCGGGGGTGATTATCTTGAGATTGTCCGTTTTGGAAATCGCGATAGGCGCGGTGCGCGGGCAGATTATCCAGTTTATCTGCTTCGCGTCCTCGTCGGGCTCAAAGCCGTCCGCGCTGTCGAAAACATAGCCGGTCTTCATACGCGCGGAGGGCACGGGAATGATAGTCACGCCGTTGATCGTCTTAACGGAGAGCTCCAGATCGCCCTGGCTGAAGCTGCCGCAGTCGATAGAGTGTGTAACCTCGCTCGAAAGCATGATCATATCGTAAACAGGGCGGCTCATCGCGATAACAAGTTCGCCCTCGCCGCCCGTCACCTCGCGCACCTCGCCGAGCTGCGCGAGCAGGGTGGAAAGCACGGTCGACTTGTCGGGAGTGTACTCCTTTGTGATAGCCGCGTTTTTGGAAAGCGTGGAGTAGCGATAAGCGTCGATTTCGGGGATCACCTTAACTCTCTGGAACTCCGCCGCGATGTTCGCCGCCGCAAGCCCGAAGCCCGTTTCGTCAACGTCCAGCGCGTCAATGCGAAGACGCTTGCCTCTGTCCATGCTCATAACGCGCGTTTCGTAGGAATAAGTGATAGGGTTTGTCGTGTATCCGTCGGTGCGGTTGTAGGTGCCAAGACCCTTAAGCGCGATTTTCGGGATCTTGATCTCGTCGCCGCCGTTGTAAATGACCTGCGAAGCGTTAGCCTCCATCCAGCCCGATGTCGAGCCCTCGATAATCTGCTTGTCAAGCTCCTTTTGAAAAACCTTTGCGTATTCAATCTGATTTGCCATAGTTTATTACCTCCTGTTAGTTTTTGGTTTAATAGCGATCAGTCGCCGGTTCTCCGCGTTTCGTTTGTTGATTTGCCGCCGCGCCGTTTCATCAAGATAGCCTCTGAGGTTTGCGCCGCAAATCGCTTTACGAAACTCGCTGTGTCAATAACCGTCTGCTCTCGCCGCTTCTGCGCCTGAATTCTTTAACGGATAACCTCTCGAGTTCGCGCTTCGGGCGAGTTTAAAGACCGCCAACCGTTATCTCACTTTGCCGAAAAAATCCTGCGGATTGCGGAAAAGCCGTCCTTGCTGCCCGAGCTTTCCGCCGAGAACTGCGGGAGCTCCGTGCGGATCGCCTTGAAATGCGGATACGCGGCGGAGATTTCCTCCGCGGCGGCGTCCGCCGTTCTCCCCGCGAGGAAAAGCCCGTAAGCCATAGCCGCCGCGTCCTCCAGCTTCTCGGGGAGAATTCCCAGAACAAGGAGCTTCACCTTGATCTGCTCCTTAAGAAGCTCCGATTTAAGCTCCTCTATCTGCTTCAAAAGCTCCGATTTCTCCGCGTCATTTTCGGGGAGCTCGGCGTTTTTCTCGCCCTCGGGAATTCCCGAAACGGGCTCCGTCGGCTTTGCCTCGGCAGCCTCGGGATTATTCGGCTCTGTCGGCGTGGGCGGCGTGGTGATAATTTCCTCGCCGCTCTGGTTTTGAGTTTCGTTTGGATTTGTAATTTCGCTAGTCATTGTTATCCTCCTTTACAATAGCCTTAGCTTCCTCAAGCGACACTCCGTAAATTTCGGAAATCGCCCGCGGCTTTGAAATCAAGCCGCTTGTGTAGAGCGTTCTCGCGCGCTCGATTTTCGAGCCCTCGTCCTCGCAAACGCCGTCCGCGAAGCGGATCGAGGCGCTTTCGAGCGCGTTTCGAGAAAGCTCGCCGGACATCTTGCCGAGAATACAGATATTCTCGAAAACGCACGCAAGCCCGTCCGCGAGGAGCTTTCTGTAAAAGCACGCCGTGCGATAGGTGCGGCTGTTGCGGCTGACGACCTCCGTCGCGGTGCGCAGCGTGCCGCTCTTGAAGGACAGCGCGCCCTCGGACAAGCCCGCCTGCATACAAAGCAAGTCGAGCAGCTGCCCGAGCGCCTCGATGTGCTCCGACACGCGCAGCTGCGCGGTGTTGTCCGTGATTTTCAGCTCGTCGGAATCCGAAGTCGCAAACGCCTCGAAAACCTCGTCGTTCACGTTGAAATAGCGCTTATACTCGCCGTTTTCGTCATACTCTCCACGCAGCGCATAGCTCGGCACGATAATTCTCTTGCGCCCGAGAATGAACTCCCGCGTCAAGCTGTCAAACACAATGTCAATAGCCTTCAGCGTGTCCTCCGACCCTGCGAGCACTGATGCCCCGAGCGGCGGGCAGCCGCGCCCTGATTTCGAAATTTGGGTGCCCGTGCCGAAGTATGTGAACAGCGGCTTTCTAAGACCCTTTATCACCGTTTCCTCGCGCATTTTCGGGTACAGCGCCGAAAGCTCGATTTCGCGCCCGTTTTCGTTGAACAGCTTGTTGGAGATTACCAGACCGTTGCCCGTAAGCTCCTGAGTTTCCGCGAGAATATAGCTTTTGCCGTTTTCCGTGATGCTCGACCCGAACGCCCCGCCGTAAAAGCCTCTGCCGTCCCATTTTGTCGGGACGAAGCTCTCCGCGCCGACCATATCGAGCCTTACGCCGTCGCTGCCGCTGTAAACCTTAACAACGCCGCCGCCCGCCGCGAACGCCTTCTCAAGAAAATCGGGAAACCGCTCGAAAAAGCGATTGCCATCGAGCGTCCTCTTTAAAAACAGCTCCGTTTCCTTGTCAACGCTGATTATCTCCGTGCCCTCGGTGAAGCACAGCCGCGCGAACTCCGCGCAGAGCGCCTTCGCGGCGTTTGGCGTTGCCACTCTGCGCATACCGCCCGAAATTCCGCCCTTGCGCGTATACCGCCACTCCCCGCCGCCTCGGTAGATGTCCAGCCACCTGTCAACGTCGCTTAAAGCCACGTCCGCGGCGGAGCTTTTGGCAAACCCGCGTTTGCCGAATAGTAAATTCCTAAAATCCATATAACCTCCTGATTTTAATTTAAATTTCAAAATTTATTTAAATTTAAATTTCAAAATTCCCTCACCGTATGCTCGCTCCGCGCTTCGCGCTCCGCTGCGCTACGCTGAGGGAACCGGTCAAGATTTTGCTTTCGCAAAATCTTGACACTTTTTGAAATTTAACACTTCGCTGGTCGTGTTGCTGCCAATCGGAACGCCCCAGACTGCTCTTCCTCCCGACAACTAAATCCTACCACGCCGAAATCTGCAAAAAACTGCAAGCATTTTTGCAAGTTTTGAAAAAAATCTTGCAAAAACACTTGCAAAATTCGAAATAAAGGTGTATTATATATGTGTACATTAAAATACAAGAGCGGCGCTGAAGCCGTCCTCAAAATCGAGGTGTTAATTACAATGAACCAAGACCTGCTGAAAAGAATGGAGGATCAGCTCCCGAGCTTCTCAAAAAGCCAGAAGCTCATCGCGACCTATATCCTCGCGCACTACGAAAAAGCCGCGTATATGACCGCGCTGAAGCTCGGCAACGCCGTGGGAGTAAGCGAGAGCACCGTTGTGCGCTTCGCTATCGAGCTCGGCTTCGAGGGCTATCCGCAGCTCCAGCGTTCGCTGCAAAGCCACATCAAAAACAAGCTCACGTCGCTCCAGCGAATGGACGTAACGCGCAGCCGCATAGGCGGCGACGACCCGCTGGCGGGCGTTCTTAATCAGGACATTGACAAGATACGCCGCACGCTCGAAACCGTCGACCGCGAGAGCTTTGACAACGCCGTTTCGACGATAGTCGCCGCGAAGCGCATCTACATTCAAGGCGCAATGAGTTCCGGGCTGCTGGCGGGCTTTATGCACTACTATCTCCGCCTTATTTTCGACAACGTAACGCTCGTCGGCGCGGTCGGCACGGCGGAGCTTTATCAGCAGATGATACACATCGGCGAGGGCGATTTGCTGATAGCAATGAGCTTCCCGCGCTATGCTTCAAGCACTATCGAGGCGTGCCGTTTCGCGCACGAAATGGGCGCGCAGATTATCGCGATTACCGACGGCGAAAGCTCCCCGCTCACCGAATTCGCGCACACCACGCTCTTCGCCGCGTCGGATATGGTTTCCTTCGTCGACAGCCTTGTCGCCCCGATGAGCTTGATAAACGCGCTTATCGTCACCGTTTCCACCGCCAACCGCTGCCGCGTCGAGCGCACATTCGGCAAGCTCGAGCAGCTTTGGGACAGGAACGAGGTCTATAAAAAGGATGTGTAAATCGGAATTTACGGAGGCGGGAATGATTATCACGGATAATATGACTATCGAAGAAATAATGTATCAGCTGGATAAAAAATACGGGGAAGATTTTAACTGGAGATTGATACCTTTAAGCCAAAGCAATGGGCATTTTGTAGATGAGCTGAAAAGAGAATTAGATGAAAACGACTTATTCT
>CAYSHU010000095.1:0-8392 GCA_964430965.1 uncultured Ruminococcus sp. | reverse complement strand
GCGTTTAACGGCTCGAAGTACAGCCGCTCGGCATACATAACCGCAACGACGCTCTCCGACATTCCCGACGCGGTAACAAACGTCAAGGCAAGCGACATTGAAACAGTAAGGTTTACTCTTTCGTGGGACAAGAGCAAAATCGCCGATAAATATCAGATAGAAATGCTCAGCGGCGGGGCGTGGAGGTCTGTCGCGACAACAACCGCGCTTTCGTACAATGTCACTTCCCTGATTCCGAATACGGAATACACATTCAGAGTAATCCCGATGCGCGCGGCGAAGTCGGGCAGCGCTGTTGAAATCAAATTGAAAACCGACTCGAAGCCGCCGCAGCCCGTGGAAAACCTTGAGGCAATCGCGAAGGCGGGCAGCGTGAAGCTGCTGTGGGAAAAGAGTATTCTTGCGGACAGCTATCAAATCGATATGGAGATAAACGGCGTATGGGTAAGCGTCGGGAAAACCTCCGCGACATCTTATAATGTAACGGGGCTTGGCGAGGGCGTTTCTTACCGGTTCAGAGTCCGCGCGATAAATTATGTGGAATACAGCCCGGCGGTGGAGAAAACCGTTGTTACAAAAGCATCTCTCGCGCCGGTTATGGACCTTTCAACGCAGTACGGCGCATCCCGCCTGATGATGAAGGGCATTGACGTTTCGGGCTGGCAGGGCGACGTGGATTATAACGCGGTCAAGAAGAGCGGCGTGGACTTCGTTATTATAAAGGCAGGCTACGGCACAAGCACGGTTGACACCTGGGAAAGAAATTACAGAAACGCGAAGAAGGCGGGCTTGAAGGTCGGCGCTTACTGGTACAGCTACGCGACGACGCTCTCGCAGGGCAGATCCGAGGCGCGGGCGTTTATCAGGGCAATGGACGGCAAGCAGCTTGACTTCCCCGTTTATTTCGACCTGGAGGAAAGCGACCAGTTCAGCAAGGGTATGTCGTTCTGCACAAATCTCGTGGAGGCGTTCTGCAGCGAGGTTGAGGACGCGGGGTATCTCGCGGGAGTTTACTGCTCGAGATACTGGTACACTAACTATGTATCGGAAAGCACACGGCTCTCCCGCCCGACGTGGATAGCCGATTACAGCCGCGCGTGCGACTACGGCGGGTCTTACGGTATCTGGCAGTACGGCATAGGCTTCGTTGACGGCATCGACGGCAAGGTTGACCTTAACTGGGCGTACACCGATTATTCCTCGTTTATCAAGAGGAATGAGCTTAACGGGTACTGATTTTTGATTTGCCTTAGTCCGGCAGCAACGCGGAAACTTTTCAAATCATCACAAGCAGACAGCGGGAAAGCATAGCTTCCCCGCTGCCTTGCTAATTTTATTTACTCATAAAAATTTTTTGTGGAATTTTTTTAATTTTGAATGGATTTTGAATTTTCAATCGTATTATAAGTGAAGTCGGCTATCACTAATAAACGGAGGTTATGAATTATGAAGAAAATAATGGTAATAATTCCCGCGGCGGTTCTGACGATCGGCGCGGCAACTATGGGAGTTTTGGCAAACACGGCGTCTGCGGAAAAGCCCGGCATCAGCGTGGACTATGCGTCCGCGTTTTCAAGGAATAACGCGCAGGCTGCCGAGAAATCGAGTACCGTTACGGTTATTTCTCAGGCGAATTCGCGCGGCAATTTTGTCGATGATAACAATGACGGCATCTGCGACAACTATACGGGCAGCGGAAACGGCAATTTTGTCGATAATGACAATGACGGCATCTGCGATAACTACGCGGGCGGCACGCGCCCGCAAAACGGAACGGGCAACGGATACGGCCGCGGAAACGGCAACTTTGTCGATAATGACAACGACGGCATCTGCGATAACTACGCCGACGGCGCGTGCCCGCAAAACGGCGCGGGCTGCGGATACGGCCGCGGAAACGGCAATTTTGTCGATAATGACAACGACGGCATCTGCGACAACTACGCCGACGGCGCGTGCCCGCAAAACGGCGCGGGAAACGGACACCATCGCGGAAATGGCTGCGGAAGAAACGGAGCATAACGGAGGACACTGCTTATGCGGAGCGAGCGTGAGGTGAACAAAGCCGTTGAGCGGTATTCCGATACCGTTCAACGGCTTTGTACTGTCTATTTGAAAAATCACGCCGATACGGAGGACGTGTTTCAGACCGTGTTTTTCAAATATTACCTCAGCTCCGTTGCCTTTGAGAGCGACGAACACGAAAAAGCGTGGATCATTCGGGTTACGATAAACGCGTGCAAGGACTGGCTCAAGAGCTTTTTTCGCTCGCGAACGGTATCGTTTGACGAGATTACGGAGTTGCCGTCGGAAACTCTGCCGGAAAACCGCGAGGTTCTGGAGGCGGTCCTTTCACTGCCTGCGAAATACCGCGAGGTCGTGTATCTGCATTATTATGAGGATTACACCGCTCCGCAGATAAGCAAGGCACTTCACAAAAACGTCAACACTATCTATACGCTCCTGACGCGCTCAAAGGAGCTGCTGCGGGAAAAGCTGGGAGGTGAGGGGTATGGAAGATAAAATAAAAGCGGCATTTGACGCGGTCCGCGCGGGCGACGAGCTGAAAAGCGGCACAAAGGCGTTTATCGCAAGGAAAACGCGAGGCTACGCGGCGCGAAAAGCGCTGAATTTTCGAATGATCGTCCCCGCGACTTGTCTGGCGCTGATTTTGCTCGTCGGAGCAGGCTTATACTTCACTCCGACGGCTCGCGTGAATATCGACATAAATCCTTCGCTTGAATTGTGCATAAATCGGTTTGACAGGGTTATTTCGGTAAACGCGCTGAACGATGACGGAAAAGAGCTCGCAAAAACGCCGGGCATAAAATTCGCGGGCTATGACGAAGCGCTCCGTAAGATAATGGATAGCGAAAGCGTTGGGGCAATGCTTTCCGAAAACGAGATTATGACAATCACAGTAATTGAAACGAGCTCCGCGCAGTCGGAAAGGATACTTTCGGATATGAGGAGCTGCGCGGACAGTCACAATAATGTATACTGTAACTCCGCAAGCTCCGAGGAAGCGTCCGAGGCACACGCGCTTGGGCTTTCCTGCGGGAAATATCGGGCGTTTCTGGAGCTGCGCGAGCTCGACCCCGATATTGCTCCCGAGGATATTCAAGGAATGAGTATGCGTGAGCTGCGCGAGCTTATAGCCGCTCTGGCGTCGGAAAACGGCGATAACGAAAATCTCCCGCAAATCGGCGGAGGACACCACGGAAACGGTTACGGTAATGGTCACGGACATGGATAAAGCGGCATTTATATGCCGCTTTTGCGTTTACAAGGCCGCGGGCGGAGCTTCCGTCAGCGGGCTTGGTCTGCCCGAACTGCGGCAAGACAAACAGCGGCGACGGCGCGTTCTGCTCGGGCTGCGGAGAAAAGCTGGTCTGACTTATCCGAGAGTTACATATAAAATGCTTTAACAAGTTTTTTGCGTTGCCTCCCGGTACAGTCAACGGCAATAGCAATAACGGCGGGAGCGTCACGTTCCCGCCTCTTTTGCGTTTTCTCCCTTGACAAATCCCCCGCTTTGTGATATAATAATAACGTTCAGAAGAAACGCAGCGGATTTTTTTTATATTTGCCGAACGTCGCTCTTGAAGCGGCGCAAGGCGGCGCACGGCATGTATGCCGCAATGCCGCCAACCAAGTCACAAACACGATATTTGCGACCAGAGGCGGCGTGCGGCACGGATGCCGCAATGCCGCCGGCTAAGTCGCAAACACGATGTTTGCGACCAGAGGCGGCGGGGGAACGGAGTGAGAATCTCCGACAGCAGTCACTATCGTGTGCGGCGCGTATTGCAAGCGTCGCGAGCCGGAATGCCCGCCCCGTTGTGATACTGCGTGACCGTTTCGGGACAATGCGAGGCGGAGCGCATTTCTTTTCGAGCAAATAAATCGAAAAGAGGTAAACAAAATGAAGAAAACAAGAACAGCTCTGGCGGCTCTGCTCTGCGCGGTTTCCGTGACGCTCACGGCGTGCGGGGAGAAAACCAAAACCCTTGAGAGCTCCGGGAGTTCAACCGTCGTAAGCGACGCGGGGCTCTGGAGCGGCGCGACGTACACGGAGGACACGGAAATCGGCGCGGGAGCGCACACCGCGCTCATCACCGTAACGATTGACGGCAAAAGCGTTGTGATTACCATGAAGTCCGACAAGGACAACCTCGCCGAGATGCTCGTCGAAACGGGCCTCGCGGAGGGCGACAACAGCGAGTACGGCTTGTACATCAAGCGCGTGAACGGCGTGCTCGCCGATTACAGCGTTGACCAGTCCTATTGGAGCCTTTTGCAGAATGGCACGCCGACAGCGGTGGGCGCGTCCTCAATCACAATTTCGGACGGCGACGCTTACGAGCTGATGTATGTTTCGGCAATGGAAGCAGCCGCATAAATCCCAGCTGCCCCGCGGATTTTTCGCGGGGCGGTTTATTTTTATCCCGCAGTATTTTCCCCCGCCGCAGGCGGGGGAAAATACTGTTTTAACATTGACAAACGCGGTGAAATCTGCTATAATTGTATTGATTGGAAGTGATTTAGTGAAACTCGAAAAAATCAATCGCGGCGAGGCGTTTCGGTATATGGGGCAGCGCGGGGATCTTTCGGCGGAGCTTCGCGAGGTTGCCGAGGAGTGCGAAAAGCGGCTTCTCAAGGCGATAAGCCCCAAGTTTGTTTACGCGGTTTTCGATCTTGAAAACGGCGAGGAAATAACAGTGAGCGGCACGCCGCTTAAACTCGCAGGAAATAGTATTCGGGAGCATCTCGCGGGCTGCGAAAAATGCGCGCTTATGGCGGTGACGCTTGGCAGCGGCGTGGATTCCGTGATTCGGGAGTTTGAAAGCTCCGCTATGGAAAAGGCGTTCGTGGCGGACGCTCTCGCAAGCGCGGCGGTAGAGCAGGTGTGCAACCTCGCGGAGGAGGAGATAAAGGCGAGGCTTGCGGGGGTGCATTTTACGTGGCGCTTCTCCCCCGGCTACGGCGATTTGCCGCTTGGAATTCAGCGGGATTTTCTTGACGTGCTTAACGCGCAAAAGAGAATCGGACTCACCGTAACGGACAGCCTGATTTTGATCCCGCGGAAATCCGTGACGGCGATCATCGGGATTTCGAATCACGAGCTGACGCCGAAAACACGCGGGTGTTCAACCTGCCCGATCCGCGAAAAATGCGAGCTCCGCAAACGCGGGGAGCATTGCGGTTAAAGGCAGAGTTTCCTTTTCGGTCTATAAATAAACCTTCGTTTTCCCCCGCCTGCGGCGGGGGAAAACGAAAAACAAGTCGGATAAAAACAAAAATGAGGACAAACGATATGGATTTCAGAAAATTACTTGAGCGAAATGATTTTATTCTATTAGACGGCGGTATGGGTACAATGCTGCAAGCGCGCGGGCTAAAGCCCGGCGATACGCCCGAGGCGCTCAATCTCGAAAGCCCGCAGACGCTTATCGATATTCACAAGGAATACCTCGCGGCGGGCGCGGATATTATCTACGCGAACACGTTCGGGGCAAATCGGCATAAGCTCGAGCGCTGCGGGTATTCCGTCGAGCGAGTTGTCCGCGCGGGGATTTTAAACGCGAAAAGGGCGGTCGCGGAAAGCGCGAACCCGAACGCTCTCGTGGCGCTGGACGTCGGGCCTATCGGGCAGCTTTTAGAACCTACGGGCACGCTTACGTTCGAGGAGGCTTACGAGATTTTCAAGGAGGAGATAACGGCGGGCAGCGAGGCGGACGTTATCGTTTTTGAGACAATGACGGACCTGTACGAGCTGAAAGCCGCCGTGCTCGCCGCAAAGGAAAACTCCGAGCTTCCGATAATCTGCACGATGACGTTTGAGGAGAATATGCGGACGTTCACGGGCTGCGCGATAAGCTCCATGGCACTGACGCTTGAGGGGCTTGGCGTTGACGCAATCGGCGTGAACTGCTCGCTGGGTCCCGCGGAGCTTTATCCGATAGCCGAGGAGCTTTGCCGCTGGACTAATCTGCCCGTCGTCCTCAAGCCCAACGCGGGGCTGCCCGACCCGCTTACGGGGGAATATAACGTTGATCCGAAGCAATTCGCGGAGTTTGTTGAGAAAATCGTGCCGCTCGGCGTGAGGATTTTCGGCGGCTGCTGCGGCACAAGCCCCGATTATATCCGCGAGCTGCGCGAGATGTTGAACAAGCAGAAGTTCAAGAAAATAACGCGCGAGATACCCGCGGCGTGCTGCTCGGCTTCGAAAACGGTAGTGATAAACCGCCCGCGGATAATCGGCGAGCGCATAAATCCGACGGGCAAAAAGCGCTTCAAAGAGGCGCTTCTCGCGAATGATATTGATTATATTTTGGGGCAGGCTATTGAGCAGACGCAGGGCGGCGCGGATATTCTCGACGTGAACGTCGGGCTGCCGGGCATCGACGAGGGCGCGATGATGACGCGTGCGGTGAAGGCAATTCAGGGCGTGACGGACGCGCCGCTTCAGGTCGACAGCACTATCCCCGAGGTGCTTGAAAAGGCGCTGCGGGTGTACAACGGCAAGGAGGTCGTGAACTCCGTAAACGGCGAGGAGAAGTCGCTGCAAACGGTTTTACCGCTCGTGAAGAAATACGGCGCGTGTGTTGTGGGGCTTTGCCTCGACGAGGACGGGATTCCGAAAACCGTCGAGGGGCGTTTCGCGATAGCGAAGCGAATTCTCGACCGCGCGCTCTCACTCGGAATACCACGGGAGAACGTGTTTATCGACTGCCTGACGCTCACCGTGTCCGCGGAGCAGTCCGCCGCGCCCGTAACTCTTGAAGCCGTTCGGCGCGTGAAAACGGAGCTCGGGCTTAAAACCGTGCTCGGAGTTTCCAACATCAGCTTCGGGCTGCCGGAGCGCGTGATAGTCACGCACAACTTCCTGACAATGGCGCTCACAAACGGCTTGGATTTGCCGATAATCAACCCGAACGTCCCCGATATGGTGGGCGCGGTGCGGGCGTTCAACGTGCTTGCGGGCTACGACAAGAATTCGCTGGAGTATGTGGCGGCTTACGGCAGGGAGAATTCTCCCCAAGCAAAGCCCGCCGCTCACGAGGAAATAACGCTTGAATACGCGATCGCGACGGGGCTCAAAGCGGAGGGCGCGCGGCTCACCGAGGAGCTGCTGAAAACCGCCGAGCCGATGACGATCATCAACGAAACGCTGATCCCCGCGCTTGACAAGACCGGAGCTGATTTCGAGAGCGGCAAGATCTTCCTGCCGCAGCTGATTTTAAGCGCGGGCGTGGCGCAGGCGTGCTTTGAGGTGATTAAAAACCACCTCGCGAAAACGGGCGAGAAAAGCGTTTCTAAGGGCAAAATAATCCTCGCGACCGTCAAGGGCGACATTCACGATATCGGGAAAAATATCGTCAAAGTGCTGCTTGAGAACTACGGCTATGACGTTATCGACCTCGGCAAGGACGTGCCGTATGAGCTTGTCGTGAACACGGCGCGCGAGCAGAACGTGAAGCTCGTGGGGCTTTCGGCGCTGATGACAACGACGCTCGGGAGTATGGAGAAAACCATTTCCCTCCTGCGAGAGGCGAATTTGGATTGTAAGGTAATGGTAGGCGGCGCGGTGCTCACGCCCGAATACGCCAAGCAAATCGGCGCGGATTTCTACGCGAAGGACGCGAAGGAATCGTGCGACATCGCGAAATCTGTTTTCGGTAGTTAAACAAAAATCCCCCGCCCTGCGGGGGATTAAAATTCTCAAAAATTCTCGAAAAAAACAAACCTTTTCCCTCCGAAAATCGTCTTATTAAAGGGCAGGTATTCTAGACGGCTTGCCCGCGGGAAAATTAAGGAGAAAGCTATGACGGACTACAAAAGTATAATTCCCTTGGCGCTGAACGGCGACGCGGCGGCGCTGGACGAGCTCTACAAAAGCACCTGCCGCGCGGTTTATTTCACGTGCGTTTGCCTTTTGAAGAACGCCGAGGACGCTGAGGATATAACGCAGAACACGTACATCACGGCGTTCGCGAAGCTGAAAACGCTCGAAAACCCCGAGAGGTTTGAGCCGTGGATAAAGCGCATCGCGGCGAACCTCTGCAAGGACTTCCTCATCAAAAAAGGCGCACACCCAAGCGAGCCGCTTGACGAGGAGACCTTCGAGGAGGTTGACGAAAACTTCCTGCCCGAGGAGTACGCCGAGGCTTCGGAAAAGCGCGAGATAGTACTGAAAATAATGCGCGAAACGCTTTCCGACGCGCTTTATCAAACGGTTATCATGTTCTACTTCGACGAGCTGACGATAGCCGAGATCGCCGAGGAAATGGGCTGTCCCGAGGGCACGGTGAAGTATCGCCTGAACGCCGCGCGCGCCAAGATCAAAACGGGCGTGCTCGATTACGAGAAGAAAAGCGGCGACAAGCTG
>CAYSHU010000094.1:0-8458 GCA_964430965.1 uncultured Ruminococcus sp. | reverse complement strand
CTTTAATGTCCATCTTCAAACCCTCTTTATTATATTGCTTTGACCTTATGATTCAATACCTTATTCAACTCCTCCTCGGGCGTGGGATTGGAGCCTATCTGTATCGCGTAGTGATTGTAGAAGCCGTGGAAGTCCGAGCCGCCCGTTGTTATCAAATCGTAATGCTCCGCTAATTGCATTACCTGATTTGAAAAACCCTTGCTCGCGCCGGGGTGGAACGCCTCCGCACCGTCTATCGCGCCCTCGGCGGCGAGCTCCTCAAGAAGCTCCATGCTGTCGAAAACCTTGGGGTGCGCCATTATCGAAATGCCGCCCGACGCTCTGATCAAGGTCGTCACAAAGCGAACGTCGGGATAGAAATCCGCCTCCTGGCGAACCTGCTCGGCGCACAAGCCGTCGTCCGCGTCGAAGATGTCGTCGTAGACGCTGCCGTAAAGCTCGGTCGTGTAGCCGTAGTCCATAAGCGCGTGCATTATGTGGCACTTGTAGATAGCCTTGCTCCCCGCGGAGTAGCGCAGAATACTTTCAAGAGTTATCGGATATTTCTCCAGAACCCTCATAGCGAGGCTCTTGCCGAGCTTCATTCGCCCCTCGGAGTTCCGCTGGCAAAGCCCCTCAAGCCTGTCGGGCTTTTGCGGGTCGTAGCACAAGATATGAACCTTGCGCCCGCGTGCCGAATCAAACGCCGAAAACTCCACGGCGGGGATAACGTTCACGTTATAGCGCTTACCGAGAACAGATGAGCGCGACAGCGAAGCCAAACTGTCGTGGTCGGTAATCGCGAGATACCGCACGTCGTTCCTGTCCGCCTGTCTTATGATATCCGAAATCCCCAGCGAACCGTCGGAAATAGTCGTATGGCAATGTAAATCTGCTTTCATAGTAAAGTGTTCCCCTCTGGTTTTTTGCACGGACGAGGATTTGAGAGGTAAGATAAGCCCGTGTGATATAAATACATCTAGTCTATTATAACATATTTTGAATATTTTTTCAAGGGGTTTTTGTGTATTTTTATGGAAAATTAGGTTGAAACGGCGGAGAATTTAAAGTATAATAAATGTGGGGCGAAATTTACTCCGACTTCAAAAAAATTTCCCCATAACCTGTAACAATTTTAAAAAATCCGTGTCTATAGAAATAGAAGGGCAAAACCTTCGAGTTTGCGCAAATTTTTCTGACTGAGAGGAAATATGAACGACGAAAAACTGCTTTTGGCGCTTGCGGACGGCGATGCTTCGGCGCTTGAGCGAATTATGAAGAAATATTCGGGGTATGTGTGCACCGTGGCGCGGAACTTCTCGCGCGGTTTTTTGTCCGAGGAGGACATCGACGAGCTTTCCGTCGCGGTGTTCTACAAGCTCTGGGAGCAGCGCAGGCGGCTTGACATGAAGCTCGGGCTGAAAGCGTATCTTTCCGCCGCCGCGCGGAACGCCGTCAAGAACCGCTTCCGCGACGACCCGCCGCCATGCGAGGACATCTCCGAGCTCGACATTCCCGCGGAGTTCTCCGTTGAGGAGCACGCCGAGCTGTCCGAAATGCTGGAAGTCCTCGGCGAGGGGCTGAAAACGCTTTCACCGAAGCGGCGGGAAATATTTCTGCGCTTCTACCTTTACGGCGAGCAGACCTCTCAGATCGCAAAGGCAATGAAAATAACCGAAAGCTCGGCGCGGACGGAGCTCCACCGCGCCAGAGCCAAGCTGAAAGAATTTATGAGCGACAGGGGGTACGATCATGTTTGAGGATTTTTTTGAAAAATGCAGACCTGCCGACGAAGTGAAACCGTCGAAAAAGCGCGTCAGCAAAAACATCGCCGCCGTTCGCTCGCTTATTGATAGTGAAACGGAGGGGAATACTATGACAAAACGCAAAATTAGAATAAAGCCGCTTATTATCGCGGCGGCGGCTGTTGCCGCAATGACGGCTACGCTGTTCACGGTGAACGCCGCTTCAGGCGGAAATCTCGTGCGGTTCTTTATCGGCGGGAAAGAGGTAGAGGGCGGCTATCGGGATTACGTCGACCACGACGGCTATCGGCACGTGATGTTCGACGCGGTTGTGCCGGGCAGCGCGGAAAACTACGCCGTGGTTTTCGACATTGACGAGCCCGACTATGAGAAGGCTGTGCGCGTTCTCACCGACGAAAGCGACCCGGAGTTCTTCGAGAAGCTGAAAACTCACCACAAGGAAAATGAGCAAATCATGTCAGAGAGAGAAGCCCTGAAGGCGGCGGGCGCGTCCGAGGACGAGCTCCCCGAATACCTCGACTTGGACATCACATTCAAGGACAGCGAATACTGCGCGTGGGAAATGAAAGACGAGGAATGGGAGCCCGGCAAAATGCACGGCTTCGGCGGTGGCATGGGCGGAAGGTTTATGAACACCGGCAGCGCCGCGGGCAAGCCTTCAAGTTCAATGCACTCCGAGCATTTAAACGAGGACGGCACAAAAACGCTGCACTTTGAGTTGGAATACTACGTTGGATTAGAATAACAATAATTCTCCCCGCCTTCGGCGGGGAGAATTATTTAAGTTTTCTGTAAGATTTCCCAAAATTCTCCGCATAGATAGATGAAAGCAAAAAGGGGGTGATACGGTGCGGGACGATGATATTTTGGCGCTTCTTCGGGAAAACCCCGAAAAGGGCTTGAAGCTGCTTACGAAGCAGTACGGCGGGCTGGTTTACGCGGTTGTGCGGCGAACCCTCTCGGACGCTTCAAGCGCGGACATCGAGGACTGCGCCTCGGATTCGTTCGCGGAGTTTTATCTGGAGCTTGACAAGCTCGACCTCTCGAAAGGCTCCGTCAAGGCGTGGCTTTGCACGATAGCGCGTCACAACGCCCTCGACGCGGCGCGGCGGCTCCACCCCGCGCTTATTCTCGAAGAGGAGATAATCTCCGAGGAAGATTCCGTCGAGCGCGAGGCTGAAAAGACCGCATTGCGGAAAGCCGTCCTCGACGAGGTAAAAAGCCTCCCCGAACCCGACCGCGAAATTCTCCTGCGGAAATTCTACCTCGGTGAGAGCTCAAAGGAAATTGCCGCGCGGCTGAAAATGTCCGTCTCGAACGTCGACACGCGCACGTCCCGCGCCGTAGAAAAGCTCCGCAGGCGGCTGGCAGACTGGAAATGACTGGAGGTAAATTATGGAAATATACGAGAAAATTCTGGGGGATTTAACGCCGACAGAGCTTGACGAGCTTTTCTCCACGGATTCCACCGCGAGAGCCCCGCGCGGCGCTTTAACGCGGATTGAACGGGCGGCGATGAAAAAAGCGGGAATTCGTGCCAAAAAGCGGAAGAGCGTCAAGCTGATTTTGGTTGCGGCGGTGATTGCTGCGGCTTCCGCGGCTACTATAATTTCGGGAAACGCCTCAGGCGGGAAATTCTTCACGCTCACGCTGTTCGGGGAAGAGGTCGAGGGCGAATATCGGGATTATGTCGACCACGACGGCTATCGCCACGTGACATATGAGGTGGTTGTGCCGATTGATTTGGAGAACTACGCGCTGCTTATCGACGTTGACGAGCCCGACCCCGAAAAGGCGGTGCAGGTTTTCACCGAGGAAACCCACCCGGAGATTTTCGCGAAAATAGAGGAGTGTGAAGTCGCCTACGACAAAGCCTACAACGCAAGGCGGGAATTGAAGAAAGCGGGCGTTCCCGACGAGGAGCTTCCCGAAGTGCGGAATGATTTATTGGGCGACAACTACGGTATTGAGCTGACGGACAGCCAGTACTTCTCGCTGACGTGGAGCGGCAGCTACACCGACGAAAACGGCATGAAATGGAACCTCGGCTTCGGTCACAACTTCGGCGGGGAGTTTTTGAATGTGAAAGGCAAGGACCACGAAGCCCGCACTTTCTTCAATGACAACCGAAACGAGGAAGAGGGCACGAAAAGTATCGGGCTGGAGTTTATTTACTACGTCGGGCTTGATTAACACGCAAACAGAATAAAATAACAGCCTCCGAAAAGCGCGCTTTCGGGGGCTTTAACCGGCAGCTAACAACTATTCGCCGACTACTATTCAGCAATTTGCACAAAACAAGTCCTAAATAATTTTCGCCAAAATTGTTGACTTTTTTGCTTTTTTGTGGTAGAATTAAATGGGTTAATTTATTTTTCAAAATCTGAAGGAAGTAGGTATCTCTATGAATTCAAGAATAGGCAGAAAGCTGGTAAGCCTCATCATTATCGGAATTTTGTTGACGGTCGCTATCGTCAGCACGGTTACGATCTGGCGCAGCTCCTCTCACACAAACGAGCTTATGGTTTCCCACTCGCAGACGGGTCTTAACATTCTCGTCGCGGAAACGGAGGACCAGGTTAAGAGAATGGGCGACATCATCTCTGTTACAACAACCACGCTCCAGGCAAATCCCAACGCGGACTATGATATGATCTGGGAGGCGCACAAGGAAACCAACAGCGACTTCGCGGCGATCGTCAACCTTATGGGCGAGATTATCTGGCAGACGGACAACTTCAAACTCGCGGATTTTCTCGGGTCAGCCGTGGGCGATGACTACGCTGGAATTGTAGTGGACAGCGCCGCAGGGCTTACTATCCAGAATAAATCCAAGCTCTACCGCGACGACCGCTATGACGGCGCGATCATCGTCGGAATGTACCTTGACGAAAACACGTGGCTCGATACCCTCAAGGATCAGACGGGAAGCGAGTTCACGATATTCGACGGCGACACGCGTCTGGCGACTACCGTAATCAACACCAACGGCGGACGCGCGGTAGGCACGCAGATGGCGGCTAACGTCGCAAACACCGTTCTTACCAACAACCAGCCCTACACGGGCACGGCGCAGATCGTCGGACAGAAGCACTACGTAAGCTACCTGCCTATGGAGGACTACAAGGGCAACGTAGTCGGCGCGTACTTCTCGGGGCTTTCCTCCGAGGAGGCAGACTCGCTGAAAAACTCGATGATCCTCACGACGATAATCGTGGCGGTAGTTGTTGCGGGTCTTTCGCTCGGCGTTATCGGCGTTGTGGCGATAAGACTTATCGTAAAGCCTATCCAGCAGGCGGAGCGCATCGCGAACGATATGAGCACGGGCGTGCTTTCCAACGCCAACGAAATCACGACCTTCGCGAATGACGAGCTCGGTGACTTCGTGCGCAAGCTGCAGTCCACCGAAAAGGTGCTCGCAAGCTACATCAACGATATCAAGGGCGTACTCCAGCAAATGGCGACGGGCGACTTCACGGCGAAGCCCAGTGTAGTTTACATCGGCGACTTCGCGGAGATTGAAACGTCGTTCCGCGAGATAAGCCGCTCGCTTAAGGAGATAATCGGCAAGATCGCGGAAACCTCGCGCGGCGTTCTCGACGGCTCTATGCAGATCTCCGAGGGCTCGCAGCTGCTGGCGGACGGCACGACGACGCAGGCGGCTTCCGTAGAGCAGCTTTCGGCTAAGCTCAACGACATCACCGAAAAGGTAGAGCAGAACGCCAAGAACGCTTCGGACGCGGGCAGAATTTCCTCCGAGAGCGCCGAGAAGGTCGAGTACCAGAACGGCGAGGTTCAGAATATGCTCACGGCAATGGAGGAAATCAAGCACAAGTCCGACGAAATTCAGAACATCATTCAGGCGATAGACGACATCGCGTTCCAGACGAATATCCTGTCGCTCAACGCGGCTATTGAAGCTGCAAGAGCTGGCGCTGCGGGCAAGGGCTTCGCGGTTGTCGCTGATGAAGTCAGAATGTTGGCGGAGAAGTCCGCGGAGAGCGCGAAGCAAACGGGCGACCTTATCAACGCAACAATCGTCGCGGTAAACAAGGGCACAAAGATTGCCCAGACGACCGCGGAAACGATGAAGGTAGTAAAGGATTTGTCGGTCCGCACAAACGAGTACATCAGCGGAATTTCCGTAGCGTGCGAGCAGCAGGCGGAATCTATCAAGCAGGTCAAGGAGGGCATCGAGCAGATTTCGACGGTAGTTCAGCAGAACTCTGCAACCGCCGAGGAATCCGCAGCGTCCTGCGCGAACCTCAACCAGGAAAGCGCGCATTTGCAGGAGCAAATCGGACGACTCAAGGTTTAAACAAGCAAATCCCCGCCGAGTGGCGGGGATTTTGTTAAATGCTGAAAATGTATCGGCTCTTAGTTTTTTTGGATTTTTATGAGGTGTCGGCTGCAAGCGCCGTCTATGTATTGCATTTTTACACTATTTTTATAAAGTGTTTATAGAGAAAACAAAATCCCGAATTCGGCTCTCTTAAGCCAAATTCGGGAGGAATTGTGGTGACCCGTACAGGAATTGAATTGAGGCAAAGTTATTTTAATTTTTATCATAAACTTTAACATTTCGCTCTATAATGCCACATTTTAAGCCTTGTCTTTTTCTAACTTTTCGTAGTTTTTACTAATTTTCAATAACAACAATGGGCAAATAATGGGTCAAAATCGTGACTGCTTTCCAAAATATAAACCATAACGGAGGATAAAATTATGAGCATTTTGGAAGGTTTATTTTTCGGAAGTCAGGTACCTTTTGATGAGGTAGATATGAACTGCCCCGAATATTACAGAGCGTGTGAAACGGTTGAGAAAATTAGGGCAAAGATGCTCGAACAGCACCCAGACTTGGAGCATCTTATGGAAGACTACTCAAACGCGCAGCTTGAGCAGTCCGAACTCGGAAGATTTTATGAATTCTCGGTGGGCGTTCGCGTGGGTGTGCAGCATATGATCGAAATGCTTAAAGAGCTTTAATAAACGGGGGGCGATCTCATAACGAGATCGACTCTTAAATTATTTGGGATTGCCGATCATCCGTTAAATTGCGTTCACCTTGCCTGCATTTTCCGACTTTATTAGGACGTTACCGAAAATGTTATCGTGGCGGGAAATCCCGCGAAAATCGTCAAGCGGATCTGAACATTACAGGTAAACGGCGGATTTTTACACGCGTTTTTTCATAGAATACCCCATCGGAAATGTTGATCACCGAGGGGGTATTTTTGCTCTTCATTTTAATGATCGGCGGTCGGTTATGTCCTTTTTGGGGAAGCCGCGATTCCGCTTTACATTGCTTACCGAAAAAAGTAAATTAAATTTTCCGCTTGACAAATACCGAAATTCGTGCTATAATACAAATATCCGAAATCGGATTTTAGGAGGATTTTCAGATGAAGGATATTAAAGAACAGCTTTACAGTCTTAATAAAATGTCAAAAAAGAGCGTCGCGCTTTATCATAAAGTCGCTCTTTCCATCGGCGTTTCCGACAGTGCGCTCGGTGTGCTGTATGCGTTGTTGGACGCGGAAACACCCTGCTCTCAATTTGATTTGTGCAATGATTGGTTTATTCCCAAGCAAACTATCAACAGCTCCGTCGCGGCATTACTGAAGAAAAAACTTATTACTCTTTCACCCGTTGCAGGAGCAAAAAACAAGAAAAGCATTTCATTGACGGATGCCGGCAGGGAGTTCGTTGAAAACACCGTCGGTAAGCTGCGTGACGCAGAGCTTTGTGCGCTTATGGAGCTCACCCCGAAAGAAAGGGAGCTATATATTCGTTTAAATCAGAATTACAACCGGGCATTGACCGAAAATCTGGAGCGCTTACTCTCGGATTCGAATGCATAAACCGAATCGGGAAAGCCGGTTGTACAGTTAGGAGAGGCATAAATGTATTATATCATCGCACACAATGAACTTCAAGCAAAGCCGATTGTCGGTGACTTTTGCTTGAAGTAACTTGATTATTGTCGCCGGTTTCGGCTTTGCTTTCCGAACATAAAATATTCGGGAAGATCTGAGCCAAAGGCGCATTACTTTATCAACAACAGGAATTATACCCGGAATTTGCAGGATGACAGAAGAATATCCGCAGGTCAATTTGGCATATTCTCTGCACTCGCCGTTTGAGGAACAGCGGAGCGAGCTAATGCCGATCAACAAAACCTATCCGCTGCACGATGTGATGAAGGTGTTGGATTCTCATATCCGGTGCACGGGACGGAAGATATTTATAGCGTATATTCTTTTGGATCGGGTTAATGACACTATGGAACACGCCGCTGCTCTTGCCGATCTGTTAAAAAAACGGGGCAAGTGTTCGCGTTTGTATCATGTGGATCTGATTCCCTATAATTACACGGATAAAACGGAACAGATTTTTACACCGTCAAGTTATCAACAGATCCGGTTTTTCCGAAAAAGATTGCAGGATGCCGGACTTGAGGTGACGGTACGGGCACAATTTGGCTCAAATGTAAATGCCGCTTGCGGACAACTGTATATCGAAAACATTAAGAAATAATTTTTTACATAATGAAAAAGCAGGATTGATTAAGGCTTTTGTATTTTCTTTACCGGCTGTTTACAACCGTTTGATGAAAGCCGAAAGTTCAAAGTTCATAGATAGGAGAGTAATTTCGTATGTTGTTACTTAACGGAACAAATTTAAACAAATCATTTTCGGGAGAAACTCTT
>CAYSHU010000093.1:0-8485 GCA_964430965.1 uncultured Ruminococcus sp. | reverse complement strand
TCGCGTCGCCCTTAACGAACTTCGTAGCACCGTCCATAGAGCCGTAGAAGTCCGCCTCGCGCTGGATATTCGAGCGCCTTGTTTTCGCCTCTTCCTCGTTGATAAGCCCCGAGTTCAAGTCCGCGTCGATTGCCATTTGCTTACCTGGCATAGCGTCGAGCGTAAATCTCGCCGCAACCTCGGATACACGCTCCGAGCCCTTGGTGATTACGATAAAGTTCACCAAAACTATGATTATGAATATCAGAAACCCGACAACCGCGTCGCCGCCCATTACGAAGTTTCCGAACGCCTTTATGATCGTACTGATATTTCCCGCGCCGCCGCCCGACAAAATAGAGCGCGTCGTCGAGATATTAAGCGACAGTCTGAAAACCGTCGAGATAAGGAGTATCGTCGGGAACACCGAGAACTCCAGCGCGCTTTTGATAAACATCGTCATTACGAGAATTATCAGCGACAGCGCGATATTTAACATTATCAGAAAATCCTGCATAAATACGGGAAGCGGGATTATGATAGCGAGAACTATGAATATGATGAACAGCACCATTGAGTTGCTGAGTATCTTTCTAATCAAAGCCTCACTTCCCTTCTGTTAGTTTTTTTCCAGCCTTGTGGAATTTATTTTTCGGTTTTCCCCCGCCTACGGCGGGGGAAAACCGATTTGGTTTCTTTTTTATGCGCGTAAAGTCTTATGAGTTTCGCGATAAACTACGGTCAATACCTCGGCAACCGCGTCATAAAGCTCGTATGGGATTTCTCTTCCCAGATCCACCTGCGCGTAAAGCGCCCTTGCTAACGGCGGGTTTTCAACGCAGTAGACGTTGTTCTCCTCGGCTATCTTTATAATCCGCCTTGCCATAAGGTCTGCGCCCTTGGCGACAACCTGCGGCGCGCGGTTCTTTTCCTGGTCATATCTCAAGGCCACGGCAAAATGCGTCGGGTTTCGGATAACTACGTCCGCCGTCGGTACCTCCTGCATCATACGGCTTTGCGCCATTTCGCGCTGGCGCTGTTTTATCTTGCTTTTTATCTGCGGGTCGCCCTCCATTTGCTTGAATTCGTCCTTGACCTCCTGCTTGGACATCTTCATCTTCTTCTCGAACTGCCACCACTGGAACAGATAATCCGCCGCCGCCACGAACACCAGCACAATGCAGATCGTCATTACCAGATCGTAAATCGTAAGCGCCGTATAGGCGACACCCTGCATTACGCCGCAGTCCATAAGCGACAATATCATCGGCAGCCTGTCGCGTATCTCATTATACACAAGCACGCCGATGACGATTACCTCTATCAGCCCCTTGATGATGTTCGCGAACGCTTGTATCGAGAACATTTTTTTGATTCCCGAAAGCGGGTTGAGCTTTGAGAATTTCGGCTTCAGAGCCTTCATTGAGAAAAGCCCCTTTGTCTGCGCTATCGTCGGGATAATCCCAAGCACCAGCGCGAACGCGCAAATCGGCCCGACAACCACAACCGAAACGGTCGCGATGTCAACAAACAGGCTCATTATGTTATCCTGATTTACCTCAAGCTCGCCTATTTGCTCAAAAAGGCGCGTATTGTAGGACAGGAGGTTTTTTATTATAAACTCCGCCAACAGCCTTACTCCCGAGAAAATCCCGAGCACGGACGCAGCCGTTACGACCTCTCTTGACTGTAAGACGTTGCCCTCTTTTCGCTGATCCTGGCGTTTTTTCGGGGTGGCTTTTTCGGTTTTTTCCTCGCCCGCCATAAAATCCCCCCTTAACGCTTGCTGTTGAAATGCCGCATAAATGGCATTTTTTCTATGCGGTTCTCCCCGCCTACGGCGGGGAGAACCGCCGGAAATCATTATCTGCGCTTGCTATCCGCTAACTAAAAAGCCTTTCATAATGCCGTTGAGGTTTTCGAACATAATGCCCATCAGCTTATCCATAAACTCCGCGGTAACTCCCGCGCTTGCCACGAGCACTACAAAGCCCACGAGCATTTTCAGCTGAATATTCAGCACGAAAACGTGGATAGTCGGCACTGCCTTCATCATAATTCCTATACAGAACTCCGTGATGAGCTCCGCCGCGATTATCGGCATCGCGAGCTTTACGCCGAGCGTGATAACGCTTTCAAAATAATACACCAAAAGCGTGAAAACGTTGATGTTAAGCCCCGTCCAACCCAGCGGGATACTCTCGTAGGACATCGCGCAAAGGCTGATGTAGCTTTTGTGCCCGCCCACGACGAAGAAATATGTCATAAACCAAAGGCTGTAATACTGCGTGGCGATGCCCGCGCTTCCGAATGTCGGGTCGTAGCTCTTCGCCATTGTCAGCCCTATCTGCATATCGACGATTTCGCCCGCGTAGGAGAAAACCTGAAGCATCAGATTAACGAGAAATCCCAGCACCGCCCCGACAAGGAGCTCCTTGCCGAAATCGAACACGAACGGGAAAAGCCCGCTTGGCAGCGTGTAGTTGAAATCGCCGCCCGCCGTCATAACCGCCGCCAGCACAAGCGACATTCCCGCCTTATAGCTGTTCGGAATACCGCGGCGCGACATTATCGGGTTAAACGTGAATATCCCCGTCGTCCGCGCCAAAACCATTGCGAACACGACGACGTTCGTTAATATAATGCTCCATATCTCAGACACGGCTAAACCCCTATATTAAATTTAATTAACTTATCGGCGTTCCCGCCATAGTATCGAAAATGAAATTGAAGAAATCAATAATTTCGTTGGTCATCCAAGGACCCAGCGCGAAAATCGCCAACCCCACCGCCACGAGCTTCGGCGCGAACGTCAGCGTCTGCTCGTGAACCTGCGTCGCGGCTTGCAAAATCGCTATTACAAGTCCGATTATCATCGCGACAAGCAGGATAGGCAGACCCAGCTTGAACGTAAGCACAATTACCTCGCGGAATATTTCCATTACCTTATCCTGAGTCATTTAAGAAACACCCGCCTTTGCTACAAATTATAGCTCGAAACCAACGAGCCTATAAGCAAATTCCAACCGTCCGCCAGCACGAACACCAGTATCTTGAACGGCATTGAGATCATCGCGGGCGGCAGCATCATCATACCCATTGACATAAGCGTCGAGCCCACGACGATATCTATTACAAGAAACGGCAGGAAAATCAGAAATCCCATTTGGAACGCGCGTTTCAGCTCGCTTATCATAAAGCTCGGGATAACGATAGTAAGCGACAAATCGTTTTCCTTATACTCCTCCGTCATTCCGCCCTCGGGAACCTCGGTGTTTGAGAGCTTCACGAAAAACTCAAGATCGTCGTTTGCCGTTTGCTTCAACATAAAGCGCTTAAGCGGCACCGCGGCGCGGTCGAAGGCTTCCTTGGTCGTAATCTGCTCGTTGGCATACGGCTGATAAGCTACCTCGTTTACCTCTTTAAGCACGGGCGCCATAATGAATAGCGTGAGAAACAGCGCCATTCCCGTAAGCACCATATTCGGCGGCGTGCTTTGCGTCTGCATTGCGCTGCGCAAAAAGCCCAGCACGATTATTATCCGCGCGAAGCACGTCATCATAATCAGAATAGACGGCAGCAGCGCTATCAGCGTCATCAGAATGATGATCTGCAGCGGCTGCGAAGCGTCCACGCCGATCACCTGCTGTAATACCGAGGCGCCCGGCGTTGAGCCTGTGTATTCGGGGTCTGTATCGAGATACCCCGACGTGTTCCCGTCCGCTGTGCCGGTGTTATTGCCGTTATTAAGCGTCGCGTCGATAGCGTCCGCCGCCGCGTCGATTACCGCCGCCGCGGGGTCGTCAGCCGCTGTTGTTCCCGCCGCGTAGGCTCTCAGTCCCGCGAACGTGAACGTAAACAATATTGTCAGAAAAAGCGAGACCGCAAACGCAAGCACGAGCTTCTTGTCCGCTTTTATCAAACGTTTAAACAAAACCGTACCTCCGTTACTTCTTCTTTTTCATATTCCCGAGAATTGTTTTGAAGCTCTCCGCAAACGTCGGCGGGGCTTCCTCCTCGGCGCGCGCGAGAATTTCCTCCTCGCTTTCGTCGAGCTCGCATATCTTTTCGGTGTGCGAGCCTGTCACCCCAAGCACCATACACCTCCCGCGGACGCTCACCAACAGGAGCATCTTATCGGGACCTAAATTGATTCGCTCGAGGATCTTCATATTTCTGCTGTCGGACATTGTAATGCGCTTGTTGAACTTCTTCATCAGCCAGAACAGCCCGAAGACCAGCGCCAGAACACCGATGAGTGCCATTATCATCTGAAAATATTCCACGAAATGACACCCCCGTTTTGCTCTTAGTCCTAAAACGCCAAAAGGCGGGAAAATTTCCCCGCCTGTCTATTATGCGTTAAATCAGCCGAGTACCTTTTTCACTGTTTGGAGAATTCTGTCCGCCTTAAAAGGCTTTACGATGAAGTCCAAAGCACCGAGCTTGATAGCTTCGACTACCATTGCTTCCTGTCCCATTGCGGAACACATAACTACCTTCGCCATAGGGTCGCCCTCCTTGATCTTCTTGAGAGCGTCGATACCCGTCATATTCGGCATCGTGATATCCATAATAACGAGGTCGGGCTTTTCAGCCGTGTAAACCTCGCACGCGATAGCACCGTCTGCCGCCTCGAGTATGCTCGTGTAGCCGTTCTTGGTGAGCGTATCCTTGATAAGCATTCTCATAAACGCCGCGTCGTCAACCAACAAAATCTTCTTGTCCATATCCGTATCTCCTTGATGAATTAAAGTTTACAATTCTTAAGAGGGTTTAACCCTTGTCGAGACTCTCAATGAATTTCGACTTAACAATTTCCGTAATTCTCACCGCGAAGTTGTCGTCAATAACCACAACGTCGCCGCGCGCGATAAGGTTGCCGTTTACAACAATATCAACGGGCGCGCCCGCTTGACGTTCGAGCTCGATTATCGTGCCCTGCGTAAACTCAAGAATGTCCTTGACCTTGCGCTTTGCTGTGCCTATTTCAACGCTTATTTCAAGCGGAACGCCCATAAGGAGCTTTAAGTTGTCCTTCTGATCCGTCGGAATTCCGAAGTCCATTGCGTCAAACTGATGAAGCTGCGCGTTCTGGACGTTTACGGGAGGAGGCGGCGGGTACGCGCCGTATGCCGCGTACTGGTTCGGATAGCCGTAGCCGCCCTGCGGGGGCATCTGATACATCGGCATTTCCCCGCCCATCGGCATCTGGGGAGCCTGCGGCATCTGAGGCATCTGCGGCATTTGCTGCTGCATTTGCGGCTGAGCCGCCGCGGGTGCGGGCGCTGCCGCCGCCGCGGGAGCTGCCGTCGCTGCGGGAGCGGGCGCTTCGGGCTCGGGCTCTTCGTCCGCGGAGAATTTCTCTATCATCTTACCGGAAAGCGTCTTTGCGAGCGGCAAGGACATTACCGACATAAACTCACTTTCCATAACGCCGTCGACCGTAAGGTTGAACGTAACCGCGACGACTGTCGCGTCAGCGTCCATTTCGCACAAATCGCCGAAGCTCGCGCTTTCGATTATGTACGGCATCGGGACGGAGATATCGACCGTCATTCCCAGAAGGTCGGACAACGCCGTTGCGGACGCGCCCATCATCTGGTTCATAACCTCGCTCACCGCGCTGATATTCAGCTCGTCAAACTGGAAGTCGGGGTCGATAACCAGCGGGTTTCCGAGCAGCTGGTTCAGGATAAGCTGAACGTCGTTCTGCTTGAGAACCATCATATTAAGACCCGTAATTCCCTCTACATAGACGATTTTTACGCAAATCGCGGGTTCAAGGTTGTCGTAATTAAGGTCACCGACCTTAACTACGTTTACAGTCGGGGTGGTTATCCAGACCTTAGCGTTCAGCAGCTCCGAAACAGCCGTCGCGGCAGACCCCATACTGATGTTCAGAATCTCGCCGACCGCGTCTATTTCGTATGAGCTGAACTCAATATTCTCATCGTTCGCCATCAGACTTTATACCTCAACTCTCTATAAAATTATCAATCATTACTGCCTTTTTATTATTGTATGTACCGAGCTTTCCGTCGCACCATGGCCGCTCGCCGACCTTTACGATGATGTTCTCGCTGATTTTCTTGCCAAGCGGGATAACATCGTTTACCTGGAGCGTCAGCACCTCGTACATATCCAGATTGATTTCGCCAAGCACCGCCTTTACGACCAGATCCGTCGTGCTGATGCCGCCCATAATGCTGTCGCGGCGCTCCTGCTCGCGGTGCGCGTCGGTTTTCCTTCTCGAGCTTGTGTATCTCGGAATGAACTTGCTCATGATCTCATCGAGATTTATCGCGGGGATACAAACAGAAACTATGGATTTTGAGTTATTTATCTCAACCTCAAGCGCCACGATTATAACCGTGTCCTCGTGACCTATCGTCTGAACGACTCTTGAATTCGTTTCAATGCCTATCATACGCGGCTCCAGGTCGATATGCGCCTGCCACGGCTCCTTGAGCATATCGGCGAAAGAGCGGATAATGTCGCTCATTATCGTTATCTCAATTTCCGTGAAGTCGCGGCTGATGTCGCTGTATTCGCCCTTGCCGCCGAGCAGTCTGTCGATCATCGTGTAGGTAATCGCGTTTGACACCTGAATGATTACGTCTGTTTCGCTTATCTCGTCATTTTTGATGCCGAGGTCGACCATTCCCATTATTACGTAATCGGGAAGCGCGTTGTTGAACTCGCTGTATCTCTGCTCCTCGATATTGACAAGCCCCACGCGGCTGTAAAGTCTTAATTTACCCGTGAGGTACGAGGAAAGCAAACGCGCGTAGTTCTCGAAAATGCTTTCGAGCACCTTGATCTGCTCTTTGGTGAACTTCTTAGGCGCGCGGAAGTCGTATTCCTTTACGCTTGCCTCTTCGGTTTTGGTGACAACGGGCTCGGCGCCCATCGCGACGCTTTTGAGCATTTCGTCTATCTGCGCTTGCGTTAATACATCAGCCAAACTGTTTTCACCTGCCTATCGTTTTTACGAGCCATATTACGACCCATTTTACGAGGAAGTATCATCGTCGCCGCTTGTTTCTTCCTTCGGAATGAACTTGCTGCCGTCAACGCCCGTAGGACCGTATGTTCCGACGTTCGTAACGTCGCCGGGGAACTTCTCCGAAATGAAGTTGATGATCTTATCAACAGCCTCCGGCGGGAGATTGCTCTCATCCGGCTGCTTCTGGTTGTCGGGGTCGAACATTCCCGTGCCGAGGTTATAGTCGTGCTGGAGAATATCCTGAAGCACCTTAACATCGGTATAGTCGAGCTCGTTTTTAAGAAGCAGCAGCTCCACGCGGCGGTTTACCGGGGGATTATCCGGGTCTTCGGGCTCGTATGGGCCGCTGAAGCCTCCGCGGAACTTCTCGCTTTCGAGCATATCCTGCTGCTCAAGATAGTTTATAACGCTGACGGATCTTAATGCCGAAAGATTCCAGTCGTTCACCATTGATGTGCCCACCGAGGTGTGCCCCGTAACGGTGCAGCGCGCGAACGAATTCCGCAGCATTCTTATCGGCGGAATAAAGTTGTTGAGCACCTCTCTGCCCTCGGGCTTTAAGTAGGAACTGTCGCCGTCGAACAGCACGGCGCTGTTGAATCTTATTTTAATATGTGTTTCGCCCTGCTCCACCGAAATGGATTCGGACAGGTTGTTGTTATCAACATACTCGGACAAAAACGCCACAAGGTCGTCCAGATTCTGGAGGTTCGAGCCCGACGTTCCCGCGTCGGGGGAGGTATCGGTTGTGCCGCCGTCGGCTTCCGCCGCCGGGTCGCGATCCATAACGACCATGTTTACATAGCGCCCGCGCGCCTTGAACTCCTGGAACACGTATTGCAGCTTTGTTTCGTCGAGGTTTGAGCACGCGAACAGCAATACGAAGAACGTAAGCAGCAGCGTAACCATGTCGGCGTATGTATTCAGCCATTCACCTGTGTTTTCTTCCTGCTTCGGGGGTCGTTGTTTTGCCATGGTGACACGCTCCTTTCCATTTTGCATATTGCAATCATACTCATTTTATAATTATAACACACTTCTGCGAAAATTGCAAATACTTTTTTTACCTATTTTGCAATGTAATCGTTTTCATTGTCAATTTGTACAAAATTCACAATCGATTTTCATTGATTATTTTTTATCGCCCGTATGCTGGCTCTTCGGGAGCATAAACTCCAGTTTTTCCTGTATGTAGCGCGGGTTCGAGCCGCCCGCGATCGCGAGAACGCCCTCCTCGATTATCTGCATACAAAGCAGCTCGTCCTCGTGCGCGTTTTTGAGCGCCATACCGATCGGCGCCATAAGGACATTCGCGAACAGCGAGCCGTAGAACGTCGTGATAAGAGCGACCGCCATACCGCCCGTAAGAGCCTGCGGGTTCGACAAGTCCAAGGACGCAAGCATGTTGATAAGTCCGACGAGCGTACCCAACATTCCGAACGCGGGGAAGATGCCGACGCCCTTTTCAAAGAACGAGCGACCCGTTTCGTGGCGTTC
>CAYSHU010000092.1:1441-8488 GCA_964430965.1 uncultured Ruminococcus sp. | reverse complement strand
ATTTCAAAAAGTGTCAAGATTTTGCGAAGCAAAATCTTGACCGGTTCCCTCAGCGCTGCAGAGTGGAGCGAAGCGGAACGGAGCAGCGGTGAGGGAATTTTGAAATTTTAAATTGAGATCAATCCGCTACAGTATTTGGGGGAGCCGTTAAAAGCGCAGTTCTCGAATTTTAAATTAAAATAGGAGGCTATATGATACGTGGAATTATTGCATCGTTTATCGCGGCGGTTGTATTCTTTGCGTTAGGCGAGTTATCTGTTGAGGTGCTTGGGACGAGAAATCTCGGGGAAGGAGAGTTTGAGGATATGAGGCTGTTTGAGGACGCGCCCGCAATGTCGGAGCTGGTTGCGGAGTACAAGTTTGTCGGCGAGCGGACCTGGGAGTTCGACGCGGCGGAAACACTTGGGATAATCTCGCGCAAGGCGAACACCAAGGTGAAGAAAATCGACGGCGATAAGATCACGCTGACGGTGAAAACCGACGGCGCGAAAAACGCTGCCGTCGCCGTTTCGTCAAGCGAGGACGGCGAGTTTCTCGGAATAAGCGTCAGCGAAAACGGCGGGCTGGCGTTCTGGAACGGCGCGAGCACCAAGGTCGAGATAGGACTTCCCGACAAGGTGTTCGCAGGGCTGGAAATAGAGCTCGGCTCGGGGGAGCTTAAGGCTTCGGACATCAAGGCGGCGGCGCAGGTAATTGATGTGGGCTCGGGTAAAATGGAGTATTCTCACGCAGCGGATTATGAGGCGCGGGAGCTTAGTGTGGATTTAAGCTCGGGGAAATTCTCCGCGACGAATATCAAAGCCGATTTTCAAACGCTGGACATCGGCTCCGGCGAGATGAAAATCGAGCAAAGCCCGGATTACGCGGCTTCGAAGGTCATCGTGGAAATGGGCTCAGGCAAATTTTACGGAAGCGAAATGCGCGCTGCAACAACGACGCTCGAAATCGGCTCCGGCATCCTGGAGTACGCGCAGGGCAAGGACTTCAAGGGCGAAACACTGAGCGTGGACATCGGCTCGGGCAACGTTACGGTGACGAACGCCGACACGTCGCAATACGAAATTTCGTTAAGCTCCGGGTTGTTTGACATAAGCGGACTTACGGGCTCGGGCGAGATAAATGTCGGCAGCGGCAGCGGCTCGGCGGATTTCGCGGCGATAGACCCGCGCGGCAGCTCGATCGACCTCTCGTCGGGCAGCTTAAAGGTTTACCTCCCGAAGGGCGCGGACGCGCAAATCGAGGCGGACGTTTCCTCGGGCGGCGTTTCATTTGACTGCGGCGGCGCTTCGGGAAAACTCAAGGACGGTCAAAGCGTCATACTCGGCAGCGGCGGCGCGAAATTCAATGTTGACGTAAGCTCGGGCAAGGTTTCGTTCCTTGACTCAAAGAAGTTTTCCGCCGAGCCCGTTCGGATCGATCAAGTTACGCAAGTTACGGTTACGGACAAAGCAATAATAACAGATTAAAAATCTCCCCCCGCGATGCGGGGGGATTTTTTGTAGAAATAGGTCTTGACAACTCCCGACAAAATATGTTATAATGTATACGGAGCAATGTAACGTTAGGGGGAGTTGGCGTGATCAAACGCGAAATATTGTTCTGCGTGCGCGGGGCGGAGGGCTGTTTGCTGCCGATAATCAGCAGCGAGAAGTCGAAAAACGGCTATTTATATACATTTGTTGACGAGCCGAAGCACGCCGACGTGCTTATCGTGGACGTTCGCGGAAGCGCAAGCCCCGCGGAGGACGCGGTGAGGCTCGCAAGCGAGAAGCGTGACAGCGCTGATTATATCGTCGTTTGCGACAGCGCCGACAGTATTATAAGCATCGAGGGCATTTGCGATATCTGGAGCGGAGCTATGAGCGAAAACGAGCTTCGGTTCAGGTTCAGAGCTGCCGCCGCTCGGCGGGAGGCTTATATGCAGAGCCGCCAGAACGAGATATATCTTGATACGCTTATCGACAATATCCCTAGCATGGTGTGGTTTAAATCCCGCGACGGCGTTCACGAAAAGGTAAACAAGGAGTTCTGCCGCGTTGTAAATAAAGAGCGCAGCGACGTTGTCGGGAAGCTGCACGCCTATATCTGGGGCGTGGAGGGCGACGACCCCGCCTGTATCGATTCGGACAACCGCGCAATGGAGGATAAGGGCACCGTCACGAGCGAGGAGCACGTGGCCTCGGAAAAGGGCGAGCGCGTCCTCACGGCGTATAAAACCGCCCTGCGCGACATCGACGGCACGGTTATGGGAACCGTAGGCTTCGCACTTGATATTACGAAGGAACGCGCGTTTGAAAGCGATATTCTCTCGAAGAACAAGATGTTTGAGAGTATGTTCGCGTCCGTTGACTGCGGTATGATGTGGCACTCGATAAACGGCAAGGAGGTCTATTACATCAACAAAACCGCCCTTAGAATTCTCGGCTATGAAACCGCCGACGAGCTTATGGCAAAGGGCTTTAATTACATAGCGGATTCCGTTTCCGAAAGCGACAAGAAAATGCTCGCGGATAAGATAAAGACGCTGAAAAACCCCGACGACAGCGTGAACGTCGAGTATTCCGTAACCCACGCGGACGGAAAGGTCGTTCACGTGCTTGGTAATATCAAGCTGAGATATGAGGGCGGGCGGTATTTTTACCAGAGATACCTGCTTGACATCACCGCGCGGCATAACGAAACGCTGGAGCGCGAGCGTATGTCGAACGAGCTTTTGTCCGTGCTCGCCGCGGATTACAGCGTGGTTTGCTATTTCGACCTCAACACGGGCGAGGGCAACACGGTTTATTCGAGGGGTCTGAAGGGATCGTCGCTTGAGAGCATCTTCACCGAGAAGCTGAATTTTGATGAGGCGATCGGGAAATACTGCGACGAGCGCGTCAGCGAAAACGACCGCGAGCGCTTTTTGCAGAACTGCTCCCGCGTTACGCTCAAAAAGGAGCTCTCCGAAAAAAGCTCGCATTTCATCAATTATCTTTCAACGGGCTGCGAAAACGAGGGCGCGCAGTATTATCAGATAAAGGCCGTGCGCGTCGGCTCGAACAAAAGCAAGATAGATTTCGTTCTCGGTATCAGAAGCGTGGACGAGGAGCTCCGCAGCGAAATGGAGCACAAGGAGGCGCTCGAAAGCGCTCTCGAGCAGGCGAACCGCGCGAACAAGGCAAAGAGCGTGTTCCTGTCAAATATGTCGCACGATATCCGCACGCCGATGAACGCGATTATGGGCTTCACTACGCTCGCGCTTACGCATATAGACGAGCGCGACCACGTTGAGGGCTATCTGAAAAAGATAACCGTTTCGGGAAATCATCTGTTAAATCTTATTAACGACGTGCTTGATATGTCGCGAATTGAAAGCGGGAAAATGCGGCTTGAGGAAAAGCCCTGCTCACTGCCCGAAATTCTGCACGGGCTTTGCAATATGATGCGCCCCGAGATACAGAAAAAGCAGATAGATTTCCGGCTTGACACCGCGAATGTGCGCAGCGAGGAAATTATGTGCGACAGGCTGCACTTAAATCAGGTGCTGCTCAACCTGCTTTCAAACGCCGTGAAATACACCCAGCCAAACGGGCGCGTTTCGCTCAGGACTGCGGAAACGGATTGTAAGACCGAGGGCTGCTCGCAGTTTGAGTTCGTTGTGAGCGACAACGGAATGGGCATGAGCGAGGAGTTTGTAAAGCACCTGTTCGAGCCGTTTGAGCGCGAGCGCAACACCACCGCAAGCGGAATTCAGGGCACGGGGCTCGGAATGACGATTACGAAAAACATCGTCGATATGATGGGCGGCACGATAAACGTCGACAGCGCGCCCGGCGAGGGCACGACGATAACGCTTAAGTTCGAGTTCAAGACGCTGAAAAGGCTGACGACGGAGCACATCGAGCTTGCGGAATACCGCGGGCGGCACGCGCTGGTCGTCGACGACGACTTCAACACATGCGACAGCGTAACCGCGATGCTCGGGGAGCTTGGAATGAGAGCCGAGTGGACGCTTTCGGGCAAGGAGGCGATACTCCGCACAAAGCAGGCTGTTCAGCGCGGCGACTGCTACGCGGCATACATCATCGACTGCTTTTTGCCCGATTTGAACGGCATCGAGGTCGTGAGGAGAATTCGGCGCGAAACGGGCGACAATGTTCCCGTGATAGTGCTGACGGCCTATGACTGGACGGATTACGAGGACGAGGCGCGCGAGGCGGGCGTTTCGGCGTTCTGCTCCAAGCCGATGTTTATGTCGGAGCTCAAGAATTGCCTCGAAAACGTTTCGCGGACGGAAAGCCCCGAGGCTTCGGACAAAAAGAAGCTCCGCGCGGGGCGTATTCTCCTGACGGAGGACAACGAGCTCAACAGGGAAATAGCCGCTACCCTTCTGACCGAGGCGGGCTTTGAGGTTGAGCTGGCGTTCAACGGGCAGGAAGCGCTCGAAATGGTGAGCGCGTCAGCTCCCGGGTATTACGGCGTGGTGCTTATGGACGTGCAGATGCCCGTAATGAACGGCTATGAAGCGACAAAGCGCATACGCAACCTCCCGGACGAGGAGCTTCGGAAAATACCTATTCTGGCGATGACCGCAAACGCCTTCGACGAGGATAAGCGCGAGGCTGAGGAAGCGGGAATGGACGGGCATCTCTCAAAGCCAATAGAAATAGATAAGCTGTTTGAGGCGCTCGATAATATATTAAGGGGAAAATGAAACGCTGATTAAAGATTAAACGGTGTTTCCCCGCCTACGGCGGGGAAACCACATAAAAATAAAAATCACTTTAAACAGCGTTTTTTTAACACTAATCATCTTCCACAACTAACTACCAACAACTGAGGAACAGCGACAAAAGGGGTAAAATTATGAAATTCAGAAAATTATTCACGGTTATTCTGGGGATTATAACTGCGGCGGGGCTGAGCGTTTCTGCAAGCTCCGCGGCAGAGCCTGCCGTTATTACGGAGAGTGTCGAGCGCCGAGCGTTATCGGGCGCGGGCGACACCTATCGAAGCGGCGGGCTTTTGTATACCGAGCTTGACGACGGCACGTATGAGGTCGGGTACGATTACGACTACGGCAAGCCGAGCGGCACGGTGACAATCCCGCAGACGGTAAACGGAAAAACCGTCACGCGAATTGCAGAGTCGGGCTTTTACAGATGCCATGACCTTGAAAGCATAAATCTGCCGAAAACGGTCATAAGCGCGGGGGAAAACGCGTTTACGGGCACGGCGCTGGTGTCTGAGCAGTCGTGGCGCGACATTCGATACGCGGGTCATCTGGCGGTGGAGTGTGCAACCGACGCGGAGGAAGTTACCGTAAGGGAAGGCACGCTTGGGCTTTCGGACAAGCTGTTTGCGCTGTCGCCCGATATTGAAGATGTCGATTTGCCGGAAACGCTTGTGAACCTTGGCTCCAACACGTTCGCGGGCTGCTCGAATCTAAGAAGAGTTTATATACCCGACAGCGTAACCGAGATAAAGGACGGCGTGTTCTACGGCTGTAAAAACCTCAACGTGGATCTCCCCTATCACCTTGAAAGCATAGGCGCATACGCGCTGGCGGAAAGCGGAATTACATATCAAGAAATTCCGTACATAAAAACAATCGGCAAGGGCGCATTTGAAAACGCCGAAGATTTTCATAGTATAACAGTCGGCAGCGATTATATTGAAATAGGTGCGCGGGCGTTTGCGGGAACGGAATTATACAGCAACCTCGGCGATGTAAAATACATAGGAAATATCTGCATCGGCGCGCGGAGTAATGTGACGACCGTTACGCTTAAAAACGGCACTCTCGGAATTGCCGATATGGCGTTTACCAACTGCACCCACCTTAATAGCGTGACAATCCCCGCGGGCGTTAAGAAAATCGGTGCGGACGCGTTTTTCGCGTGCGGAGGCCTCACGACGGTTAATATCGGCGAGGGCGTTGAAAGCATCGGCGAGGACGCTTTCAGGCTATGCACGAGATTGAATACCATCTCCCTCCCGAAGAGCCTGAAGGCAGTTTATGACGGCGCGTTCTACAGCTGTAACAATCTTTCGGCAATAAACTACGGCGGCTCGATTATCGACTGGGCAGGGCTGGCTTGCGGCGAGGGCAACTCTTCCCTGCTGAACGCATCGATTACGCTTGGGGCAGAGCCGAAAAAGCTCGCGGCCGTCACGGAGCTTACGATAACAAACGTTTCCTACGACCGCGTTTCGTTCTCCTGGAAGCCGAGCGCGGGAGCGGTTGTATACGACATTTATCGAAGTGAAAACGGCCTCTGGGAAAAAATCGACGAGCTTCCGGGGAATTCGGATTCTTACACCGCGGACGGGCTTGCAGGCAACACAGGCTATACGTTCCGCGTGATGGCGAGGACGGGGACGTTGGCAATCCCGGCAGACGTTTTTGCGACAACGGGCTTCGACAATATGTACAACCTCAAAGCTACGCCCGACGAGGACAGCGTTGTGCTTTCGTGGAGCAAAAACACGGGTGCGGCGTATTACCGCGTTGATAAATCGGTCGGCGGCGAGTGGGTTGAGGCGTTCCGCTCGTCGGACGGCTCCACGACCTCCTGCACGATTACGGGGCTTTCGCCGCTTACGCAGTACACGTTCAGAGTTGTCGGGATATCCTCGGGCGGCGTGGAATGTGACGCGGCGGAGGTCAGCACAACAACGCACGCTTCAACCGTTCCCGACGCGGTAGGAAATTTCACGGCGGCGGCGGGTTTGAACAACATCGCGCTTTCGTGGGAGGCAAGCCCGACGGCGGACAGATACCAGCTCGAGGTTTTGAAGGACGGACGCTGGAGCATTGTCAACTCCAAAATCACGGCGACCTCTTATAATGTAACGGAGCTTAACGCCAACACCGAATATCACTTCAGAATTTTCGCGTTCAACGGCTCGAAATACAGCCGCTCGGCAACGGTTACGGCAAAGACGCTTAACGACGCGCCCGCGCCCGTAACAAATTTCACGGCAGCGGCGGGCGCGAATAACGTCCTGCTTTCGTGGGAGGCAAGCCCGACGGCGGACAGATACCAGCTCGAGGTTTTGAAG
>CAYSHU010000092.1:0-1341 GCA_964430965.1 uncultured Ruminococcus sp. | reverse complement strand
GACGGACGCTGGAGCATTGTAAACTCCCAAATCACGACGACTTCTTATAATGTTACGGAGCTTAACGGGCTTACGGAATATCGTTTCAGAATTTTCGCGTTTAAGGGCTCGAAATACAGCTCCTCGGCGGCGGTTGTGGCAACGACGCTTAACGACACGCCCGACGCGGTTCAAAATTTCGACTACACGGCTACGGCAAGCACGGTTTCGCTTACTTGGGACAAGAGCGAGCTTGCGGATAGATATCAAATTGAGGTGCTCAAGGACGGGCGCTGGAGCATTGTAAATTCAAAGGTCACGACGACCTCTTATACTGTTACGGGGCTTAATCCGCTTACGGAATATCACTTCAGAATTTTCGCGTTCTGCGGCTCGAAATACAGCCGCTCGGCTACTGTTGCGGCAACTACGCTTGAGGACCTCCCGCCGGACGCGGTGACGGATTTCACCGCAGAGCCGACCTCGGACAGCATTGCGCTTTCGTGGACAGGAAGCCTCGGCGCGGACAGATATCAGATTGAGGTACTGAAGGACGGGCGCTGGAGCGTCGTTAATTCCAAAGTAACCTCGACATCTTACACCGTTACGGGGCTTAATCCTCTTACGGAATATCGCTTCAGAATTTTCGCGTTCTGCGGCTCGAAATACAGCCGCTCGGCTACTGTCGTGGCAACAACGCTTGAAGAGCTCCCGCCGGACGCGGTGGAAAACTTCACGGCAGCCGCGGGCGCGAATTACATAACGCTTTCGTGGAGCGCAAGTCCTACGGCGGACAGATATCAGATAGAAGTCTTGAAGGACGGACGCTGGAGCATTGTGGATTCCAAGGTCACGACGACTTCCTATAAGGTTACGGGGCTTAACGCGCTTACGGAATATCGCTTCAGAATATTCGCGTTTAAGGGCTCGAAATACAGCCGCTCGGCAACGGTGGTGGAAACCACGCTTACCGACATTCCCGAGCCCGTGACAAATCTTAACGCTGATGTCGGGACGTACAATATCAACCTCACGTGGACAAGAAGCGAGCTTGCGGACAGATACCAGATAGAAGTCTTGAGGGACGGGCGCTGGAGCGTTGTGAATTCCGGGGTCACGGGAACCTCGTATAATGTAACGGGGCTTGAAGGGCTTACGGAATACAAGTTCAGAATATTCGCGTTCAACGGCTCGAAATACAGCCGCTCCACGTCTATAACCGCGACGACGCTCACCGACATTCCCGAACCCGTGACAAACCTTAACGCTGATGTCGGGACGTACAATATCAACCTCACGTGGACAAAAAGCGAGCTTGCGGACAGATACCAGATAGAAGTCTTGAGGGACGGGCGCTGGAGC
>CAYSHU010000091.1:0-8576 GCA_964430965.1 uncultured Ruminococcus sp. | reverse complement strand
GGATAGTTTGGGGCTGATGTGCTACACGCATAACGGCAAGGTCGTAAACACGTTTGCGATACAGCTTGGGGAGCAGACAAACAACTCCCCGTCCAATGCGAAACACACGTTTCGGGGGACGGTTACGATAAACGGAATGGCGTGGCTGCCCGTGATAATGGCGGGCAAGGACTGCGATGTAATGCGGCAGGCGTTCATCGGGGATTATCTCATCACCGCGGAGTACACTGACTTCGAACAGGACGACAGCACAAGAACCGAAGCGAGCTTCACGGGACTTGAAATTCAATTGAAATAGGCTAATTTAAACAGAAATGGTAAGGGTTAAAGTTTCTAACCTCTTACCTCTGAATTTCTTACTTCTAATAAGGGGGTTTTTGGAAAATGGAAATCGACATCAGAGATGATATGATTGTCATCAACGGCACGGAGATAGGCGCGGCGCTCAGCGTAGAGGAGCTGAAGGCGGCGCTTGGCGAGCCGCGCGCATTGAAAACCGAGCCCGACAAGAATTACCGCGAGTATATGGAAAAGCGCCGCGGCAAGGATTATTTTGAAACGAGCCGCTCGCTTGTGTGGGACGAAGCGGGGATATATTCGCACACCGTCGATGGAAAAACGCTCGCGTCGTTCGGGCTGGTGTTCAACAACTCAAAGAAAACCGCCGTCCACACGCCGAAAAGCAACTTTTCGGGAAAGCTGACGATAAACGGCGAGGACTGGCTCTCGGCGGTGAAAAAGGGCAAGGATATGTTTGGGAATTACTGCAAGCTGACGGTCAAGAGCTTTGTGCTTTTTGCGGAATACAAGCCCGAGAAAATGCCGCTCTCCGAGCGTGCCGAAAGCGACTTCACGCTGATTGAGATGACGCATACTTATTAACGCGGAGGACTATTTTATGAAAACAGCAGTCGTATACTATTCGCTGGAGGGCAACACGAAGCTCGTCGCGGAGAAAATCGCCGAGAAGCTGGGCGCTAATCTTATCGAATTAAGATGCGTAAAGGCATATCCGACGGGGAATGTCAGCAAGTTCTTCTGGGGCGGGAAAAGCGCTACGTTCGGGGAAAAGCCCGCGCTTTTGCCGTATGAGTTTAACGCGGCGGATTACGACGCTGTAATAGTGGGCTCGCCCGTGTGGGCGTCGAAATACGCGCCGCCATTAAGGACATTCCTTACGGAGAATGATCTGTCGGGTAAAAAGCTCGGCTTTTTTGTCTGCTGCGGCGGTGGAAAAACCGAAAAGTGCTTCGCGATGATGAAAAGCGACGCGAAAGCAGACGGCGAAACGCTTCGCCTCGTCGACCCGCTGAAAAATCAGTCCCTCAAAACCGATGATGAAATAGACGAATTCTGCGAAAGGTTTAAGTGATGAAAAACATAGTTGTCCTTGTGTCGGGCGGCGGCACGAATTTGCAGGCACTTATCGACGCGGAAAAGCGCGGCGAGATAAAGGGCGGGAAAATCTCCTGCGTGATAAGCTCCAACCCCGAGGCTTACGCCATTGAACGCGCGAAGCAAAACGGAATTTCAAGCGTTGTGATCCCGCGGAAAAATTATCCCGACAGCAAGACCTACAGCGAGGAAATTCTCGCGGAGCTTAGAAAACAAAACGCGGATTTGATCGTCCTCGCGGGCTTTATGACGATACTCGACGAGTGCGTGACGGCGGCGTTTCCGTACAAGATAATCAACGTCCACCCTGCGCTTATCCCGAGCTTCTGCGGCGAGGGCTTTTACGGGCTTAAGGTCCATAAGGCGGCTTTGGAATACGGCGTTAAGGTTTCGGGCGCTACTATTCATTTTGTCAACGAAAAAGCCGACGCGGGCGCGATAATTCTGCAAGGAACTGTGGAGGTCGCGAATGACGAAACGCCCGAAACGCTGCAGAAAAAAATAATGGAAAACGTCGAGTGGAAGCTTCTGCCGAAAGCCGTTTCGCTGTTCTGCGAGGACAGAATTTTCATTAAAGACGGTAAGGCTAAAGTGCTGTGATTGTTTTTCCCGCCGAAGGCGGGGAAAAACAAAAAAATATAAAGGAATAATTCTATGGGAATAAAAAGTATGCACACAAACCGCCAAAGCTCCGACAATTTTGAGACAGGCGGTCGCGATTTGAGCGAAAACAACTACTCAATAAAGGAAAACACGGATTTCTTCGGCTGGCTTGAGGGTAAGGTGAACCTGCCGTTTTTCGGCTGCGGGATCCGTTTTCACGTTAAGGGCGACGACAGCGTTTACGCCCTGCGCTGCGCGGAGTATATCGAAAAAGTAACCCCCGAAAATCTGCGCGAGCACGCCGCGCTTTACAAGTGCTTTGAGGCGCTCGCGGAGTATGTTGTCGATTTGCTTGACGAAAGCGATTTCGACCTTGGCGACGCGGTTTTCGACGAGGACTCAAGCGTCGAGGATTTGATAAAAATCCTCTCTCCGACGGCGCTTGTTTTCGAGCGCGACACCTACGTTGTCGAGGAGGAGTGCCCGATTGCGTTCAGTTTGAAGCTCTGCCTTTCGCCCGTGCCCGACGAGGTCATGGAAATAGCGCTGCACGGCGACACGCCCGTTTACGTCGGGGAATTCCGCGGCGTAAGCCCGTGGAACGAGAAGCTGCTTAAAAAGAAGTGGAATTACGCGAGGGATATATGAAAAAATATACGATAATCGGCGGCGTGAACGGTGTGGGGAAGAGCAGTATTTACGGTGCATTAAAGGGAAGAGATGAGGATTTTGGAGTTGTTATAGACACCGATAAAATCACCGCTCAATTTGGCGGCGACAAGCTCAAAGGCGGTAAAGAAGCTGTTCGTTTAATAAACGACTGTTTGGAAAAAGGACTGAATTTCACACAAGAAACTACGCTTTCCGGTCAAAAAACGCTTAAAACAATCCTTGAGGCACGCGAAAAGGGATATGAAATTTTTCTCTATTACATCGCGGTTAGCTCTGTTGAGGAAAGCCTATCACGAATAAGAAACCGTGTGAACAAAGGCGGTCACGATATTCCCGAAGCAGATGTTAAACGTCGTTTCGACAAGAGATTTGATGATTTGTTAAAGGTGCTGCCATATTGCGACAAGGCTATTTTTTGGGATAACGAAAATGGGTTCAATCCGTTTGCGTGGTATTCTAATGGTGTGCTGGATTTGTTCGAAGAAGATGACAACCCGCCCGCTTGGATATTGTCATTAAGAGAGATTTGGAAGAACAAAAAATGAACGAACAGAAATTCACGGGCAAAGCGGACTTGTACGAAAAATTCCGCCCGTCCTATCCCGACGAGCTGATAGATTTCCTCTACGACAATGCGCGGTGCAAAGCCGTTGCGGACATCGGCGCGGGCACGGGGAAGTTCACGCGGTGCCTGCTCACAAAGCCGTGGAGCGTGACCGCGGTTGAGCCGAACGCCGATATGCGCGGGAAGCTCTCCGAAATCGCGGGGCTGAAAATCGTGAACGCGCCCGCTGAGGACACGGGGCTTGCGGAACACTCGTTCGGGCTGGTTACGGCGGCGCAGGCGTTCCACTGGTTTGACGAGGACGCGTTCAAGGCGGAATGTAAGCGTATTCTGAACGATAACGGGCAGCTCGCGATTGTTTTCAACGAACGCAATTTAGACGGGTGCGAGATTTCAAGGGTGCGCGACGGTATATGTCAGCGGTACTGCGGCACGTGCCATTCGGGACACGTCGGAAAGCGGACGAATGAGGAGGGCACCGCGTTTCTGAAAAACGAGTACTTCTCCGAGATGATGTCCTTCGCCGCCGAAAATAATTTTGAGGTGGACGAACAGACGTTTATCGGTGACACGCTCTCGCGCTCCTACGCGATAGGCGAGGACAATGAGGATTTTGGGCGATTTGTCGGCGAGCTTAGGAACGCTTTTGCAAGGTACGAAAGCGGTGGTTTTGTGACGATAAAATATACGACGGCGTGTTATCTGGGTAGATTTTAGGAGATAATATGAACGAACAAAAATTCACCGGCAAGGCGGATCTCTACGAAAAATTCCGCCCGTCCTACCCCGACGCGCTTATTGATTTCCTGTACGACAACGCGCGCTGCGAGGCGGTCGCCGACATCGGCGCGGGGACGGGGAAATTCACGCGGTGTCTTTTAAAAAAGCCGTGGAGCGTCACCGCCGTTGAGCCCAACGCCGATATGCGCGAAAGGCTCTCCGAGATCGCGGGAATTACGGTCGTGAACGCGCCCGCCGAGGACACGGGGCTTGCGGAGCACTCGTTCGGGCTGGTTACGGCGGCGCAGGCGTTCCACTGGTTTGACGCGGAACGCTTCAAAATCGAGTGCCGCCGAATTCTCACCGAGGGCGGCAGGCTTGCCGTTATCTGGTTCAGCACAAATAACGATGAGGGCTTAGGCAAGCGGCAAATGGAGGTTTGCAACAGGTTCTGCCTTGATCTGATAATCAATCAAGGACACGCGGGCAAGCGCTCCGCGGAGGAGGGCGACAGGTTCCTGCGCGGCGGCTATTTCAGCGAGCTTGAGGTCGTGGAGTTCCCCGGCGAGCGCGTTTTCGACAGGGAAAGCTTTATCGGCGAAACGCTGTCGCGCTCCTATGCGATAAAGCCGAGTCAGCCGAATTACGAGCGGTTTGTCGAGGCGCTTCACGAGGCGTTCTCGGAATTCGAGAGCGGCGGCAAAGCCGCTATAAAATGCAGCACAACCGTTTATCTTGGGAGATTATAATGAAGAAGAAAATCACCGCAATTTTCGCGAGTTTAGCGATAGCCCTGACGCTTTCGGCGTGCAAAAAGGAAAACGTGCCCGACAACAGGCCCGTTGAGGATCAGACCCCGGGGCGCGTAATGCAGATTGCCAAAACTCCCGACAAGGACTTGACGATATGGGAGGTTCTGCCCGAAATACCCGAAACGCCCGCCGCGGAGCTTGAGTATGATTTGCTTTATGAGTTCAACGAGGAAACCGGGGAGAATGAGGAAAGCGGCGGCATAAAGGTCACGGGCTACAACGGCACGGGAAACGCCGTGCGCGTTCCCGAAACGATTGACGGCAAGCCTGTTGCTGAAGTGCGGTTTACGGAGCTTGAGGTCGAGGAGATAATCCTGCCGACAACGCTTCAAGAAGCGCGGATTAGTCATTGCACTGCGAAGTACTTGAACATTCCGTGCGACAATACGTTGATAACCGGCGAGTACGCACTCGAAAAGGTGTATATCGAGGACAACGTGACGGTGCTGGACAATTATCTTCTCGCGTGGGAGAAGTCGCTGGAGCAGGTGCGAATGGGGAGCAATATCAAGATTATCGAGGACGACGCGTTTGAAGGCTGTACAGCGCTGAAAGCTCTCGAAATCCCTGAGGGCGTGGAGTACATCGGCGAAGCGTTCCGCACTACGAGCCTCACCGAAATAATACTCCCAATCTCGCTTGTCGGATTAAATCAAGACGCGTTCGTCTGGTGCCCGAAAGATATTGTGATAGTTCACAACGGCAGGAATTATTCCCGATACGACGACGAACTTTACAGGCAGTTTTACCAGAACGATTTGCTGATTTACAACAACGTCGTCCGCGATTGTTGGAAAGGCGCGAAGGAAATCACCGTGCCCGACGGTGTGACGGAAATCGGCGATTACGCGTTTGCGTTCCAAAAGGAGATAACGAAAATTACGCTCCCGCCGAGCGTTCGGATAATTAACGACGGCGCGTTCAATTCGTGCGCGGCGCTTACGGAAATCGTTATTCCCGAGGGCGTGGAGGAGCTCGGCGCGCTGGTTTTCGACGGCTGCAAATCGCTGAAGAAAATCGCGCTCCCCGACAGCCTGACGACGCTCGAGGATATGGCGTTCACCGACCTCTCACGCGACGAAGCCGAGGCGTTCAAGGACTGCGAGATAACCTACAAGGGAGTTACCTACAAAACCGAGGACGAGATAAAGGAGCTTTACAGGCTCTTTCCAAACACATTCTATTATAAATTTACAGGAGGAACAGACAATGATAGCACTTGACAAGGAACTGAATTCCCTCGCTTACCACGGCAGAGGAATTGTCATCGGCAAGACGGCGAAGCACGCCGTTATCGCGTACTTTATTATGGGGCGCAGCGAAAACAGCCGCAACCGCGTATTTATCGAGGACGGCGACGGAATTCGCACGCAGGCGTTTGACGAGAGCAAAATGACCGACCCGCATTTGATAATCTACGCGCCCGTGCGCGTTCTCGGAAACAAGACAATCGTCACAAACGGCGACCAGACCGACACGATCTACGAGCTTATGGACAAGCAGATGACGTTTGAGGAGTCGCTCCGCACACGGACATTCGAGGACGACGCGCCGAATTTCACTCCCCGAATTTCGGGAATTGTACATCTCGAAAACGGCGGAATGAACTACGCGATGTCGATTTTAAAATCCGCGAACGGCGACGATAAGTCCACGCGGCGCTATACGTTCGCGTACTCAAACCCGCTCGACGGCGTTGGCAGCTTTATCCACACCTACGCGGGCGACGAGGCAAACGGCAGACTGCCGAGCTTCGAGGGAGAGCCGAAGGACGTTGCTATTCCCGATATGACGCTCGACGAGTTCACAGATTTCGTTTGGAACAACCTCAACGCGGACAACAAGGTGTCGCTTTTTACGCGCTACATTGATTTGGAAACGGGCAAGTTCGAGAGCCGCATCGTCAACAAGAACAAGTAAGGGCGTTATTATGGAATTGATTAACGAGGCAAGCGAGAAGTTCAAGGACAAGCAAGCGGAGATATGCGAGCTGCTGTTCGAGCTGTTGAGGAAGATTAACGCGCTTGAAAAGGAAATTTACGAACGCAATGAAGAGCTTGACGAGAAAAAGAAACAGCAAGGCAAGGAACACGAATTTACTGCCGAGGACAAAGAGCTCTGGGCGGAATATGAGGAACGTTTAGTCGAGCTTGTAAAGCCGCACTGCGCGGAAAATCTATCGAAGAATTGCGGCGGCGATTTCGGAAGCCCGCAGAAATACGGCTATATCGACGGTGATTGCAAGGTGAATTTCATAATGAAGTCCGCCAAAAAAGCCGTTGTTGAAACGCATTATCACGACGGGATCGATGAAAAGCACAAGTTCGTTTTCAAGGACGTTGACGGCAAATGGGTGCTTAGCGAAGTCTACTATGGCTTTGAGGACGAGAGCGGCTGGTATTCCGACAGTATCAGATGATTTGGAGGATAATATGAGCGAATACAATTTCAAATACCACCCCGACCCGCTTGAAACGGGCGCGTTTGAGAACGGCGAAACCGTCACCTGCGACTGCTGCGGCAAGCAGACGGACGTTTACTACATAAACCCGTTTTATTCGACCGCGGAGGTGGAGTATCTTTGCCCCGAGTGTATCTCAAGCGGCGCGGCTGCCGAGAAGTTTGACGGCGAGTTCCAGGACAGCGCAAGCACGGACAAGGTAAGCGACCCCGCGAAGCTCGACGAGCTTATTCACAAAACGCCCGGCTATTGCGGCTGGCAGCAGGAGTACTGGATTGCGCATTGCGACGACTACTGCGCGTTCCTCGGCTATCCGACTTGGGACGAGCTCGAAGCGGACGGACTTGCCGCCGAGATCGAGGAAACCTACCGAGAGGACATCTGCGGCGTTGATTTCGAGGACGCGAAGGAGCATTTGAAGCTCGACAACGGGTATCTTTTTAGGTGTCTGCATTGCGGCAAGCATTTCATTTACATCGACTTTGATTGAGGTGGATTAGTGGATATAGAAATCATCAACAACGCCGCCGACAAATTCAAGGATATGCAAGCCGAGCTTTGCGGCTTCCTTTTCGATATGCTCCGCGAGCTAAGCGCGCTTGAGATCAAGATCGGTCAGCGCAACTCCCTTATCGAGAAAAAAACTCCCGGGCTTAACCGCGATCAAATCTCCGATGAATACAAATGGATGTGGAGCGATTTCCACGACGAATACGAGCGGATTGTGCGGGATAAATGCACCCAGAAGCTGCTTGATAAAGGCTACGGAAATACGTTCGGCACAAGCATAAAGTACATCTGGGTGGAAGAAAACCCGCCCGCCGAGATCGGCGAGCGGACGCTCATTTTCGAGATGAAGGCTCCGAGAAAGGCAACAATCGAGGTGCAGTACAAGCGCTTCGGCAGGAGCTGCGCGAGCAAATTCACGCTGATAAAACAGGAAGAAAAGTGGTTTGTCGACGCGCATAACTGGATAAGCGACTATGACAATATCTGGCATAGAGGGCATATTTAAATTACGGAGGTGCAACAATAATGGAACTGCCAAAGCTGGAATTCTGGTTTGATTATGGCTGCTGCTTGTGGAATGAAAGCGGCGGTATTGAAGCAGATACTTTGCCGATAACACCTGATCTGCTGAACGAATTGCACGCTTTAATCGGTGAATATGCCGGTCAAATTGATTGGGATGACCCGGGTTCGTCCAAGGGTTGGACGAAAGAGCAGAAAGAGGCTTTCAAATGCAGGGCGGCTGTTGCCGGGAAAAGGCTTCAAGAGGAGCTTCAAGGCAAATATACGGTGAAAAATTGCTTTGAAGATTGGCTTTAATTTTTGAAAATTTTTTACA
>CAYSHU010000090.1:0-8680 GCA_964430965.1 uncultured Ruminococcus sp. | reverse complement strand
AGCGCCAGCCCGAAGATCGGGATCCTGCGGTGGTGGAACGAGCGTTTATCAAGGAATTTGAACAGCAGGTAGATACCAAAGCCGACCGCCACGCTGAATACGATAAACAGCAGCGTTTTGATAACGACCTCCAGCGGCTTCGCGTCTGCGGATCTGAAGCCGATTACGAACGTCAGCACGATTATCCCGATAACGTCGTCTATAATCGCGGAGGAAACGATCACCGTGCCAATCTTGCCCTTAAGATGCCCAAGCTCCCGAAGCGCCTGCACCGTGATGCTGACCGAGGTCGCCGTCATGATCGTGCCGATGAAAACGCCTCGGAAGAACTCGTCCGAGCCGAACGGCGCGAACCCGAAAAAGCACCCGTAAAGCGCCCACCCCGAAACGAGCGGCACCAAAACTCCCGCGCAGGCGATAGAAAGCGCGACGGGACCCGTCTTGACTAAATCGCGGAGATTTGTTTCCAGCCCCGCCGAAAACATCAGCAGCACCACGCCGACCTCCGCCATAACGAGGATAAAATCCGACTGCCCAACCCAGCCCAGCACGCTGGGGCCTATCAGCACGCCCGCCGCGATCTGCCCGACGACCTGCGGCGCTTTCAGCTTTTTAGCGCCCAAGCCCATCAGCTTGGCGGCTATCAGAATAATAGCCAAGTCCTTGAAATATTCGTAGGATTCCAAAAATCTCCACTCCCTAATCTCAATAATTACCAAATATATTATAGAACGTTTGGGCGGTTTGTTCAATAGTGAAAATCACGGTTTTTTACTTGAATTGTGAGATTTTTTTGGAGATGTGTATTGACAGGGATTTTTATTTGTGATATAATAAAAACAGGCGAAAATCGCCTTTGGCGGTTTTTCAAGCCGCTTCGCGGCTTGGCGGATTCGCCGCTTTATTTGTGTTATAATTTAAATAAGTATAAGGAGAAATGGCGGGACAACCAACTACTAACAACTATTCTCTATTAAACTACACGGAGGTGGAACTATTGCAGGATAAAAACTACACAAATCCCGCGGACAGAGGGCGCTTCGGGTTTAGTATGAGCGGAGAATATTACACGCCGCACAAGACGGAGGGCTTTTTAATAGCCGTGCTTGTGGGAGTTGCCGTTGTGGCGGGCCTGGCGCTGTTCTTCGCGATTAACGCCTTAAACACGGAAAACAAAATGCGGCAGGAGGCATCGGCAACGTTCGTGCTTGTCGGAAGCGCGATAGCGTTTGGGATTTTCCTAATTATTCTTATTCTGGTTTTCGGCGTGGGAATACGCGCGGTCAAAAAGGGCTTTAAGTGCACTTATGTCGCCAACGACGAAACTTTCACGACGACAATCGGCGGAGATTTGCACGTAATCCGCTACGACGAGGTTTCAACCGTGCATTTCGAGCCGCGCAACGCGTTCGGAAAAGTGCGCGGGTATGACGTGACGATTAAGGTAAAGGGCGTTGAGCAAAAGTTCTCCGTCTGCTCGGACGGATATATTTCCCCGCAGGCAACGCCGTTTTATATCATTGAGGAGCGCGTGCGGATTCGCAACGAAAAACGTTCAACTCCCACGTATATCAACACCGCCCGCGCGGACAACAAGGCTATCTCCCGCGCGGAAATCGAGAAAGCAAGCGGCGGCGGAGTGAGCGCTATGGACAGAATGTCGCAGCTGCTTGGGGAAACGTCGAATATGCCGACGCTCTCGAAGAATACCGACCTCGCGAGCCAAGCGATAGCACGCGCGAACGCGTTGCTGAACGAGGGCTCCGATATGCCGTCGGTAGGTGAAAGCGCAAGACCCGTCAACACCTACGTCGGCACGGACGGACGAGAGTTCCCGATCGAGCAGACGCAGTCGCAGGGCTCGTTTTACGTAAAACCGCCGTTCTGGAAGCTGCTGGTTTTCACGCTGGGGGCGGTTGTGATTGTCGGCGGGATACTTGCGGGGCTTCTGCTTCTTCTTGCGAGAAGCGTGGTAGGTTTACTCCTTGCGCCGTTTTGGTGGTTAATTACCATAGGATTTGTCCTTGTGGAGTTTTTTGCAGCGTACACCGCGATAACGAAAACCCACGGCGACCTTTACGAATACCGCGCGGACGGACGTGGGTTCTTCATCACGATTAAAGGCAAGGGCGGCGAGCAGATTTTGTATAAGGACGTGCTCTCCGTGGACTACAAGCACACAAAGCTGCTCGGGCGCTCCTACGGCTATAAGGTAGATATTCTCACGTCCTACGGAATCGTTCACTACGACTATATTTACCCGAGGTTCGGGCATAAGGTTCCCCGACAGTATTTACCGTTTGAGTGCATCAGAAAGAATATGCCCAATAAGGACGTTGAAGAAACTTATTAAGCTGCGTCAAGAAGCAAGATATTTAAGAGGCAAGAACTAAACGCGGCTCTTGCCTCTTTTGGCGAAAGAACACCGCCCCGAATAATCGGGGCGGTGTTTTATATTAAGGCTGCTTTGATTTTGAGAGAATGTTTGCTTTGGATTTATTTGAGAGTGATTGATCAAGCGGTTGGTTTGGCTTGCCTTAATCATCAATAGTACTCGATATACTGTCCGTCGTCCGTCATGGGCGTATAATCAATAGGGTCGTTATTAACGTACTTCGACTCAATAGTCTTGCCGTTCTTGTAGACCTCGTAGCTTACAAAATCGAGCGCTTTCAGCTCGTCGACCATTGCGGCTGCCTCCGCGGAGCTTGACGGGAGTGACTGGTTGTAGTAGAGAGAATAAGCTCTGTACGAATAGTCGGAATTCTTCACGTGTACCGTGTACTCCCTGAAATGCCTCCTCCCGAAAGCGGGGCGGTCGCGGAATTCCTTGTCGGAGCGCGCCATTACCTGCACGCTTGATTTGTTGTAGCGGTAGTTTATAAAATCGGTGAGCATACCCGCAACGGATATATCGTTAAAGCCCTTGACCATATGCTTTTTCGTTATCTCCATAATCTGATTTGCCTGCTCGGCGGTAAGCACGTCGGTGGAGATATGCGTGCTGTCGTGTGTCTGGTAGGAGTAGACAGTTATATTATATTGTGCGCGGTCGAGGTATTCCGCGGAGGGGCGGGAGTAAATCTGCCCAAAGCCGCCCGTCTTTACCGTCACGACCATAAACGCTATAAACACCACCGTCGTTACGGCGTATTTTACGATCCACTTGACAAACGACATTACGTTTATCTTCGCGCGGCTGACGATAATGTTGATGATGATATAGATAACACCCGCAATGAGCACGCCCCACCAAGCCGCCTCGGAGAACACGAAGAACGAGAAGATAGTGAAGCAGCCGAGCACGAGGAAAATCTCGAAGAACAGGCGGCTCGCTATCGGCGTGCCGACGGTTTTCGCGTCGCGCTTTTTGTAGATGAACAGCGACAGGAACATCACGATAAGCGAAATTGCGATGCCGACAACGTTGTGGAAAACGAAGTCGCCCATGTCGTCGTAGTCGTTGAACAGCGGCAAAAAGCCCCAGAACTTCACGTCAATCGCGCCGCCGTCGGAGTAGTACCAGCCGTTCGTAAAGCCCGAAACGTTGCCGAGGATGCTCACGACGTAGGTTAGCGGCAGGGCGTTGATGATGAACATCATGATCAGCGAGAAGTACGCGCTTTCAGCTTTCGCGCCGCTGCAGCACGCGCAAAGCACCGCAATCGACATTATAAACAGGCTCGACGTAAGTCCGATAAGGAGTATCAGCACAAAAGCATCCACAACTTCGGGGTCGAGGTCGCCGTATCTCATTCTTCCGAAGAGAATTGCAACGCCGTTGCCGATAAGCGTCGCGACAAGCAGCGGACCCACTTGCAGATAGAACAGCGCGAGGAGCTTCGAGAAAAAGCGTTCGGTCGCCTTTATCGGCAGAGCCATTGTCACGTCGCAGAGCTGCTGGTTGTTTACATCGCGGAAAACGTTCAGCGCCGCGAAAAATCCGACGATAACGCCCATACTGCCGAACACCGCGCCCCAGCCCGAGGGGCTGAACTCCGCGGGATGTACGTTGTACACGTAAAAATGCGCGTTGAACATAAACAGCAGCGTCGAAACGCCGAAAAGCACGTAGGAGATTATCGCGATCTTTTTGTGAACGCGCAGCTCCGCCTCCGCGGCTTTGGCGATTTTACGGAACGTTATTTTGTAATTGCTGTTCGCGCCGCTCGGTTTTGTTTCGTTAAGGTTAGCCTGCGGGGTTGATGATACTTGCTCCATATCCTCTCGCCTCCAATTCGTAAATAAATATTTCTTCAAGCGTCAGCGGGATAAACTCGCTTATCTCGCAGTTGAATTTGCTCATCTTTTCGGTGATCTCCGCTTCCGTGCCGCGGACGACAGCCTGCGCGACGGAGCCCATTACGGAATACTGCATAACCTCAAGCCCGCCGTTTTTCAGCTCCTCGGGAGTTACTGCGCCGCTTCTTCTCGCGAGCTGCACCTTGCCGAAGCCGCTCTTGATGTTGTCTATCTCGTCCGCGAAGATCATCTGCCCTTGATGTATCAGCATCGCGCGGTCGCAGAGCTCGTTTATCTCCACGATATTGTGCGAGGACACGACCATTGTCGCCTGCCTGTCGATAAGCTCGTTTACGATAATCTGCTTGATGAATTTGCGCATCGCGGGGTCGAGCCCGTCGAACGCCTCGTCCAGCAGAAGATATTTCGTGTTGCAGGAAAGCCCGATGATAACGACCGCCTGGCGCTTCATTCCCTTAGAGAACTCGCTCATGCGCTTGTTTTTCGGGAGCTGAAGCTGCGCGACGAGCCTGTTGTAAACCTCAAACGAGAAGTTGTCGTAATAGCTCGCGTAGAACTTCGCCAAGCTATCAAGCGTGAATTTCGTGAACTGAACTGTTTCGTCGTTCACAAAGAAAATCTTGCTTTTCGCGACGGGATTGTCGAACGCGTCCTCGCCGTCGATCTTTACGCTCCCCTGCTCTGTGCGGTAAACTCCGCACATCATTCGCAGCAGCGTAGATTTGCCCGCGCCGTTCGAGCCGAGAAAGCCGTAAATGCAGCCGTCGGGGATCGTAATTGAAATGTTGTCCAGCGCCTTGAAACCGCTGCCCTCTTCGACCTTTCCCAGGCCCTTTTTGGCGAACACCATACTGGCGTTTGTTATTTCAATCATCTGTAATCACCTCTTTATTCAAAAATCGCTCGCGCGCTGAACTATGCCGATAAGCGTGTTCAGCGAAACGCCCGCCTTGAGCAGCTCGCGAGCCTTTTCCTCGAAGTCCTTTGTCAGCGCCGTGTCCGCCTTGCCGCTTTGTTGAGCCACAAAGCTACCCTTGCCCGCGACGGTGTAGATTATTCCGTCGCGCTCCAGCATCTGGTAGGCTTTGGAAACGGTGTTCGGGTTGAGCCCGAGCTGCTGCGCCAGCGCCCGCGACGGCGGTATCTGGTCGTTTTCCTTCAGCACCCCGCGGGAAATGTCGCTGCACACCGCGCGGAAAATTTGCTCGTAGATCGGAACTCTGCCGGTTACGTCTATACTTATCACAAAAATGTCACCCCTTTTATTGCGATATGTTTGCACTATTCTAACTAGTACAATTATATAACATAGTACGCCGTATGTCAATAGCCGAAAGTGAAGTTTGTGAAATCTAAACAAAAACTCCTTGACAATTTGTGGGATTTGTGATATAATACTTTTAGCGTTTCTCCCCGCCTTCGGCGGGGAGAAACGCTTGCAGACTTTTGGGCTTTCCCGGAGAATTGAAAGAGGTCGCGTTATGATGCTGAAAACTCCCGACAAAGGCGATTTGCGCCGAATAAAAAAGCTCTACCGCGCGGCGTTTCCGCGGGACGAGCGCAAGCCGTTTTCCGTTGTGCCGCGGCAAATCAAAAAGGGCGACGCGGAACTGTTCGCGATAAATTATGATAATGGCGACGGCGAGTTCGCGGGGTTTGCGCTTATCGCGACGGCTAAAGAAGCGGACATCGTGATGCTGAGCTATTTTGCCGTGGAGGAAAAGCTGCGCGGGCGCGGGATAGGCTCGGCGGCGCTGAAAACGCTGATTGAGCGCTACTCCGAAAGCCGCTTCATTCTCGAAATCGAGGCGGTGAACGTCCCGTGCGATAATCTTGAGGCGCGCGAAAAACGCCGCCGCTTTTACCTCAACAACGGTATGACAAGCGCGGGCTTCACCGCGAGGGTCTTCGCAACGGATTTGGAAATCCTCACATCGGGAAAGCCCGTGACGTTTGAGGAATACCAAAACCTGTACGCGTCAAGGCTCGGAGATAAGGTAAAAAAGAAAGTGACTCTCAACAAATAAAAACGGCTCCCGAAAGGGAGCCGTTCTAACTTCTTACCTCTGAAATCCTTACCTCTAAATGAATGCGTAGCCCGACTTTCCGCTCTTTTTAACGGAGTACATCGCGTCGTCGGCCTTACCGATGAGGTACTCAACGCGCGTGTTGTAGTCGTCCTTGATAACCGCGATACCTATCGAAACGCTTACGGAGAGGCGCTCGCCGATGTCCGCTTCAAAGCCCTCTGCAAGCCTGTCGATAAGCCTCTGCGAGATGACCGCGGGGTCGTTGGCATCCGTGTTGCGGATCATCGCGATAAACTCGTCGCCGCCGTAGCGTCCCGCAAAGCCGATGCCGTCCACGGATTCTTTTATCGTGTTCGCGAGGAACTTGAGCACCTGGTCGCCCGTCGCATGAGAGTAGTCGTCGTTGAAGTGCTTGAAGTCGTCCACGTCGATAAACAGCACCGCCATTTCCGCCTGGCGCATTTCGGAGAGCGAAATCTCGTTGTCGATCTGGCTTTCAATCGTTTCACGGTTGTACAGCTCGGTAAGCGCATCGAAGCTAGCCTGCGCGGTGAGCTTCGCCTCGGACTTCTTCGCGCGGTCGATATCTACCATAACTCCGACAGCCTTAAGCGCTCTGCCTTCGGCGTCCTTAAGCGTCGCAGTTCTGATAAGAATCCAGATAAAGTCGCCGTAGATGTTCTTGATACGATACTCGTTGTTCTCGAAGTTTGTGCCCTTTTCAAGGCGGTCAAGGTCGCTTCTGTATCTGTCCGCATCCTCGGGGTGAACCTTAGCCTTCATAAGGAAGCTGTCGCCGAAGTGGTCCGACGGCGGACGATAGCTGAACTTCTTATTAAAGTTGCTGGAGAACATAACCTCGTTTGTCTTGAAGTTCCACTCGAAAATTATGTTGTCCGACATATCGGAAATAACCTTGTATCTGTCCTCGCTGACAACGATTTCGTCAACGATGTTATTGAACGCACGGGACATCTGCCCGTATTCGTTCGTCGAAATCGCGCCGATACGCGCCTCGTGGTCGCCGCGGAGGATTTTCGCGAGCGTATCCTCAATGGTGCCGAGGGGCTTTGTAATCATCTTGGAAGACATAATCGCCGCAACAATGCTTACTGCCGCAAGCAGAATCCCAAAGGTTACGATAGGCGTAAACGATTTGCTTGCGTAGAAGCCCGTTCTGTTTGCAGGGCAATAAGCCAGCGCCGCAAGACCGCCGTCGCCGTCCGCCTTGACAAGCACGCCTCTGGTATCGCCGTCAACGCCGTCAAAATCGAACAAGCCGCTGTTGCCGTTTGCGGGAACAGACGAAACCTTAGCCGCCACGTCCGCGGAATACATTTCCGCGAGGTTGTTGTTTATCGTAACACCCGAAGACCAGACGCTGCGGCTGTCGATAACTATAATGTTGCCCTGGCTGTAGAACGTAACAGCGGACGTAAATCTCGCGAGAATAGAGTTGTCGCTGCCGAGATTGTAGGAAATAAACAGCGTTGCCTGTCCCAACTTCTTCTTGATGAACATAGAAGCTCCGCTGCCTGCCGCGTTTGCTACCTCGTCGAAGTAGAGAACCTCGTCGTTATAATCGCTGTATTGAACAAAGTTCGGGAAATCCTGCCCCTTGTTCTCGCCCGCGACTATTTTGCCCGAAGCGTTTACAAGAGCCACCGAGCCGACAACGGGATTGTCTGTGACATATCTGTTGACAGCGTCGTTTGCGGCTGCTTCGTTATTCTCCGAAAACGAGCCCGATTTTCCGAAATCGCTGATCGCGGGAAGAGCCGCCAGCGTATTAAGATCGGAATGGACCTTGGTTTGAAGGGCGTTGAGCGTATTCGTCTGCGCCGCCGCCATATTGTTAAGCTCCTGCTCGTACATGGCGCTGCCGTCGTTTCTTACCATTATGTTTGTAAGCACTCCCAAAGCTATCATAGGAATGATTGCAAAGCAAATAGCGGCGATGGCTATCATCGTTTTGACTTTCATTTAATTTACTCCCCATTTCCGCTCAAAATTATATATCAAAAATTATATAAAGAGCCTTTTAAATATTATATCACAAAAAAATCCAGATGTAAACACTTTGGAGAAATTATTATCACGGTTTCCGAAAATTTTATGAATATTTCACAAATTCGCAAAAAGCGTTTTGTGATAGTTACACCACAAATTCTCTCTTGATTATGTCGCGATTATGTGTTATAATATATAGTGAGGAATTTTTTATATATTATTTATGAAAAAGACGACATTTAGGCGGCACAAGCAAGTCGGTATGGGCGTTGAACTCGACTTCCGATAATATTAAGTCGTTATTATGCGTCGTGGGTGCAAAGGGACACCCCTTCGGGGGCGGGGGAAGACAAAAATCCGACAAAAAGCGGGCGTTC
>CAYSHU010000089.1:0-8708 GCA_964430965.1 uncultured Ruminococcus sp. | reverse complement strand
TAATGTGACCGAAATTTGCGTGGATCTCCGCACCAAGGGTCACCTTCTGGGCCGCCCTTTGTGTCCGCGCCGTCTATCGTGAAAATCGGCTCGCCGCGCAGATCAAGTCTCCGCGCGACCTCGTCCGCGTCGGGCTCGTCCAAATCTAGCTTGGAAGCCTCGAACAAAACATCATCGGGGAACTCGGTGTGAAGCCCGTTTACGAGCATATACGCCTCCGCGCTGGACTTCGCGTCCTCCGCCGAGCCGAACGAATCCGCGATTGCCACCGTGTGGTCGAAATGCCGCTCGCCGCGTTTTTTAATTGAAAACGCGACCTTATCCCCGACCTTGAGCGGCTTAGTGCCCGCCTTTGCGATGACAAGCGGTTCGTCGCACAGCTTGTCGGGCATTACCATAAGCCGATTTTTTTCCGCGATGATTACTCCCGTAAGCAGGCTGTCGCTCTCGGCAAGGATTGCAAGCACCGTCGCCTCGGGGCTTCGTCCGTCCGCCGCGTCGGCGGTTTTCATCGCGAGCACCAAATCCCCAGGGATAGCGCCCTTCATATCGCGTCCGCGCACGAAAAACTCCACGGGCGTTTCGGCTTTCTCGTCGAGCATAAAGCCGGAGCGCGGCGTAACGCGCGTTATCGTCGCCTCGAAATAATTCTTCACGTCCTTAAGCCGCCAAACGCCCTTTTTGTTTGTCACGTCGCCGAACTTCTTCATTCCCGCCAAATCGTCCGAGAGCTTCTTCTCGTTCTTTTTCGTAAGCCCCAGCGCCTTTGCAAGCTCCTTCTCCGAAAGCCCGCCGTCGCCCGATCTGTAAAGCGCCGCGAGTATATTTGTTTTTTGTTTGTTCATTCTTATTCTTCCTTTACTCTATTCAAAAATCCTTGTCTTTTAAAATAAACAAAAGACAGGCAAGGAGCCTGTCGGTTTGTTTTATCGTTCGTCAACGGGTGCAGACTCCGTTTCGGCGCTTGTGGCTTCGGAGGCTTCATCAGCCGCGCTTGCCTCCTCCGACGTTTCGCTGTCCGAGGTCTCGGGCTCGGAGGATTCCGCTGTGGACGTAACCGCCGCCGCGTTATTGCTTGTGGCGCTTTCGTTGTTCGAGCTGAAGATGTCCTTGCCGTAAACGTTGATAAGGTTTACCGCGACCGCCAGAACGAAGAAAATTACCGCCGCGACAATAGTCGCCTTGTTGAGTATCGCGTCCTTAGTGCGCCCGACGTTTCTCTGATAGAAGCTGTCCGACGACGTACCGGAAATCTGCTGCGACATCTGCGTTTTCGTGTCCTTCATCAAAACCACGACGATTATAAATACACAAGCGAGAATTAAAACAATTGCTCTTATAATCGCAAAAATGCTCATTTTTTATCTCCCTCCGGAATTAAAACCGCGCTATTCTCGGCGGTTTGCCGTAAAAAATCAGTGCTTCATCGAAACACCTTAAATACCATACCCAAATATTATAACACATCAATATGGAAATTTCAACCCCTTTTTTGCAATTTTTAAAATTTTTTGTGAAATTTTGGAGCGCACGCTAAAAAAATCCGCGATTATTGTTGACTTTTTCGCGCGAGTGTGCTATAATGATAATGAGGCAGTATGAATTTTGATTATGAGGTGCTTTATGGGCTCGGTGAAGGCGGTTATTTTCGATATGGACGGGCTTTTGCTTGATACGGAGAAGCTCCTTATCCGCTTCTGGATACAAGCGGCTAACGAGGCGGGATTTCCGATGACGCTTGAGCACGCGCTTTCTATCCGCTCGCTGCATCGGTCTTTCGCTGTCCCGTACCTTCAAGGGCTTTTCGGGGAGGCGTTCGACTATCAGAAAATCCGTTCACGGAGAATGGGGCTTATGAACGAGCATCTTGCCGACAAGCCGCCGGAGCTTAAAAGGGGCGCGGTAAAACTGCTGGAGTTCTTAAACGAGCGGAAAATCCCCGCGGCAATCGCCACGGCGACGGATTACGAGCGCACGCGGGACTACCTCACAAGAACGGGGATTTTCGACAGGTTTTCGAAAATCGTCTGCGCGACTATGGTCGAGCGCGGCAAGCCCGAGCCCGACATCTACATATACGCGGCAAATCAGCTTGGGCTGAAGCCCGAGGAGTGCATTGCGCTTGAGGACTCGCCAAACGGCGTGAAAAGCGCCGCGGCGGCGGGCTGCAAAACGATAATGATCCCGGACCTTTCCGAGCCCGACGAGGAGCTGAAAAGCCTCGTGTTCGCGGTGGCAGGGTCGCTGGACGGCGTTATCGATATTACTAAAAACGACTTATAATTTTTATATTAACGTTATTCGGGCTGAAAAATCCCGAAAAAAGAACGGGGGGATAATTATGGCGGACGAGATTATTAAAGCAGGCGAGAATAATCCCGAGGAAAGAATAAGGGTCGACGCCTATGCCGATATAAAAACCGACGATAACGGACATACCGCCGTTATAACTCTGCGTCCTCCGCAGCGCGGCGGCGCGCACGCAACGGAGCAGATGATTCACGAGGCGGCGGCGGATTTCGGCATTGTGCACGGCTTTGACGAGCTGACGTGCAAAAAGCTCGTAAAGGGGAAAATGTACGACCACCCGGTTATCATCGCGCGGTGCACTCCGCCAAGGGACGGCGCGAACGGCTACATTACTTTCCGCTTTGATAAGGAGCATAAGCTCAAGCCTCATCAGAACGAGTTCGGCGTGGCGAATTACCGCGAGCTGAACGCTATCGTTCCCATTCGCAAAAAGGAGATAATTGCGGATATTTTTCTGCCTGGCGAGGGCGAGCCGGGCACGGATATCTTCGGCAAGGAGCTCCCCGCGAAGCCCGGAATTCCCACAAAGGTAAGCCTTGGGAAAAACACGCTCGTGACGCTGGACGGCACTCAGGTTGTCGCGGCGTGCGACGGGCATATCGTTTTCGGCAACGGCAGCTTCCAGGTTGAGGAGGCCGTGACGATAAAAACGGATTTGGATTTGTCCGTCGGCAACATCAGCTTCTTCGGCGATGTTCACATCAAGGGCAACGTAATGGAGGGCTTTTCCGTAAACGCGGGCAAAAACGTCAAGATAGACGGCTCGGTGTTCGGCGGGGAAGTGACCGCGGGCGGCGACGTGGTTATCGCGGGCGGCTGCATTAACACAAAGCTCACGTGCGACGGCAACGCCGACATCGGCTTCTGCGAAAACTCCGAGATATTTGTCAAGGGCGATATCGCTTCAAAGCAGTTTGCGTTCTGCAATGTTTTCTGCTACGGTGCTGTTACGGCAAAGGGCACGAACGGCGTTATCTCGGGCGGCAAGGTCACCTCGATGCACGACGTGAACGCCGCGACGATAGGCTCGGTGAAATACACCCCGACGGAAATCTACATCGGCGACGGCTCGGTGCTGTTTGCGAGAAAGCGCGAGGCGGAGGCGGATCTGAAGGAATCTGTCCGCATTTTCGAAACGGCGATAAAGAACCTTACGTTTTTAAAGCAGCGAAAGAGCGTCCAGGGCGGCTCGCTCACCGAGGCGCAGCAGCGGCAGTTCCGCGCGGAAACGCAAAGCAAGCTGTTTCACTCGATGAGAATAAACGAGCTTCAGACGCTGATAGACAAGCTGGAGGAGGACATAATCCACAAGGACGCGCTCCGCGCGAACGTCACGGGGAAAATCTTCCCGGGCGCGAAGTTTATCATAAATTTCCTGACGCTGGAGGTCACCGAGCTTGCAACGCGATGCTATGTAACAATAGTAAACGACAAAATCGAAACTCTCCCGCTGTAATCAAAAATCGGCATTTTACCCCGAGTAACCTCAAAAAATCCCAACAAAATCTACTTTTCGGCATAATATAACGTTTGCAATTTGAAAGCGGCTATTGTATAATTAAGCTATATATTATTTTTACAATAGCCGAGAGGTGAGCGCATGAAAAATAAAAACAACATTATGATAATCGCCACGGTGATAGTGTCCCTGCTTGCTGTGATAACTGTCGTGCTTGTGACGGGCTTTATGAGCAGCGCGAGCGGCGGCGAGAGCGTCATTTCCGTCACTCCGCTGCCTGTTGAGGTTTCCTCGGAGGCTTCAATAATTGAAAGCTTTCCCGAAGTTTCCGAGCCCGAAAGCCTTGTTACCTCCGACGATTTAAATCCTGCAGGCGACGGAATAGGGCAGAGGGTCGCGGATATGGCGCGGGCGCTTGTCGGTACGCCATTTGCTGAGAACGGCGCGACGCCCGACGGGTTTGACAATTCGGGATTTATCTACTACGTCCTTCGCGAAAACGGCTATATAACCTGCCCGCGGACGACTGAGGCGCAGTCTGTTATGGGCGCGAAGCTCTCCGGCTATAATGAGATGAAGCCGGGCGATTTGATATTCTTCGGAATAGACGACGGGGACGAGGCGGCCTACGGCGGGATTTTCGTCGGAAACGGCAAAATGATTGCGTGCCTCAGCACAAGTATGGACGTTTGCGAGGTTGATATCACAACGAATTATTACACCTCAAGGTTCTATGGAGCTATAAGCCTTTCTTGATTTTAATTAAAAGGAATTTCAAAATGAAAACGGTTATAATTGACAACAGCCTTTGCGCGTATCCATTGTGCGACAACGCCGACCCCGACCTTATCTACAATTATATCCGTGCGCTGAAGGATTCGGGCGTTAAATATATCGAGCTGGATTTCCGCACGCTGATGAAGCTCCGCCGCCTTCCCGACGGCGTGGAATACATCTTCAGAATGGTTGACCCGATGTTTTTGCAGCTTTCGGATTTTTTCGATTTCAAGTATATCGTTCTGACGTATAATGATTTAAGAAAGCACATAAAAACCAAAATTCCGATTATGTTTGAATTGCCCTACGCGGGCGGCTCGTTTGAGCGCGTCGCGGGTTTTGTGCAGAAGCACGCCGACGGAGAACTCGCGGCGTTTCGCCTTCGTTCGGCGTTCGATTATTACAGACCCGCCGAGATAGGCGCGATTTACCGCGAAATCTGCTCGTCGCTTATGCCGTACCCCGTTGACGTCTGCCCGCTGAATATGAACAAAACCGCTCTGGACGCGGCGCTGAAATTCACCGCGGCAAACGCCGACAGCATTACGCTGACGGCGGGGCTACCGACGAAATACTGCTCGCTGGAGGAGTATATATTCGCGCTGATGACGCTGTTTGACAGCCTCCCGCAGAAGCTTGATATTCAGAGCCTCGGGCGCGTTTCGGTTTACAGAAGCCGCATTTTCCAGACGGGCGAGCAGGCGCTGCCGCGGCTTCTGGAAATTCTCGACCACGACATCCGCTGCCTTAAAAACGCCGACACGGGCGACGGCGTTGCGATGCGTGTGGGCTTAAAGGATACGGAATATTTAAGCCACAGGTTTGTCTCCGCGCTTGAAAAAATGGCGGACATCGAGGACATTTCGGACGAGCTTTACGACGACATCACGGGCGCTATTCGCCACTTCGACCGCGGGCTTTATAATGAGGATATTTTGCACAGGAAAAGAAGCGGTCTTTTAAACTGATTTGGAGATTTAAAAATGGCAATAAAGCTGATTGTAAGCGATTTGGACGGAACACTGCTTGACAGTGAAAAGCATCTTCCGTCCGATTTTTTTGAGGTGCTCGACGAGCTCGACGAGCGGGGGATAACGTTCGCCGTCGCAAGCGGGCGTACTTATTCAGCCGCGGAGCATCTGTTTCCCGAGAAATACCGCAAAAGCATCGCGCTTATCTGCGACAACGGCGCGTGTACTTATCTTAACGACGAGCTTGTCCACGCCGCGCCGCTTGATAGGGCGGTTTATGAGGAAATCCTCGACGCGTGCGAGCGGATAGGCGGCTTTAAGCTTGTCGTCTGCGCGGCGGGCGGAGTTTACCATTTAAAAAATTCCGACGGGTTTTTCAACGAGGTCGGGAAATTCTACAAAAAGCACGCCGTTATTGAGGACTTCCGCGCGATAGACGACACGATTTTAAAAATGGCGATCTGCGATGAGCGCGGGACGTATAACCACGGAAAGCCGCAGTTTGACGAGATTTTCGGCGACAGATTGAACGTGCAGGTGTCGGGCGAGGTCTGGATGGACGTTATGACGGCGGGAGTCAGCAAGGGAAAGGCGCTCAACGCGCTTCAGCAGCGGCTTGGCGTAACGCGTGCGGAAACAATGGCGTTCGGGGATTATTTTAACGACCTCGATATGCTTCAATCCGCCGAGTGGAGCTTCTGCCCCGAAAACGGGCACGAGGAAATCAAGCGGCAATGCAGGTTCGTCTGCGCCGACTGCGACCACGGCGGCGTTGTAGAGGGCATACGGAAATACGCGCTTAAAGAAGGGCTAAAAAAAGGGGACAAGGAGACAGTCTGATGAATATCGTGCTAATTGTTGTGCTGATAGCGATGTCGGCGTTCTTTTCCGCGTCCGAAACGGCGATTTCCAGCGTCAACCGAATACGCCTTAAGAATATGGCGGAAAACGGCTCGCGCGGTGCGGCGAGAGCGCTTAAAATCCTCAAGAAATACGACAAGGCGCTGACGACCATTCTCATCGGCAACAATATCGTGAACATCGCGACGTCCTCAATCTCGACGATTTTGTGTATTCAGCTCGTCGGGGAGCGCTACGGCTCGCTTGTCGCGACCGTTGCCGTGACTGTCGTCGTGCTGATCTTCGGCGAGGTCGTGCCTAAGGGCATCGCCAAGGACCACGCCGAGGGCGTTTGCATCGGCGTTTCGGCGGTCGTGACGTTTCTGATGATCATTTTCACGCCGTTCTCGTCGTTGTTTATCCTGCTGAAAAAGGCAATGAGCAAGCTCTTCAACAAAAAGCAGTCCGTAAGCGTCACCGAGGAGGAGCTTATGGCGATAATCGACGAGATAGAGGACGAGGGCGTTTTGGAAGAGCAGGAAAGCGATCTGGTGCGAAGCGCGCTGCGCTTTGACGAAATCACCGCCGACGAGATAATCACGCCGCGCGTCCGCGTTGAGGCGGTGGACGTGAACGACTCCGCCGAGGAGGTCCGCGCGAAGTTCCTGAGCGAGCGCTATTCGAGAATGCCCGTGTTCGAAAAAAACCTTGATAATATAATAGGTATAATCAACGAAAAGGATTTTATCACGGCTTATGAGGAAAAGGGCGCGGAGCTTTCGATAAGCGAGCTTGTTCAGGACACGATTTATATTCCGTCAATGCAGAAAATTTCGGAGGTTCTGCGGCTGATGCAGAAGAAAAAATGCCATATGAGCGTCGTCTTAGACCAGCACGGCGGCACGCTGGGCATTGTTACAATGGAGGATCTGCTTGAGGAGCTCGTCGGGGAGATCTGGGACGAAAGCGACGAGGTGAAAAGCCCCGTGACGATGAAGTCCGAGCGTGAGTTCACGGTTTACGGTGAGGTTTCGCTGAACACGCTGCGGCGCTTTCTCGAAAGCCGTGACATTGAGCTGGAGCTTGAAAGCGAGGCAAACACCGTTGCAGGCTGGGTTCTGGAGCTGTTCGGCTCAATCCCGAAAAGCGGCGACACGGCGGAAACGGACGATATTATTGTCACCGTTCTCGAGGCAGAGGAGCTTCGTGTGAATGAGGTTAGGCTGGAGCTGAAGGAGAAGCACGGAGAAAAGTTTGATAAGGACGATAAATGAGCTTTTTTTATATTGCATTAACGGCGCTTTCGGGGGCATATTTGTTTGCGCAGCTGATTGCGTGGCTGTTTTTTAATATAACGTTTTTCCCCGACGCGGGAGTGCTTTTTGAAAACAAGCGCGACAAAACCCTCTGGCAAACGGTTTTCCCGAAGGATATGCTGCGCCTTGTCATCGTGATTTTCGCGGGCGCTATTTTAGGGCTCCTGATGAATATCGTGATCCCCGAGGGGTGGATAACGCTTCCGCTCGCGGCGGTCGGCGGGATTTTCGTGAATTTTATGATAAGTATTCTTTTCTCGCCAATGTACGACAAGCTCCATAAAAATGCCGAGCCCACCGAAGCGGAGCTCGAGGGCTTGTCGGGCAAGGTCACCGAAACGATAACAAGGGACAATTTCGGTGTGATAACCGTCAAGCGCGGCAGCAAAAGCTATCTGTTCCGTGCCGTTTCCGCAAACGGCAGGCGGCTGCCAAAGGGCACAAGCGTAATCGTCATCTATGCCGAGAACAGCTGCTGCTTTGTCGAGAGCGAGGAGCATTTCGGGGATGTTCTGTTTGAGGACGAGGACAGTTTATAATGTACAATGTATAATTGACAATTTCGGAGCACGCTTCGCGCGCGATTTAAAAAGCTGCTTTGTTGCTTTGGCTTACGCGTTTTCCCCGCCGTCGGCGGGGTAAACGCTCATTATAAATAATCCTCATTTCACCTGTGGGGAGCGTCCGTAAGCAAAAAATCTTCCGCAAAATCAAAAAAATTTAAAAAAGTACTTGACAAACAGTATAAAATGTGGTAAAATAGAAATACCTCGAATGGGGTTTATTTTTTTGTGTTTTTTTATCTTTTGAGATATTAAAGTAAAAAAACTAAAATCGAAAAAGCTCCGTTAAATCGCAATAGGGCGTCGAGGGAGGCAATAATGCGCTATGGCGCAAGAAAATAGGAGGTGCCGAAAGTGAGAGTTAAAATTACGTTGGCGTGTTCGGAGTGCAAGCAGCGCAACTACAACACCATGAAGAACAAGAAAAACGATCCCGACAGACTTGAAATGAACAAGTACTGCAGATTCTGCA
>CAYSHU010000088.1:0-8816 GCA_964430965.1 uncultured Ruminococcus sp. | reverse complement strand
AGGCTGCCGCTTCCGAGAGCTTCGGCTACAACACCGACCAGATCGTTTCTTCCGACGTTATCGGTATGAGATACGGCTCGCTGTTTGACGCTACTCAGACGATGGTTTCCCAAATCTCCGACGACCTTTACGAGGTTCAGGTAGTTTCCTGGTACGACAACGAGAACTCTTACACATCTCAGATGGTAAGAACTATCAAGTACTTTGCGGAACTCTAATCGCAAGCAGTAATTACTAAATAAAAAATTGCGTGGTCGAGCGTAATGTTCAGCCACGCAATTTTCTATAATTTGGGCGGAAAAACACAAATTTTCTTTATTGACAAGCCTGCGATTTTTTGGTATAATAAAAATAGCCAAAACCGCCTTCGGCGGTTTTTCAAGCCGCTTCGCCGCTTTGATTTGTGTTATAATTGAAATGTAAAGTACTTTGCGAAAGGAGGAAATATTTTGAACGAGGATAATATAACCACGCAGGACGAACTAACCGAAAATTATGAGAACTACGCAAACGAACAGGGCGGCGTTGCCGTTGAAACGGAAGCTCCCGATATTGCCGAGCCCGATGTTAATGAGCAGCAAACCGCCGAGGACTTTCTTCTAAGGGCGGCGCAGACCGAAAAGGAAATCGCGCTGCAAAAGGCGCAGGACGAAAAGCTGTTAAAGGCGCTGGACGAGGTTCTTGAAAAGCGGAGCCGTCAGGCGGAGGAAACAGGAAAAAAGCGCCCGAAATCCAAATCCGAGCGCGCGGCGGATTCGATAAAAAGAAAAGGCGTAGGCTTCATTTCGCTCGGGCTTATCTTGATTTTCCTGGGGTTTGTGATGTTTTTCACGCTGTCGTCATCCGCGCCGAATTACACGCTGCTTCTCCAGATGTCGCCCGTTTGCGCTGTCATAATCGGCGCGGAAATTCTGATAACCGTCATCGTGACGCGCGGAAGATTCCGCGTGAATGTTGTGAGCCTGCTGATTTCCATTCTTCTGGTCGTGGTTTGCTGCTTGCTTTGTATGAAGCTCGGCGGCGAGTATAAGGAGGAGGTTGTTGAATACAACAACCGCACGATAGCGGCGCAGATTTACGACAAAAGCTATGAGAAACTGAAAAGCGTCGCGGACATTAACAAACTCGAGGTCGACGTTAATCTCAACCCGGACGGCACGGGCAAGACAAAGGGCATTGAGGCGCTTTCGACGGGGGATATTGTTACCGTTGACGTGGAAATCGGCGGCATCTTCAATTCCCCGAGGAGCTTCGCGACGGACTGCAAAAGCATCGTCGACAGCTACAGCGAAATGGGGATAAACGTCACCAAATTCAGCTTCAAAAACAAAAGCAAGCTGCGCGGCTACACGCTGGAGGTCGACGGAAAATTCGCGCAGGATTTTGATGTAAATCGCCTTGTTGATATGGTGAATTACGTTTACATTGAGGATTTTAATTACATCGAGGATTTAGAGGACTACGTGGAAAATCCCGATGCCGAATAATTATTGAATCTATTTTACTACGGCGCTGCACTCTTCCAAACGAAACGACTTTAATACGTTCTCCTCGCCGAAAGCGGGGAGAACAAAAAATTACAAACACACCTTGAATTAGACAATCGGAGAATGAAAGGATAGAATTTTGACACGAGATTTTAAAATCAAACTTTATAATTGTATTTTGAGGCAATTTCCCGACCCGGGGCTTTACAAGGTATCGCGCCTCAGCCAGTGGCTCTGCACAAACGGATTTTCGATTGACGTTCTGGGCTATGCGAGCTTCAGAGAGCTTGCGGAGGATTTCCCGGAGATGTTCGAGTTTCAAAGCGACAACAACAACGAATTTATTGAAACGAAAAAATGGCAGGACGGCGAGGAAAATAAAACCCCCGATGACGAGAACGTCATTCACCCTGCTGACAGCTTCTTCGGGACAAACAACATCATTTTAAACGACGACATTATTGAAATGACGCAGCAGTCGCTGTACGCGCTTACAAAAATCCTTGACAACGGCTGCACCGTCACCGTTATGAAGCAGGAAATCTACAGGAAATTCGACGAGGCGAAGCAGGACGGCAAGCTGAATTTCTTCGGGGAAAAATACGTTTTCCCGATTGACTACTGTCCCGACGGCTTTCTTGTAAACGGTGTTATCACGAAGAATTTGAGCTCTCACGGCAAGAGTCTCTATTTCTCGTTCGAGAAAACGCAGATTTTTATTTCGGAGCGGACTGAACGAAAGGAATCCCCCGAGCCGAGAAGCTACACTCGAAATCATACGGAAATCCCGCCTGAGGACAAAAACCGCATTTATATGCTCCTAACCGACAGCTTTCCGTGCGAGCAGCCCATACATATGGCTTCAATCAGCAAATGCCTGCTTAAAAGCGGAGTTGACCGCAACAGGTATGGATTCTTCAAGATGAAGGAGCTCCTTGCTGCGCTGGAGTTTTTAAAGCTGGAGGATATCGTGCTGGGCGGAGTTCAACAGACAATGGTGACAATAAAGAACGTCCCGGGGGCACAATCAAGAACGGAGGAGCGCGCTTCTTTCCCTACAAGGCGCGTTCAGCAGGAGGTTACTTCAAGAATTCCCGCGGGCGAGTTCACGGATTTTTGCAGCCTGCCCGTGAAGCCTATGGGAATTCTCGAGCAGTTTTTGAGGGACAACGGCATTGAGGCGTCTTACGACAGCATCACCCGTGACCTTTCCAACGATTTCGAGAAGGCTCGCGCGGAGGGCACGGTTCGGGCGGTTGACACGAAGCTCGTGTTTTCAAGCCGCTATTTAAAGCCCGACGGCTCGCGCGTTGAAATCACGATAAAGCCGAACGCCTATGAGGGAAAATCGTGGTTTTTGTATTATGTCGATACGATAGCCCGCGAGCGCTCCGTAAGTGTCAGCCCCGGAAAGCAGCTGGAAAACTTTGCGTTTCTCGGGAACTGGTCGGCGTTTTTGTCAGATTTGGCGGCAAAAGCGGTTGACGAGGAGTGGGATTTCAGAAACGCTCCTGTTAAAAATTACCATATCCTGATGCTTTATATAAAGTATACGTTCAGCCGTTTAATGCGTGAAAACAAGGTGAGAATCTCGTCCGACAAACGCTTCGCGGCGTTCAACACGGGGCTTGCCGATAGTCATTATGATGACATCTACGCGTGCTTTCTCCCGAACGACCCGGGCGGTGAAACCGAGTGGCGCTATGCGGGCTTCTGCACCGCCGCCTCGGGAGGGCTCGGAAAGCAGCTTGTGGATTGCTTTAACCCGCTGCCGGAGCCGCCGTCCTACTTCAAGCGCAACGAGGATCTGTTCTATAACAGCGCGAACCAGCTCCATACGGATTTTGAGCACATCATCATTGACAACATCAAGCGTCTGCCTATTCAGTTCTTGTACGATCAGTTCTTCGACAACGCCGACGCGCGCGACATCGCGGAGCGCATTAAAGCGAGCCGCGACCGCGTTATCCGCGGCGATTTGTACGAGCGTTTAAAGCGCATAATCACCGAGAACGATCGACTGTTTGTGCGAATTCAAAACCGCTTAAAGGACGCGATCGAGCTCGCGCAGAAGCGCGTTCGCTGGAATTACAAGACGGCTATCCCGTCCTACTTCCCGAAGCGTGACACGATGTCGCTTATGCTGCCGCTGGCGCTTGTGGACGAATCCAAGCCCGATGTGGCGCTTGTTGTTGAGCTCACGCGGTCGGGGAGCTATCAGGGGCAGACGATACTCACGCTGCCGCAGGCGTACATCGACGCGCGGCTTATCTGCCGCCTGACGGGCGACTGGCTTGTGCCGTCGCAGATAGTCGGCGCTGACGATATGACGGTGAATGAGGAGCTTGCGGAAACAGAATGAGTATAGATTTTGATATTGACTTTTTTAATAAGCTCGATTTTTCGGGCAGCGTGATCAATGATTTTTATAACAGCACCAACGACGTTTGGTTTAGCGGCGATTTCGCTGTCGGCGAAATTCCTTACTTCGGCTTCACGTTTAAGAACTGCACGCAAAAGCGCGGGAAATTTATAAAGGACAGAATTATCGGCGCGAAGATCACGCGCTTTGTGATAAGCAAAAGCAATCTGTATGATGTTTCTGTTTCATTTGATAACGGCATAAAGCTTGATTTTTCTTGTATGTGGATCTATCGCTGTCTTGAAATGTACGAGGGAAAGTCCTACAAAAATGTCTATCCCGAATGGGAAAAATACATTAATAAAATCGCCTATGTCGAGAGCGCAGAATTTCTTTTTGACGAGGAGGACACGGAGCTTCCCGAGGGATATTCCTTGAATGTCAAGTCGTATACGGACAGGGACGAACACGAGTGCAAAGCGATGCTGGAAGTGTGCGAGCTTACTAAAAACGGCGAGCACGTTTTTTCTTACCGCTGCACTTACAACCACGCAAGTCCTTGCAAGGGGCTGATTTATCACAGCAACGGACACAAATACCTGCCGTTTCAGGTGGATTTATACGGGATAAGCTATCTTGAGCTTGACAGCGGGGAAGTGTACCACTACATTCCCGAGGGCTTTCCGCACGACATAGATCAATACTGCGGGGAATCCTTTATCATCACCGATATTCACTACGACCCGAAGTCGAATTTGATAGCATATGGCGGCTGTTATTGGGCAGGACCATACGAAGTAATGGTTGGCGATCTTTCCGAGCCGCTTAATTACGATCCTCATTTGATATGCGTAAATGAGGTTTTCGATCCGGAACACGACGAGGGCTATGACTTTGATTTCGTGCGGTTCGAGGACGGCAAACTGATAGTCAAAAACGATGACAATCGCGAGTTTTCGCTTGATCTCGCGGAAGTAAAAGCGAGTATAAAGGCGCTATCCGAATAAAAAGAACCGTTCCGGTAAACAGTTTACCGGAACGGTATTTTCTTGCCTGTTTGTGAGCTTTGTCGGAGGAACCGATCAGTCATCTCTTTTGGCGACTTCCGCGTTGTATTCGGTTTGGGTAATGCTTCCGTCAAGCAGAAAATCCAACAGCTCTTTGTCCGTATACTGATACAGCTTGTTGGTGTCAACTTCCGAAGAGTCGTAAGTCAAATCGTTCACATCGGACGAATAATCTTCTGCGGACGTATCGAGGGCATTTGCGCTGTCTGTTGATTTCGCGGATTTACCCGTCGCTTAACTCAAGCCTGTCAAAACTGCGCGTCTTGTTGGTCTGCTCAGCGATTTGCTTTTCGCTAACGGCTTCGGAGGTTTTCGGTTCTTCCGCGGCTTCGGCTTTTACAGCCGCGTCGCTTCGCTCAAATCTGTCGCGCTTGCGAGGTTCGTCGTTTTGAACGGCGGGCTGTTCCTTTTCGGAAACCTCACGAGCCTTAACGTCCTTCGCGGGCTTTACGGAAATGATTGTCTTGGGCGGCGTTGTGCTTTGAGTCGAAATACTTTCAACCATATCTATCGCTCCTTTCATAGAATTATATAGCAAAGATCATTCTGTCGACCGAATGATCCTATGCCCGAATGTTCGGGAAACCGCTGTTTTGCAAGCTGCATCCCCAAAATGTAGCACGCTACATTTTATTGTAAAAATGAATCGGTCTGAAAAGACCGCGTTTCCGATCCATTTTATAAACATCAAATGTTCTTGTAAAGTATGTCAAGTATGCGACGAAATTCCTCAAGCTCAGCTTCGGACAGCCCTTTTGTAAGCCTTTTCTCGATTTCCTTTTTGTCGGCGGACATAATGCTTACAATACTCTTGGCTTTATCGGTCAAACAGACAATTTTATTGCGGCGATCTTTCTCATCGATAAAGCAAGATACAAACCCGTTTTTTTCAAGCCGTGAAACGATCCCGACAACTGTCGGGTGAGAAACTTGCATATGCTCTTCGATCTCTTTTTGTGTGGCGGTGCAGCCGTGTTCGGACAAAAAACCGATGACCGCGGTCTGCGAAAAGGTAAGACCGTGCTTCTTTAATAAAGCGTCTACGGAGGTCTTGATCTTATCGGTAAGCCTTTTTATCAAAAGACCTATGTCCCTTTCGTTCATAAGATTCTCCTCCGAAATATACCTGTTATTTGTCACAATTATAGCACAATATTAAAAGAAAGTCAATAATTTTGACAAAACTTTCATTTAATTTACATAATTGTCAAAATGTCGTTGTAAGCGTAAATTTGAATAAGCTCTTAATAACAAAATATCGGATGCTTCGATTTTATTGTGAAATTTTCAACGCGGCATTTTTTGGAGAATATCAACCCCGATTTCCGACAATACTACTTGTACAAAATTGTACACATCGGAGGTCGAGGTTATGTTTTACAACAAGGTTGAGATCGCGGGCGTGAATACATCGAATTTAAAGGTGCTTAAGGAATCCGAGAAAACGGAGCTTTTAAAGCGCGTCAAGGCGGGAGATATGGAGGCGCGCGACGAGCTTATCCGCGGAAATCTGCGGTTGGTTTTAAGCGTTATACAGCGGTTTATGGGCAGGGGAGAGCGCGCGGACGATTTGTTCCAGGTCGGGTGCATCGGACTTATCAAGGCTATCGACAACTTCGATATAACGCAGAACGTCCGCTTTTCTACGTATGCTGTGCCGATGATTATGGGCGAGCTTCGGCGTTATCTTCGCGACAACGCGCCCGTTCGCGTGAGCCGTTCGATGCGGGATTTGGCGTACCGCGCGATGCAGTCGCGCGAAAAGCTCACCGCCGAAAAGGGAAGCGAGCCGAAAATCGACGACATCGCGAAGGATATCGGCGTGCCGCGGCAGGAGGTCGTTGTCGCTCTCGAAGCGATAAGCGACCCGATTTCGCTTTACGAGCCCGTATTCTCCGAATCGGGCGACACGATTTACGTTCTCGACCAGCTTGGCGACCACAACGACGATATGAACTGGCTTAACGAAATTTCCCTAAAAGAAGCGATAGCGGGGCTTGGCAAGCGTGAAAAGCGTATTTTGGATTTGCGATTCCTGCGCGGGAAAACGCAGGTCGAGGTCGCGAAGGAAATCGGGATAAGCCAAGCGCAGGTATCAAGGCTTGAAAAGGGCGCGCTGAATAAAATCAAGAACCATATTTAGCAAAATTTTAATTATATCGAAAATTCACCCCGCCGACGGCGGGGTGAACGCGCTCTAGTTCGTCACCTTTTCCAGCTCCTCGCGGAGGTGCTTTATAATGCGCTTTTCGAGCCTTGAAATGTAGCTTTGCGAAATCCCTATCTCGTCCGCGACCTCCTTTTGGGTTTTCTCCTTTTTGCCGTTCAGCCCGAAGCGCATTTCCATAATCTGCTTCTCGCGCGGCTGCAATCTGTCTATCGCCTCGTGGAGGAGCTGCTTTTCGACTTCTTCTTCAAGATGCGCGTTTACGCAGTCGTTATCAGTGCCGAGAACGTCAGAAAGCAGAAGCTCGTTGCCGTCCCAGTCGACGTTCAGCGGCTCGTCAATCGAAACATCGTAACGATATTGCGAGTATTTGCGAAGATACATCAAAATCTCGTTTTCGATACAGCGCGAGGCGTATGTCGCGAGCTTTATCTTCTTATCAACGGAAAACGTGTTCACCGCCTTGATAAGCCCGACCGTGCCTATTGAAACCAAATCCTCAAGCCAGATGCCCGTGTTCTCAAACTTCTTCGCGATGTACACGACAAGCCGCAGATTGTGGACGATGAGCTTCTCGCGCGCCGCGTCGTGGTCGGTTGCCATAAGGCGGAACGTCGCCTCCTCCTCTTCCTTGGAAAGCGGCGCGGGGAGCTGCTCCGGGCCGTTTATGTAGTGCGTGTAATTTACCGTCCGCCCGGCGGTAAGCCTGTAGATGATAAGCTTCAGCCTCGCCAGTAATTTTTTAAACATATAAATGCCTCCCGTTTATATCGAAATTATTTTTGGATTGAAAATGCAGTCCACGCCCTCGCCGAGGGGATTTTTCGTTACTCCCACAAACCCGTCCGCGGCTTTTCCGTCAATTGAAATCTCCGCCTTGAAAATCGGGATAAGCGCCTCGGCGGCAATTGTTCGGCAGGGGATAACTCGCAGGTTTTCGGGGATTTTGCCGCTGAAATAATCCAGCACGTTCTGCGGCAAAAGCGCTGCTACGCTGTCAAATCGGCAGACGATGACTGGCTTTCCGCTGAAAATATCGCAAAGCTCGTTTCCCGTGTCGCAAAGTCCGTGAAGCGCGACCTCTAAGCCTCCCGACGAGATTTTCACGTCGCTGATTTTATTGCAGTGAAGCCGCCTGTCCGCGATAAACCTTACGAGCCTCACGGCGCAGTAAGCCGCGGCGGTAAACGCGATGATCGCGCTTATTGGAATGTTAAAGTACGCCGTGCCGTTCGACCAGACCATTCCCAGCGGCGCGGCGAACGTCCAGAGCGCCAGCATCACTCCGCCGAACGTGAACGTCACAATAAGGAAAAACAGCACGCAGACAGCAAGCTCGGCGGGCTTTTGTTTCCCGAATGTTATCAGCATAATCAGCACGCCAAGCGCGAGCTTAAAAAGCACCACAACGAAGAACGGAAGCTCGGGCAGTAAAATCACAAGCGAGCCCAGCGCCCCGACAAGCGCTGCCAAAACGCACCGTTTGCGAGAGCTTTCGCGGCGAGTGATCATCGCGGTTGCGCGGATCAGGAAATAGTTTATGTATAAATTCAGAACGACGAGAACGTCAACATACACCACCAACCCGACCACCTCCGCTTGTACATATTATTATAATTCAAATGCGGTAAAAAATATGCCGAATTCGGTAGTCAAATTCGGCAATTTTATTTTGTTTTGGGTCGTTACCCGCCGCTTTTCGGCGAGTTTGGCAGACTTTCATAAATTCGCGT
>CAYSHU010000087.1:0-8836 GCA_964430965.1 uncultured Ruminococcus sp. | reverse complement strand
TCTCTGTATATCATATTATCACCCCTATCTATATTATACTGAAAAGTTTGCAAAAAGTCAAGCAAATTTTTCAGTAGAAGCGAAAAAGGATTGAGATGATACCATAACGAAAGAGGCGAGAAACGGTAACAAATAGTTATAAATATTTATCTTTAAGTAGTTTTGCTACTCTAATGTGTCTTACATCGGAACTTTGGTATAATTCGTTCACAACATCGGGAAGAGTTCGGTTTGCATATAGTCCTTTGTTTTCTTTTTCTGTGTCAATACCGAAATAGTTCAAGAATGTTTTACTAAGCCATCCCTTATATTCTTCGGTATTAAATAGGCGTTTTTCTATTGCAGTTAAACTCAACCCTTTAAACAAATAGTAATATATAATTTCAGGAACAAGATCCTCAACGCTCCTATGATTAAATAAATTATAAGTCTTAAACATATGATGTCCTCCTAAATGTAATTAAATTCTTCCAAATATGATTTATCTGATAAATCATATACATATGACAATCTGCTAATTTTATCGGGCAGAGACTCAAACGGATTGATGGCATTTGAATCAAACATTGTTATCTTCATAGCGAAAAAACGCAAATCCGATTTTTGTGAAGGAGCTATTCTTTTAAGCTCTTTTTGCAAATTAATATTTGCATTTAATGTCGAAAAGCCTGTTGCATTGTCTTCCAGCCATTGAATAACATCGGAAATGGATTCTCCCTCATCATACTTCTCACAGTTTACCACAACCAAAACACAACCGTGCTCATTAAAAATTTGTGAGTGCTTAATATTGACTTCCATTTCCTCCGATAGTACAGATTTAACCTCGTAATTAGGCGACCCCGTGAAGTCAAAAAGAGAACTGCTGCCGGATTTATGCCAATCTTTTGAGATATCCTTAGAATGCTGCTGTAACATATATTGCATAAATTTTAACTCACCGTAAAGACCTAAAGCATTTTTGAAAGTCTGTTCTGTCGGCAACTGAAAAAGAGAAATTAGAGAATAGAAGAAATTTTTAAAAGCCAATTCGCTTGCGTTTTGCGAATGAGTTTTACATAATTCAATAAAAGAAAAAATATCATTATTATGCACATCTTTTTTGAAAACGATTAAGTTATATGAGTCGCTTTCAAATGAAGGAGCATGCTCAACCGAATGAATGTAAACATTTGTTTGAAATGATAAATACTCGGTTTCAATTGATTCAGACGAAAGATTATCTATATTTTTCGTTAAATACGCTAATTTTGCATTTGTTGCAAACAATCCCGAAATCTCAGACAATTTACAAATAAGATAGAGTTTATCATCACACGGAGATGAAGTTAAAGCATCAATTATTTCTTGATTTGTCATTCTAAATCTCCTCTCATAAAATATGTTTTTCCCTTTGGAATGTATATTGCGAACATATATTGTGTAAGTTCGGCTTTTTCCTCATAATTGTCAGAGGCTCTCACCATAGGTATGATTTTGTGAATCTGAATATTTACTTGGTTTTTATCAACAACCACAAAGCTATCACCTTGATATACAACCTTCGATGGGTCTTTGTTGTCAGCACCCTGATGCAATGCATATATTCTATTGGTTTGATAAAAACTGCGCTTGCGTCCCGATGATTCACAACCTCTCATGAAAATAACAGGAATTTCTAAAACATCTTTAAGCAATTCCTTTAAAGAGCGCTTTTCAAACGGCTCCATATTAAAAACGGCTTGAATTTGGTCTATCAAATCCGCCAAAACGCTCTTGTTTACAATTGCGAATTGTGCGCTTTCCTTACCATCTCTTCGACCTTCACTTGTAGTCTCTAATGTCAAACCAGATTTTAACTTATCTACAATATCATTGTTAATCTGTACTTGAATTTTGTCAAATATTCCTACGCGCTGCTTTATCCACTTGCTTTTAAAGGATACCGTCTGAACATTAACGACATTTCTCCTTGTTGGGCGTTGTCTAGTGTTTTCAGCGTGAATCAACAGATCATCAATTTTCATTTCCCCATTTTGTACAGCATAGAATTGCTCCCATAAATCGGATTCAACTTCCGAGAGCGTTGTGAATTCTCTTGATATCATCTCAGTAGTAAACACCTTGCACAAATCAATATAGTCTTTCCTATATCCAAACCAACGAGCACGCTGAAGATTTGTGTCCATGTTACCGCCATCAATAGCCCAACGCAAAAAATATGTGGTTACAAGGTGCGGAAAAGTAACCCCTCTTTGAAGGAGATCGCCACCAATATAAATTTTATGCTTTCTAAACTGTTCAGTTGCCTGTGTTGCCTTTCCAGCTGAATTTTTCAGAATAATATATGTTCGACAAACGATTTTGTTGTATAATTCAGGAATAAGTGCTTCTAATGTGTATTGATTTTTCACATCATCCGTGAAAAACCAATTATAACATTCAGCCATTTCTTTTTTTCGTATTTCCAAACTTTCTGCATTATCGAATTTTATATCATCCTTGAACTGCTGAACAAAATCTTCAACACAATTATATATGTCACTGTGGTTGCTTACATTCCTGTGAGAATGGATAATCATTTCGCTTGTGGGGCAGCCCCTCTTGCTCATTATTGTACTAGCGATAAAATAATGATAAATAGCACCTTTGAGAGAGGATGGCAAATAGCCATCTGACAAATCGTTTTGGTCTTCGTCCGGAACTATTTCAATCGACTCAGAGCCGTATGAATTATATAAGTGATATGACTCAGCACCGCAATATCCCAACCCGGGTTCAATAAGACGAATTGAATCCGGTCTAAGTTCACTATACTCGTCCAAAAAAATATTAGCATGCGGTGTCGCAGTTACAGAAATATATAAAGGATTATTCAACAATTTTTTCATGCGAACAATTTCAGCATATGTTGCAGATGATTCGTTTACCTTATCCTTTTTTGTATTTAAACTGGCCTGATCTCCCTCGTCATCAATAACAAACCCTTTAAGATTTGATCTATCAATCTTTTGCAACAAGGAATTCACCTTGTTCATTGCAACAGGGCGCTTCATCGAAATAATAAATATTGGCTTTTTCAAATCCAATAAATCCTCGATAATTTCATCATCAACAGATAACAATTGATCACCGTCATCAGACGAGAAAATGACAGGATTTGAGTCGGAATAACTATTTTCATTAGGAACATCAAAGGTTTTTCTAAATCTGGTATCCGTTTGATTCAGCAAAGTGTTATCATATCCGCCGTAAATTACAACAAGGTTATACCCATTGTCAAAAGCAAGAGCTGTAAACAGTTCAAGATTTGAAGTTTTTCCTGATTGCACTTTACCTACGAGCAACATATTGTTATTTCGAGACGGGTCATCCAACTGCTTCATGGCTTCGGTGAATGTTGTTACAATATTATCTCTGATGTTGTTAGCTCCTATTTCGCCGTATGTAGAAACATGCTTTTTATATATTTTGTTATAGTACGCCCCTTCAGTAACGGAAAACGAATTGTTGTTAATTGTATACTCGTATTGCTCCATAGTTTACTCCTCCGATATGTTTGACAAATAGCGGTTCATACTGTTTCTTATCGCTGACGCCAAAACATAGCCTTCTTTGTCCGCAGTTAATTTGGCTTGCTGTTCAGCTACAACAAATGCTAGAACGAACTTTTCCAGCACCTTCTTAAAATCTTCCTCTTTTGAGTAAGGCTTAAAGAAAGGATGATCTATATTGATTACAACTTCAATTTCTCCATCGATTTCTTTGCAATCAATCCAATAGGCTTTTTTCCCTATTGCCCATTGAATGTTAATGATCAATTCTTTGATCTGATTAAGCGGAATTCGATAAGAACGAACAGAACCAACGGTTTTATCTTCATTGGGCTGATTTAAAACCGTATCAATGTACTCCTGTGTTTCGCTTGAACTCGCTGGCACATCATTTTGAGGAATTTCGTCCAAATCTGTTGACTCACTAACTTGATCTTGCGTCATATTCTTAACAACAGGTTCAACATCTGTTTTCAGTTTCTCGGATTTTTCAGTAGAAAACTCATCCTCGCTTTCGCGTTCTTTTTTTGATAAGTCCGCAATTTCAATATAATCTTGAATATTGCTTCTAAGAACTTCCACAAAAGCATCTTCTAACCCGTCGTCCCACACAAACCCGTCTTTTGCTTGATTTACAGGAAAATCATCCATGTTCAACTCGCCAAATAATTTAAGCGAACGTTGACTTTGAACCTGCCCAAAAATCTGTGACGGTTTGTAATTCAAATCCGGACCGCCAATAACTACCCTATCTTGACGGAAAAGAGCAAATCCGGAATTTGTAAAACTGCCGGGATTCATTATTGCCACAAAACCATTAACGTGATAATCTTTACCATCAAAGTTAACAGAAAAGTCAAGCGGCTTTTTCCATGACTTGCCTCTAAAATTTTGCAATATGGCATAGTCTTCAAACTGGATCATATAATCGTTGAAATAGATTTCAATGTTACGATTATTTATGTCCCTCCTATACATGCATGAGAGGAGATCGCGTATTTTTCCTACAGTGCGAGGACCGGTTATCTTTTTGGTAACGTCCTGTATAAAAACAGTCGTGCCATGAAGCTTTTTGTTGACGCTGGTACGGTGGATCTGTACACAATTTGAACCTTCATTCTTTAATTTAAGAATATCAACAGTTGCCGAATATTGGTTTTCAGAACCAAACTGTGTACTTTCAACAGTCCACATGTTTCCAAACCACGATGCGGCTGTTTTTAAACCCATTCCAAACTCATTTCTGCCTGTTTGATTAGGATTTCTCGAATCAAGCAAAATTGCATTTCTGAAATTGTCAATTTCCATTCCAAAAGCGTTATCAGTTATTGTTAAAGTGTTTTGAGCCTGATCGTATTTGATCTCAACCACTAATTTGTAGTTGGGTTCCGAATCGCGTAAAGTATCAGCATTAGAAATGAATGACTGCGTTGAATTATCGACAAATTCCGCAATTGCATACCAAACCTTATAACTAAGGCGTGAAAACACATTAAGAATACTAGCTGCAGGCTGAATGTTCAACTCATAAGTGTCGCCATCCAAAACCGATATTTGATTTTGAGGAGTTGTTGTATTAGTCATTTAATTCACCATCCCATCCTGTATTTGCAAGGGCAAAAAGCCCTTCACCAAGTATTTTAAGTATCCTAACGTTCACTGAATTACCGAGTTGTCTGTAAATGGTTTTATCTGAACCGGTAAACTTATATGTTTTAAGGAAATTCTGTAAATTAGCAGCTTCACGCGGAGTAATCCGCCTATAATGCCCCTTGCTCTTGTCCCAAATTATGGGTGTATTCACCATGGCAACCAAAGACGGATAAAATGTAGGTCTTTTGGCTCTAATGCCGGATTGCCTGATTTGCAGAAGTGAATCTTTTATATCAGCAATATCCTCCCCGCAGTTCCACTCAAACTTTTTGTACAGTTTGATTCGACTCAACATGTCATAACGTTTGATCCATTTATCAATAAAGGCTTTGTTATTCAAGTACAGTTCTCTGTTGTGACGCAAAAAATTCTTTTTCCAATTCGGCATATCATCATATCCTTGGGAAGAGAACACTTTTTCGGTGTCTTTTTCCCCGACCCCAAAACTGTCCAGCCAAATCGGATACCCTATCGTAGTAATTCTGGTGTTAATGCGAAATTCGTCCCAAGCTTCTATCATTCTTTCTTGCTCAGGAGAAATTATATAATCATCACTAACATCATCTTCGAGTATTGACCATGCAGTTCCCATCTTACAGTGCTTTCTAAATTTGTCTAGTTTTAAGTCATCAATATGTATAAATCCATTTGTTAAAATATCCACATTTCTGATATCTTTCCTTATTCCCAAAATATATACTCTTTCCCTAATTTGAGGAATACCAAAATCCGATGGAGAAAGAATAATAGGCTCTTCGGTAATATAAAAATTTCTTTTCATAAGTTCTTGCGTTATAACGCCCCAATTCTCCGTTTTATCCGCAAGGTTGCGAACATTTTCAAGAATTATAAACTTGACCTCCGGGTGACCGTCAAGGATATCCATAATTTTATAAAAAAGATTGCCTCGTTTCTCATCGTTAAAGCCTTTTTGAGCCCCTGCCTTACTAAACGGTTGGCAGGGGAACCCGGCACAAAGCACATCAAACGGTTGTATTGTTTCAGGGGCGATTTCATTAACATCTCCCCTAACTTCGCCCTCTATTGTTGTAAAGTTTAAGTTATACGTTTCCACACATGCCTTATTTATTTCGGCAGCCATAACGCATTCTCCACCCAAATACCTCATGGCTTGATGAAATCCGCCTATGCCCGCAAACAAATCGACAAATTTAAAATGATATTGTGCCATAATCCAACCGTCTTCCTGTTCTTAAATTTTTATATACTGTCATAAATACTTGCCCACTTAAAACGAAACAAACTCACCACAAGCAGATAGTTTCAATTAGAACGGATACGTTCAAAACAATACTATTTGCAAAATCATCATTAACACCATTATTTTAATAGAAAATGCCAAAGAATACTATACCATATTAATTATACACTTTTTTAATAAGCTTTTCAATAAAATCTTGTGGTTTTTACACGGATTTGTGCTTATGCACAATTAGCCAGTGATCTTTTTGTGCAAAACACAGAAAAGTGCGAAAAGACCTTGTTTTTACAGCCTTTTTTATCCGTTTATATGAGAGGATAAATTTGCGTAAATTGTTCACATCATTCTAAACATCAGAAGATATGAAATTTCGCAATAAGTTGTGCATAGTCACGAATTTTTAAGGAATTTAGCATTTTTGTGCAAATTGCCGATATAAAAATTGCGGATTTTTTTCCTATAAGTGAAAGGCATAATTCGCAGCACGTCAATTTGCACAAAAACCCTCGCTAAAATCGTGCAAAGTTACAAAGCTGTATGAAAACCCAAGAAATCTTGCGAAATAGGGTTTACAAAACACGCAAATTTGTAGGTATTAGTGAAAGGGGGAATTTTCCAACGTCATTTTGTACTAAAAAGCAAGCTGAATTTGTGCAAGGTCACGAAAAATCGCGAAAATCAAAAATAATTTGCAAAACAGACTTAAAAAATCGCTTGATTTTATGGGTACTTATGAAAGGGTATTTTTCTGCTGTTCGCTGCCGCAGTGAAAATCCGAAATCCCTTTCAAAAAATTTAAATCACAGGAGGTCTATATTATGACAATGAAAACCAAACAGGAACTCATTCAGCAAGTGGTCAGCCTGCTTAACGCAATGATTGAAGTCGAGGAGCGTCAGACCATTCCGCCGCAGAACAATAAGCAAGTGGAAATGCTCACTATTAAAGAGTGCGCCCAACAGGTCAGCGGACTTTCCGAGCATACCGTCCGTCAGCTCGTACTACAGAACAAACTTCCCCACATCAGAACGGGTCAAGGCAAGCGCGGGAAAATCCTTATCCCGAAGTCGGCGCTGCTCGAATATTTGAGAACGGCGGCTTGATGATTTCAGGTAAGAGTGTAGGCTATCAAGCAAGGAACAGCAACAGCGACTATGGCGGGCGGTCAGCCTCGGCAAAAGTTTTCTTCACCTCGGACGAACAACCGCCTGCCACTTCCGTTCAGAGCAATGATAACGTCGGCTTTCCCACTAATGAAGTTTGTACTCAGCAGATCAGCGGACTGTTTGAGCACACCACCCGTCACTTTGCACTCCGAAACAAATCGCCGCACATTAGGAGTGTCAAGATAAGCGCGGAAAATTCTCGCATCAAAGTCGGCGCTGTTGAATTATTTGAGAACAGCAGCTTGACAATCGCCGGTGGGGGTATCAATTATCCCACAAGGAACAACACGAATGAAACCGATAGGCGGTCAGCCACAGCAAAAGTTTTCTTCGCCTCGGAGGAACAACCGTCTACTACTTCCGTTCAGAGCAATGATAACGTAGGCTTTTCTACCAATGAGGAGTGAGTCCAACAAATAGCGGCTGTCGGAACATACCATGCGCCAACTCGTACTTCAAAACAAATATCCCTACATTAGAATGTGGCATGATAAGCATGAAAAAATTCTAATCACGAAGTCGGCGCTGCTGGAGTATTTGAGAACGGCGGCTTGTCAAGGGATAGCATGGGGTATCACTATCGCCAAAAACAGTAAGTGCAAAATTGGCAGGTGGTCACCCTTGATAAAATATCTCCTTGACCTGTCCGAGCATATCATCCGTCGCCTTGTGCTCCAAAGTAAAACGCCGCATATTGGAGCGGTCATAGCCAAGCACAGAAAAATTTCCACACCAAAGTTAACGCTGTTGGAATATTTAAGAACGGCAGCTCGACAATGGATAGTAGGGGGTATCGCTAACAACCAAAGAACTGCAAGAGCAAAATCAGTAGGTGGTCAAGGTAGATGCTGAAAAAATATTTGCCGAGGTCAGCATAGGACTATCAACTTTCTGCCAAGGAACACACAAGAGCAGAATTAGCAGGCTGTACGCTTAACCGAAAATTTTTTCCGGCAGATGTAACTGTCCCTTGCTCTTATCCGAGCCAAGAAAATTTTTTTGAACAGTGGTATCGTCATTGTAAGAACGAAGTCTGCTTCATAAAAAACTCCACCCCTATACCTTGTCGCTCAAAATTTTTTCAAGAAAAAATTGGAGTGGTCATACCATCCCCACTTTGGCTTTTAAAAAAATTTTTCTAGGGATCGCGCATTCGCGCGGCGGACTTGAAAAAATGAAAATTCGTATTCCGATGTTTTTGTAATCATAGCAAGCAGAGAAAAAAGTGCATACTTTGACACTTTTTTCCATTTGTCGGAATG
>CAYSHU010000086.1:0-8997 GCA_964430965.1 uncultured Ruminococcus sp. | reverse complement strand
GCATTATAGAGCTGCGATACCACTTTTCCTCTCCGAAGCTGTATTGATACTCCTCGTTAAGAGCCTCTTTCTTCACGACCTCGCCGTAATTCAGCTTATCCAGCAATTTATAATAGGTCGCCATTTCCAATACCTCCTTCTCTCATACTATAGATCGCGTACCGCCCTCACCGCCGCAAGTATCTTCTCCCTGTCCTTAACCTTGCCCGTCTCAATGCCGCTTGACATATCCACGCCGAACGGCTGAATTTCACGAGCGGCGGCTCTGACGTTTTCGGGAGTAAGCCCTCCCGCGAGGAAAAACGGCTTTGCAATGCGGCTTTTGTCGATTATCGAGTGGTCGAACGCCCTGCCGGAGCCCGTGCCGCTGTCCAGCAGCAGGAAATCCGCGTCGAGCGCCTGAGCCGCTTCTATATCCGCGAAGCTCCCGACCCTCACCGCCTTGATAATCTTCGCGCTCGTGAGCTCCCGAAGCCGCGCGATATACTCCGCGTCCTCGCTGCCGTGGAGCTGCAAAAGCTCCGCCGCGCCGCTTTCCGCGAACTCCGCGAGCCGTTCCGCGGGAGCGTCCACCGAAACAGCGACGCTTTGAATTTCGGGCGACACGCGTTTCTTCAGCCGCAGCGCCGTTTCAAGATCAATGTTGCGGTGGCTTTTTGGGAACATCACGATAAACCCTATATAATCGGGCTTCGCCTCGTTCACAAAGTCGATGTCGCAGTTGCGGAACATTCCGCAGAGCTTGATCTTCATACCGCTCTCCCTTTAAATTCGGACATCTCGGAGCTTATGAACCGCGAGATCATTTCGCGGAATACCGCCTCGATCATATCGGGGTCAGCGCCGAGCTGTTCGGCTTTGTTCCGCGCGTTTTTAACGACCGCTTCCACGCGCGAATTATCGCGCACCGCGTCTTCGGATTTCTTGAAAGCCGCGGCCTGCGCGACGTACTCTCCGCGTTCCGCTATGAGCTTGATTATTTCGCTGTCGATCCTGTCTATGTTTTCTCGTACTTGTTCGAGTGATGAACATTTCATTTCGCACCTCTCAATTCCGCGAGCTTGGCTTTTTTGTCGGGCGCTCTCATCAGCGTTTCCCCGATAAGCACGGCGTCCGCGCCGATTGTGCGAAGCCCCGCAACGTCCGCGGCGGTCTTAACGCCGCTCTCCGAAACGAAAATCCTGTCGCGCGGGACAAGCTCCCGCAGCCGCGCGGAGTTTGCCGTGTCTACCGAAAACGTTTTCAGATCGCGGTTGTTCACGCCGATTATCTCCGCACCGAGCTTCACGGCGAGCTCGATCTCCGTTTCGTTGTGCGCCTCCACAAGCGCCGACAGCCCAAGCGACCTCGCGAGGTCTAAGTATTCCGAAAGCCGGCTCTCGCTCAGAATCGAGCAAATGAGCAGCACCGCCGACGCGCCGAGGGTTTTCGCCTCGTAGATCATATATTCGTCCACCGTGAAATCCTTGCGAAGCACAGGTATATTCACGTTTTCCGCGATTTCGCGCAGATACTCGTCCCGCCCGAGAAACCAGTGCGGCTCGGTAAGGCAGGAGATCGCCGCCGCGCCCGCCCTCTCGTATTCCCGTGCGATGTCGAGATACGGGAAGTCCTCCGCGATAACGCCCTTAGAGGGGCTTGCCTTTTTCACCTCGCAGATAAATGCGATTTCGGCTCCCGAAAGCGCGTTTTTAAACGGAAAGCCCGTGTTCGCGTCAAGAGCCTCCGCCCGCGCTTTAATCTCCGAAAGCGGCGTTTTCTCCTTTAAGGCGGCAACGCGCTCCCGCGTTTTCGCCGCTATTTCATCAAGAATTGTCATGCTTCACCTCAATTTTGGGAGAGCTTTATCAGCTTGTCGAGCGTTTCAACAGCCTTGCCGCTGTCGATAAGCTCCGCGGCGAGCTTCACGCCGTCCTCCATGGAAGCCGCCTTGCCGCCGATATAGATCGCCGCGCCCGCGTTGAGCAAAACCGCGTTTCTCTTGTGCCCCTTGTCCTCACCGCTTAAGATCGCCCTTGTGATCGCGGCGTTTTCCGCGGGAGTGCCGCCCTTGAGGTCGTCCTTGGTGCAGCGCTCGAAGCCGAACTGCTCGGGCGTTATCTCATAGGTTTTCAGCCAGCCGTCCTTGTACTCGCAAACGGCGGTAGGCGCGCTCAGGGAGATCTCGTCGAGCTTGTCGGTGCCGTAAACCACCATGCCGTTTTTCGAGCCGAGCTTCATAAGCACGTTCGCGACGGGCTCAACAAGCGAGCGGTCGTAAACGCCCAGCAGGTGATGCTTCGGGTTTGACGGGTTGGTGAGCGGCCCGAGGATATTGAAAACCGTCCTGATGCCGAGCTCCTTTCTGATAGGCCCTACATATTTCATAGAGGTGTGATATTTCTGCGCGAAGAAGAAGCAGAAGCCGACATCTTGGAGAAGCCCGCGGCACTTTTCGGGCTCAAGGTCGATGTTCACGCCCAGCGCCTCCAGGCAGTCCGCGGTGCCGCAAAGCGACGAGGCCGCGCGGTTGCCGTGCTTTGCCACCATAATCCCCGAAGCCGCGATTATAATCGCCGCCGTCGTCGAGATGTTGAAGCTGTGCGCGTTGTCGCCGCCCGTGCCGACGATCTCCAGCAAATCGAGGTCGTTCTCGAATTTCATAGCCGCGTCGCGCATTGCGGCGGCGCAGCCCGTAATTTCGTCAATGGTTTCCGCCTTAGTGCTCTTCGTAGAAAGCGCCGACAGAAACGCCGCGTTCTGTGTGGGCGTGGTTTCTCCCGACATGATCTCGGTGATGACCTTATACGCCTCGTCGTAGGTCAGATCCTGCTTGTCAACGATTTTAACGATTGCTTCCTTTATCATAATAATGTGTCCTCCAAAAAACTTAAATTTTTCTCCAAATCAAGCCCCGAAATCTCCCTGATTTCGGAGTAATTTTCACCCCGAAAACGCCCCTTGAAAAACACCGTTTTCAATGCTCCAACGTGGCTTTGCTATCACGTTTTCGCAATTTTCAGCTCCTCAAAAAACGCCCTCAGATTGAACGCCTTTTCGCGGTGTTTTTCAACGCCGTATTTCGCTCCCGAAAATTCACCCCAGATTGAGAAAATTTTCGAGCATTTTCCGCCCGTTTTGAGTGAGTATGCTTTCGGGGTGGAATTGCAGGCCGAAAATCGGGAACTGTTTGTGCTCCACCGCCATGATCTCGCCGTCGGGAGTTCGCGCCGTGATTTTCAGCTCCTCGGGGAAGCCCTCCGCCGAAGCGGCAAGCGAGTGATACCGCGCGACCTCAAGCTCGCCGTCAAGCCCCTTGAACATCGCCGACGCGCCGTCGAGCGTTACCCGTGACTTTTTCCCGTGCATAAGCTGCTTGGCGTAGGTTATCTCCGCTCCGAACGTTTCGCAGATCGCCTGATGCCCGAGGCAGATCCCCAAGATCGGCGCCTTGCCCGCCGCCTCGCGGATAAGCTCTTCACATACGCCAGCGTCGCAGGGTCTGCCGGGGCCGGGCGAGATGATAATGTGCGAGGGCTTGAGCGCCAAAATCTCCGCCACGGAAAGCTCGTCGTTGCGGATCACCTTGATATCGGGGTTTATCGAGCCGATGAGCTGGAAGACGTTGTAGGAAAAGCTGTCGTAGTTGTCAATAAGAAGTATCATAGCTCCACCTCCCGGTTTGTCGCCGCTTCAAGCGCCCTTACGACCGCCTTCGCCTTGTTGACGGTTTCGATATACTCCGTTTCGGGCACGCTGTCGGCAACCACGCCGCCGCCCGAACGGACGAACACTCTGCCGTTTTTCTTGTAGCAGAGCCGAATTCCGATGCAGGTATCGAGATTTCCGCGGAAATCTATGTAGCCGACAGCGCCGCCGTAGATGCCGCGCTTGCAGTTTTCAAGCTCGTTGATTATTTCGCACGCGCGAATTTTCGGCGCGCCCGAGAGCGTCCCCGCGGGGAGGACGGCGTTCACCGCGTCGAGCGCGTCAAAGCCGCCCTTGATTTTCCCCGTTACCGTCGAGCATATATGCATAATATGCGAGAATTTGAGAATTTCCATATACTTTTCGACCTCAACGCTGCCGAATGACGATATTTTGCCGAGGTCGTTGCGCCCGAGGTCTACGAGCATATTGTGCTCGGAAAGCTCCTTTTCGTCAACGCGGAGCTCCGCCTCAAACCGCGCGTCCTCCTCGGGCGTCGCTCCTCTGGGGCGCGAGCCCGCGATCGGGAATGTGTGCAGAACGCCGTCCTCCAGCTTTACAAGCGTTTCGGGAGAAGCCCCCGCCACCTCCATATCCTCGCTCGCAAAGTAGAACATATACGGCGAGGGGTTGGTGGTGCGCAGAACTCTGTATGTATCGAGAAGGCTTCCCTCGAAATCCGCGTCGAGGCGGTTTGAGGGAACGCACTGGAAAATATCGCCCTCGCGGATATAGTGCTTCGCGCGTTCGACTATCTCACAATACCTGTCCTTGTCGAACAGGCGGCGGAACTCGCTCGTGAGCCTTGAGGCGGGCTCCGCCGCGGGTTTTCCGAGCCGTATGAGCTTTGCCATTTCGTCGAGTATCCTTTCGCCCTCGCGGTAATTCGCCTCAAGATTATCATTATCCGCCGCGATATTCACGATGAGAATTATCTTCTGGCGGAGGTTGTCGAAGGCTATTACCTTGTCGAACAGCATCAGGTCAACGTCCTTCATGTTTTCGTCGTCCTTCGCGTCCAATTTCAGGCGCGGCTCGCTGTACTTGATGTAATCATAGCCGAAATATCCGACAAGTCCGCCGCAAAATCCGGGAAGCCCGGGCAGTTTGTCGGGCGAGGGAGCTTTGTATTTCGACAAGAGCCCGCGGATATAGTCGGCGGGGTGCGAAGTGTGGAAAACCTCGCTTTTGCCGTTGTGTATATCCTTTACGGACAGCTCGCCGTCGAGACAGGATATCTCGAGCTTCGGCTCGTAGCCCAGGAACGTGTACCGTCCCCAGCGCTCCTGGTTTTCAACGGATTCGAGCATAAAGCAGTGCCGCCCCTCGGATTTCAGTATCCGCAAGACCTCTATAGGGGTCTTGATATCGGAGAACAGCTCCCGCCGAAGCGGAATGACCGTATATTCCGGGTGCTTTGCCGAGAGCCTTGCGGCTTCCTCAAGTGTTGGGCAAATCATAATATCATCTCTCCTTGTTCGGTTCTCGTGAACGGATTTATCGCACAAAAAAACCGCCCCTTGAACAGATTTTTTCTGTCATAAGGACGGAGAAAACTCACCGCGTTGCCACCTTATTTCGCGTAAAAACGCGCACTCTGCGGGTACAAGCATACCCTTGCGATTAACGCTCGCTTAACGTCGCGAAATACTTGGGAGCTTTTTAAAATGCCCCTGTTCCTCGCGCCCTCGGCAGTCCATTTAATGCTCGGTTTCCTGCGGTGCTCTCAGCAACGACCGCTCTCTGTGAGGGCTTGTAGCATTTTTATCTCTGCGTCATAGGTTTCCGGACGGATTTAATTGTTATTTTTTATTCTAGCACAATTTGTTGGATTTGTCAAGTGGTTTTCAGCGATTTTTTGCATTATTCACGAATGTTTTTGCTTCTTTTTGGAACGTAAAAAATCTACGCCTCAATCTGTGAAATTTTGTGAAAAATCCACAAATGATTTTCTGCGTGGCGTTATTAAGGGCAAAAGAGCGGACAGACGGAAAATAAAGGGTGAACAAACGGGCAAAATGTGGTGATCTCCGCGAATAAATTGAAAAAAAGAGGTTGAAATTTTGAAAAATATGATGTATAATGTAATAAGTGAAAAAGTGTGCTTGGGATAATTGCGCCCAAAAACGGGGCAAAAAACACACGGGCTTCATATTTATATACGGCTAATTTACAGCATACGGGAGGTACTGATATGTTATTCGATACGACAGCGTTCCGCATAGTAGAGCAGGGGCTCTCGGTGATGTGGCAGAAGGGCAAGATCCACCAGGAAAACATCGCGAACGCCGACACGCCCGACTACAACGCGCGTTACCTGACGTTCGGCGGAATTCTCAAGGATAAGCTCCGCGCGAACGGCACGGTGAAGAAGGAGCTCAATCTTGTGCAGGGCGTTTACACGGACTACTACACCAACGACCAGGCGGATCACAACAACGTCGACAGCGACGTTGAAATGGCGGAGTACCTCAAGACCTCCTACCGCATAGAGGCGCTGATAAACCAGATGGACGGCAATTTCAGCCGTATCAGAAGTGCGATGAACACTAAGTAATCAAAACAGCATGATGCGATAAACATTAGCAGGACGCGAGAATATAGGCTTTAGGAGATAAGTTATGGCTTTTTTGAGTTCTTTGAACATTCCCTTGTCAGGAATGACGGCTAACAGGTTCAGATTAGAAATCATCTCGCAGAACGTTTCTCACGCGGACGACGTTGCGACTACTGCGGAGGACGTTTACAAGCGCCAGATGGTGGTTTTCGGCGAGGACAGACGCTTCAGCGACACGCTCGCGAAGAAAATGGTAGAGGGCGAGTACATACCCGACATTTTCAGATACGTGCAGATGCAGGGCGTTGAGGCGGTGCAGGTCGTTGAGGACGAAACCCCGCCCGAGCCCGTGTACAGCCCCGACCACCCGCTGGCGGACGAGTACGGCTACATCTACGAAAGCAACGTTGACAGGGCGGTCGAGGAGATAGACGCGCTCCAGGCGTCAAACTCGTTTAACGCGTGCTATGCTATGTATCAGGCTATGCAGTCGGTTATCCAGGCTTCGCTGAGTATCGGCAAATAATTGTTATTTGGTTCTGAAAGGAATTTGAGTTATGGCTATTTACGCATTGCAGTCTGTCGACCATATTGAAAGACAGCTTGAAAGAATGGACCCTATGCGCCGTATGGAGCGCATGAACGCGGAGAATATCGCGGTTGAAACAAACGGCACCGAAAAGGCTTCGTTCCTTGATATTTTCAAGGGAATGGTAACAAACGTTATCGAAACGAACGAGCAGGTAGACCGTGACGCTATCGACCTTATGCTCGGCAACATCGACGATCTGGCGACCGTTCAGGCGAACATCACAAAGGCGAACATCGCCGTTGATTTGCTTGTGTCGGTAAAGAATGAGGTTATAAGCTCATATAATAGTATCATCAATATGCAGATTTGATAAAGTCCGCACTTAATATAGAATTTTAAGGGGCATCTGTTTAAATGAAAGAAAGATTTAAAAAGGTTACGGTAGTCGTAAAGGAAAAGTGGGACGGGTTCTCAAAGGCGGTGAAGATCGCCGTGTGCGCCGTTCCCGTGGCGCTTATCGCGATAATCATCATTCTTGCGGTAATTGTCAACCACAAGAGCTTTACGACGCTGTATTCGGGGCTTACGACCACCGAGGCGGCGGAGATATCCGCTGTCATCTCGGATATGGGAATAAGCGATGTTAAAATGAACGACAAGGGCGATGTTATCGTCCCGAGCGACCAGGTGGATAACCTGCGTATGAAGCTGTCCGTCCAGGGCTATCCGAAAACGTCCTCGGATTACAGCATATGGAACGACGGTATTGATTTGTGGAGCACGGAGTCGGACAAGCGCGTTGTAGCAACGCAACAGCGCGAAACCACGATTGCCGCGACGCTCCGCAGACTTGACACGATCCGCGACGCGCAGGTGATGCTTTCCATTCCCCAGACAAGGGATTACGTCATCACCGAAAAGAACGAGGTTCCGACCTGCTCCGTAACGATTCAGCTTCAGGAGGGCGAGGAGCTCACAAACGCGGAGGTCCGCGCGATATTCTCGCTTGTTTCGAGAGCGGTTGACGGGCTTACATATGATAACATCTCGGTTGTCGACACAAAGGGGCGCGGCTATATGTGGATAAGCCCCGAGGACGAGGCGGCGGACGAGAAGGACGCTTCGGGCGTGGCGGTCGGCCGCAGACGCATGGAGTTCCAGCGCGATATAACCGAGGCGCTTAAGAAAGACCTCGACGAGATGTTCACAAAGATGTACGGTCCTAACGGCTACGCGTTCAACGTTGCGGCGACGCTCGATTTCGACGAGAAGAGAATTGTCGCGAACGAGTATTTCCCGCTTGAGGGCACGGATCACGGCGTTCTCGAGCAGGAGAACAAGGTAGAAACGAACACGACGCTCAATAACGCGAACGGGCTTGTCGGAACGACTCCGAACGCGGATTTGTCGCCCGATTACCCGACGTTCAACGGCGTAGCGGATAATCAGACGTATTATTACGCTAAAGACCAGAAGCAGTATGACGTAACTAATATAAAGACCACGACGGAGAAGAACGGCTATAAGATAGAATCGCTCACCGTGGGCGTTACCGTAAACCAAGCGACCATGACCGAAAGCGAGCGCGATATGATACAGAGCGTTGTCGCAAAGGCGGCGGGAGCGAATGTCGAGGACGTGGCGGTTGCGTATAAGGTGTTTGACGTCACCGGCTCGAGCAGCTGGACGGACAGAAATCCGGGAGGCACCGGCGTTATCATCTCGGGCGTTGATAGAAACCGCAGACTGCTTATTATACTTGTAATAGTACTCGGCGTTGTCCTCATCGGCTTGCTTATCGCTTCGCTGATGATGAGCAGAAGCCGCAAGAAGAAGATCAGAAGAAGACAGGAGCAGGCTCTCGCGGCGGCACAGGCGGCCGCGCTGGAGAGCGGCGGCGCTTACGGTTCTTCCAGACCCGAAATGCCGCAGGAGGTCGACTTCAACATCGCGAGCCTCACGGAGGAGGCGGGCAAGGAATCCCGCGAAACCATTCTCAAGCGCGAGATCGCGGAATTCGCGAAGAGCAGCCCCGAGATCGTGGCTTCCATTATCAGAAATATGATACGCGAGGACGGCGAATGATCTACCGAACCGCGAATTTAACATAATCCGGGAGGATAAATCGATGGCAGATCAGAAAACGGCGGAGCAGCTGACAGCGCAGCAAAAAAGCGCGCTGGTGCTCGCTTCAATGGGCGCGGAGAACGCCTCCGCGATA
>CAYSHU010000085.1:0-9031 GCA_964430965.1 uncultured Ruminococcus sp. | reverse complement strand
TTTGAAATGAACGGGGACTTTTCGAATAGCACTATGATTATACTTGAGCCGATGTTTGAGGAAATGATTTAAGCAGTATGCCATAAAACAGGTGGAAGCCTAAATAGTTTATGCCTGCAATTGATTGCAGGCATAAAACTTTTCTGACCTGAAAAAGTGATTGGTTTTCCATTAAATCGCAGCATTCTTATCGATAACCGCTTGTAGATTCTTCAATAATTACATTTGTAAACCCCAACACTTCTAACGCCATTTCCATTTCAAAATAGTTCTTTTGATATTTAGGTCCAATTACGATTTTTCTTATTATATTTTTGGGGAACTTTAAAGGAATATAGGTGTTTATCATGTTCCTCTTGGCATATACATGGCGTTTTTTGATTTCCCAGTCGTCGGGAAGCACTATGGAATCATCTGGATTGTATCTATATATTAACCGAGTTTCATTTTCACTCGCATAGTGCTTTGTTTTACAAGCAATACCCGAAGGATAAATATTCTTAATCTGTCCCATCGCTTTGTCCATCATATCTAACGCATTATTGCTTAAATGATTGATAAGGTTCTTGTATATGTCTGGAATAAACTCTTGAATGTCTTCTTCGTTAGCATATGAAATTTTTTGATATGTAATGAAATTGTTATTAGAGATAGACTTGATTCTATCTTCATCGAAGCCTATTGCCAGCCCATATCCGTCATCTGCATATGAAATCCACTGGCTGACCGAATCCGGATTCTTACTGAAGCAAACGACATGTTCTGCATATGATCCAAGGCAGGTTTCATATAGCTGGATACTCCCCGGCGTAGCGGCAAATTTACACATTGCGTCGAGAGAGTTCATTTTATCATATTTTTTTAGCAAATCAAAAAACATCTTATATACACCAATCGTTTCGTTACCGTCGTTCATATTGCGTATGTTTGTCATCCAAATTTCATTGCTTTTTAAAATTGATAGTGCAGTTTGGGTGCTGCAATAATGAAAAATCAAATTATCATCTCCAGTAGTATACATCCTATTTACCTCCTAAACGAATAGAAATTTAAATGAAAACAAGTAAAAAAGACCCATAAGCCAATATAGCTTGCGAGTCTTTTTAAAAAATAGTTTTGGTGCGGGTGGTGGGATTTGAACCCACACGTCCTTGCGGACACTGGCACCTGAAGCCAGCTCGTCTGCCAGTTCCAACACACCCGCGTATTAGAGATTCAGAGGTTAGAGGTAAGAATCCGGAACCTCAACGGATTTTTACACTTGAAGCGTGGCTGCTGAAAGCCCCCTGTCGTGACGCAACCCGAATCCGGCTCGTCTGCCGGTTCAGGGTAAGCAAAGCTTACTCGCACACCCGCGTATTAGAATTTCAGAAATTCAGAGGCAAGAAGCAAGAAGCAAGATGTTCTTAAACCTCGCTCGGCTGAAACACCCGAGAAGCGGCGGCTGAAAGTTCCCTGTCGTGACACGACCCGAAGCCAGCTCGTCTGCCAGTTCCAACACACCCGCGTATTAGAATTTCAGATTTTTTACTCGGCTGAAATCTCCCGAGAAATCCTTACGAGTTTGATATCGAAAACGGAAACCCGTTCACTCTCAAAATAAATTCTCTGTCGTGACGCGACCTGAAGCCAGCTCGTCTGCCAGTTCCAACACACCCGCGAATTAACGCCCGGTGGGCTCCCACCGAACATCTTATATTATACCACAACGCTCCGAGTTTGTCAAGTACTTTTTTCCAAAACCCGCAAATTTTGTGCCCCGCTCACTCCGAGTAGATCTCCCTGCCAAATCGGTACGCGGCGGAAAGGTGCTCGGTCTTGTCGATCTGCGGCTTGCCGTTCGTGTCGCCGCAGCCGCCCGCAAGCAGCATTCCCTTGTCGTTAAAGCCGATGTAGTTTACTAAAGTGAATTTGTAGTACGACACCGCCTGCTCAAACGTCCAGAAGAAGTTATCCGCCGCGGTCATAAGCAGCGCGCAGTCCTTTACGGGATACTTTTCGTAGCGTCCCAGCGGCGGGTTCTTGTCCTCCTCGGCAATACAGTAGAAGCGCTCGATAAACGCCTTTATGCGCGAGGATATAGTCCAGAAGTAAAGCGGCGACGCGAACACAAGCAGATCGGCAGCCTTGAGCTTCGGCACAAGCTCGTTGAAGCCGTCCCTTTGAACGCACGGCTTTCCGTAACGGCAGGCGTTGCAGCCCAGGCACCCCTTGATCTCGTTTTTGAGGAGCGAAACGATCTCGACCTCGTGACCCGCGTCCTCCGCGCCCTTTGCGAACGCCTTCACAAGCTGATCGGTGTTTCCGTTAGGGCGTCCGCCGCCTTGAATTATCAGTATTTTCTTCATAACACAGCTCTCCGTTGTCAGATATCCAGCCCGTATTCTCTTAATTTTTCGGTGTTTTCTTTCTTGCGGCGTTCCAGTTCTTCAAATGCTTTCTCGCGCCATTCCTTGTCACCGAACATCTGTTTGGCTGATGCTTCTCTCTCCTCGTGTTTGGATAAATATTCTTTTCTCTTTTTGTCTACTTTTTCAAGAAAACGAGCAAGCCTTTCCGGGTCATTAGCCAAAGCTCTTTTATTACGCTCGTCAGGCTGATCATATCCACGCAATACATATCCCTCATTACGTTCGAGAAAGCTCTCCCAAGTGTCGACCTTGATCCGTACAAGACCGCCATATTGGTTTAAATGATCGTAGAGATCGGGTTTATAATCTAAAAATGGCTCTCCTTTGAATTTGAAATAAAATTCTAAATAAGACTTAATGTCAATGACGCCATCCAGAGCGGGAAGTAATATCTGTTTTGTCAGATTAACCGCATCCTCAAGACCGTTGATTGTTAGTTTTTCATCTTCCGGTTTATACGGAAAATAATCACTAACCTTATTTGCATAATCTTTATCAAAATCGGTAATATGCCCTTTGACATATATATCCCACTTACTTAAGTAACCCGAATATTTTTCAAAATCTTTGGTTGGAAGTTCTATTTCTGTGCTGTAAACCGTTTCAACCTTGCAAACTATATCATACTGACTGCAGTCCTCTCTCACATAACCATTAACAACAGGGTGTCCTTGCCTTTTCACATAAGTTATGATTTGGATTATTTCATCTCCCAATATACGCATAAAACAGGGGCGCTTATACTTGATATTTTTAAAGCCTAACGCTTCCAGCTCCTCCCCGAACACCTTGACAAACGCGGCGTTAAACGCGAGCTTTTTCTCCGCCGCTTTTTTGAACGACAGGCTAAAAGCGCTCTCGTTCTCGGAAAACTCATCATGATCGGCAGTCATTGCAAAGCTCGATATACCAAGCAAGCCACCGATTTCCGCCAAATCGTCCTCAACAAAAGTGTTGTTCTGTCCTATTACCGCAAGGAATTTTTCAATGTCGCCGTTTTGAAGAAGCGGCTTCCAATCATCGGCGGGGAACGGCGCTTTTTCCACTCCGTAGCCCTCGCCGTCGCCCACGACGATCCTGCTTGTCCTGCCGCTCGGCGCGTGAAGCTCAAGTATCGCGAAGTCACTGTCGACCGTCTCCGTAGTGAAGCACGAGGTTTTCATATCCCTTGCGATTTTCGCCGCCGTTTTTGACAGCTCGCCCACGCTGTCGTCTCCGTTGGACAGCGTGACCCAGCCGCCCTCCGAGAATGCCGCCGCATACGAAACCGCGGCTTCGTCCTCCGAGCACGGAACGTAGCCGTCCTTTTTCATAAGCTGCTCAAACGCGTTTACAAAGCCGTCTTTGGCGTCAGCTTTAACGTGAAGCGCGGTGAAAAACTTTCCCATACCTAACATTCTCCTCGTTCAATTAAACAATTACAAATCAAGCCCATACGACTTTAATATTTCAACATTCGCTGTTCTTCTGCGTTCCAGCTCTGCTTGAACCGCATTATATAACTCGGGATCGTTGTGAACCTTTTCAAAAAAAGCTTTTTCTTGAAGCGCAAACTCACTTACCGCGTTTTTCATTATTCTTTCAAAAACGCTTTTATCGGTCTTGAAATACAACATTCCCTCGTCATAATAACTGTTTCCATATGTGGCTCCAAAACTTCCGTCATCGTATAATTTAAGGCTCATACCAATCTCGGCGCTATATTCTATACAAGAATCAATATTTACAGCCTTATCAAGTGCGGGAAGAATAATTTGCTTTGTAATTTCCAGTTCGCTTTCCATCGCCTTCAGCATTTCGCTATCTTCGGGCGAGCTTGGATTTGAATAAAGACGCTCGTGAAGCTCGTCGTCGCACTCCACCAAACAAAGGTCTATCCGGCGCATATAAATACTACAATTGCTCATAAGCCAATTCTCCATTTTAGGATTGCGTGCCAGATTGATTACCGGGCGATAAACCGTCGCGACGCCGCCGACGATATTTATATAATTATATCCGGGATTATAGCATTTTTTGTCGTTGTAATAAGAGATAACGTGGATTATCTCGTCGCTCACAACCCTCACAAAATACGGATATTTACCCTTAATAAGCCGATACCCCAACGGTTCAAGCGCCTCGCCGAACACCGTCTTAAACGCCGCGTTAAGCGTCAGCTTTTTCTCCGCTTTCTTCTTGAACGCCAGCGAGAGCACCTCCCCGCCGCGCCCGATCTTTTCCTCAAACTCCTCAAAGCACCACGCCATAACGGCGGGCTTTATGCCGAAAATTTTCCCAAGCTCACAGAGCGCGTCCTCGACAAAAACGCCGTCTTGCTCCGTTACCGCGAGGAATTCCCGTTCGCCGCCGTTTCGGAAAAGCGGCTTCCAATCATCGGCGGAGAACGGCGTTTTTTCCACGCCGTAGCCCTCGCCGTCGCCGACGACAAGGCGGCTCGTTTTGCGGCTTGCCGTGTTGAGAGTGAGTATCGCGAAGTCGCTGTCGACGGCTTCGACGGTAAAGCTCGCGAGCTTCAGATCACGTGCGAATTTTTGGGAGAGCTTGGCAAGCTCCTCCGCGCTGTCATCGCCGTTGGAAAGGGAGATCCACCCCTCGGAAAACGCCGCCATATACGAAATTTCCGCGTCATCAGCCTCGCACGGAACATATCCCTGCTTCTTCATAGCCCACTCAAACGCCGTTAAAAAGGCTTCTCTGTTGACAGCCTTAACGTGAAGCGTATTGAAAAACTTTCCCATTTTGTCCTCCTAAAACTCAAACGGCAAGAAAGCCGCCCCCGCCGCGAAAATTATCGCGGGCAGCATATTCGCCACGCGCACCTTTTTGCCCCACACAAGATTAACGCCGACGCAGAAGATAAGTATCGAGCCGATAAGCGAGATGTTGTTCTGCGCCGCCTCGGTGACAACGGGCGCGATAAGCCTCGCAAGCAGCGTTATCAAGCCCTCGAAAACAAACACGGGAATAGCCGAGAAAACGCAGCCCTTGCCCATTGAGCACGTCATCACGATTATGATAATAAGGTCAAGAATGGATTTCGTCGCGAGTATCGAAAAGTCGCCCTTCAGCCCGTCCTCGACAGCGCCGACGATAGCCATTGCGCCGATACACACCGTAAGCGACGCGGTGACGAACGCGTTTACGAAATCCTTGTCCTTCGCGTTGCCCGTCTTTTTCTTCAGCCACTCGCCAAAGCGCTCGAACAGCCGCTCTATGTTGATAAGCTCGCCCACCAGAGCGCCGAGCGCAATACAAATTACAATAAACATCGACCGCCCCGCCGCGAGCATATATCCCAGCGCGCCCGTAATGCCGATAAACAGCACCGTAATGCCGCACGCCATATTTAAGCCCTCGCGGACGCGCTCGGGCATTTTCTTCCCGAAAAGAAATCCCAAAACGCCCCCGACGATTATCCCGCCGCAGTTTATCAGCGTCCCAAGTCCTATCATTGCCCTCACCCTTTTTACATAATTTCACATATTCTAATGTTAGCACAACAACCGCGTTTTGTCAAGTAGTTTGGTGAAGTTTTGAAATTTGACATTTTTGTGATATTATGATATAATAAAATTGCTTGAAACTGCCGTATACCCGTGTTGACATATAAATTCAGAATACGAAAAGGAGTGTGGATCATGAGAAGCATTTTGATAGCAACCGAGCCCGGCGGGAGCTTCGGACTGCCGTGGAAGGGTGACGCGCCGTGCTATAATTTCAACTTTCCGCGCGAGAATATTCCCGCGGACGAGCTCCCGAAAATCGCCGACAAATCCGAAATCACAACGCTGGTATTAGGCGTTGATTTGCAGGATTACAGCGTCGTTTCCGAGTTTTCGGAATTAAAGCAGCTCTATATCTATTCGGGAGAAAATCTGACGGATCTGTCGTTTATAAAGCCGCTCGTTCGGCTCCGGCAGCTGTACATTGCCGAGTCGCATATAACCTCGCTCGAGCCGTTCGAGGAGCTTATAAAGGAAAAAGCGCGTCTGCTCGCCGAGAGCGAGGAGAAGAACGCGTTTTTCACCTACCCGTTTGAGGCGGTGTGCATCCGTTCCGACCGCCTGAATTGCAGCCCGCGCGACTTCAAGGAAAAATTCAAGGATACGGATGTGCTGTTTACGCGGGAGTTTTATATCAATAACAGGTAAGCCCCAAAAATTAAGCGCGAATATTACGGGGAAATTGCGGAATAATTTTATCAAATAACCTTAACAAGGAGATACTGCAAAATGAAATCCAAAATAACCCCGATTATTCTTGCCTCGGCGATTATTATTACGTTCACAGCCTGCGCAAACAACCCCGCCGACAGCGGCTCTTCCGCAACGTTTAGCGACGGCGAACCGAGCAGCGCGGCTTTTGTTTCATCGGCGAACGAAAGCTCGACCTTTGTTTCGGCGGCGGAGAGCTCTAACAACACAGGCTCGGCGAATTCCTCTGCGATTTCGGGAACGATTTCGGAAACGGGCATCGGTCTTGAAGCGGCAAAGGCGGCAGCCTTGAAGCACGCGGGCATCGCGGAGGCGGACGCGTCGTTCACCGAGGCGAAGCTCGAATATGACGACGGCAGAGCGGAATACGACATTGAATTCACCGCGAACGCCAAGCGTTATGAGTACGAGATAAGCGCCGCGGACGGCGCGGTGCTGGAGTTCTCGTCCAAGGAAATTCCCGAGCCGACAGGCTTGATCTCCGAGGCGAGAGCAAAAGAGCTCGCGCTCGCCCACGCGGGGTTTTCCGAGGCGCAGGTGACGTTTTCGAAATGCAAGCTCGATTATCATGATTATAATAATGGCGTGACAAAATACGAGGTGGAATTCACCGCAAACGGCGTTGAATACGAAATCGAAATCAACGCCAAAACCGAAGAAATTCTGAAATCGGAAATCGACCGAGATTAACCGTTTGTTTTAAACTCGCAAAATCAAAACGTGTTTCCCCCGCCGAGGGCGGGGGAAACTTGTTGGTTATATTGAAACCCGGAACATTCTATTGACATTTTGCGTAAAATATGGTAAAATAATTTTAAAATATACAGCAAGGAGCTTTATGATATGAATGTGGAAGAAAACGCGTTTGAGTGGAAGGACGATTATAACATCGGCGTGGAGTCGATCGACGGGGCGCATCGGCAGCTTTTCAAAATCGTTTCGCGAATAATCAATAACTTTGAAAGCAACGATTTCGAGCGCAATAAGGCAACCTGCATCGAGGCGATAAAATATCTCAAGAATTATTCAATTCAACACTTCGCGGACGAGGAGAAATATATGCTGGCAAACGGCTACCGCGGCTATCAGCTTCACAAGCGTGTGCACGATAATATGCGGAACGTTGTAATACCCGCGCTGGAAAAAGAAATGGAGCTGAAGTCGTATTCCAAGGAATCCATGGAGAATTTTCTCGGAGTCTGCGCGGGCTGGCTTTCGGCGCATATTCTCATTGACGACGCGGCAATCTGCGGAAAGGCGCAGAGCAAGTGGCGCAATTCCGACGAGCGCAGCGTGGACGTGCTCAACAACATCATTGAAAGCTGCAGCGCGAATCTCTTCGCTATGAGGGCGGAGATAATAAGCCGAAACTACGAGGGCTTCCGCCTTGATGAGCTTTTTATACATAAAGACGAGCTCGTAGCAAACAACGGCACGCTTTACACCGTCACAACGGCGATAGAATACCCGATGCTCAAGGTGATAGCAAAACGCTTTGTAAAAAGCCGCGTTTTCGAGCTCGACACGGTAATGCAGTCGATGTTGTCCGAGATGATATCGTCGTTCAACAAGTCGGTGATTATGGCGTATCTCAAGGAGAACCCGATGGTTCAAGACAGCAAGGACATCACCCCCAAGGCGTTCTACGCGGATTTCGAAAAGGATTATCCCGATTACAGTATGCTCTGGAAAACGTATTGCGGCAGGTTTGCGTTTACGGTGAGGAAAGAAAGCCTGTAAGGCAGCTTATACAATTGACAATGGAAAGTTGATCCCCCGCCGTGTGGCGGGGGATTTTTGATGCTTGTTCGTTGACCTAGGCTTGATAAACAAGTTTTTGGCGCTGAACTCGACTTCCGCTATGTCCGTTCGACGCAGTGCGTCGGGGTATCGAGAGGACACCCCTTCGGGGGCTGGGGGAGAGAAAAATCCAACAAAAAGCGGGCGTTCCCCCCGCTCCCCTACGGGTTTTCCCCTCGCACCCACGACGCAGGGCAACGACCAGACATAGCGGAAGTCGACTTGACGCAAATTCCCTGCCTATCCGGCTAAAGTCAAAAAAAATTTAGAAAAAATTAGTTTTTTACGACGCCGTATAGCGAAACGACATATCGGAAGTTGAGTTCAACGTCCATACCGAACCAACAAGCCTAAGTCAGCGAACGAAAAGCGGTTAGCTTTGTCTAACTCAACCAAAGAAACCCCCATATTTTGACAGGATTTGTGCAAAATCACCAAAAAACGCAAAATAAATTCTACAGTGAAATAATTGTCAAAACGAGGGTTTGATATAGATTTTTGAGTTCGGATATGTTATAATTATAGTAATATATCGTGCGTTTATGCGTGCGGTAAATCAACATTAGGAGGCTATAATATGGCTTTGAAAAAAAGCGCAGTTCC
>CAYSHU010000084.1:0-9047 GCA_964430965.1 uncultured Ruminococcus sp. | reverse complement strand
TGCCGATGATGGTTTCGACGATTTTGGCGATCACCAGATCGGTAGACTACGGCGTAAACTACCTCGTAGTTACGCTTTCGATCCTTCCCGTTGTTATTGTTTACCTGCTTCTCTCGAAGTTTATCGTTAGAGGCGTAGCACTCGGCGCGGTTAAGGGTTAATAAGCTACTTACAAATCCCCTTGCTCAGGCAAGGGGATTTTTTTGCGCAAAAAATCCCCTCCCGAACGGGAGGGGAAACTATGTAACGCTTATTCTTACTTAAAGTATCTGTTCAAAAGACCCTCAAACGCCTTGCCGTGGCGAGCCTCGTCCTTTGCCATTTCGTGAACGGTGTCGTGGATCGCGTCAAGGTTGTTCTCCTTCGCGAGCTTCGCGAGGTCGAGCTTGCCTTGCGTCGCGCCGTGCTCCGCCGCAACGCGCTTTGTAAGGTTCTCCTTCGTCGACGCGGAAACCACCTCGCCGAGCATCTCAGCGAACTTCGCAGCGTGCTCCGCTTCCTCCCAAGCCGCCTTCTCGTAGTACAGACCTACCTCGGGGTAGCCCTCGCGGTGAGCCGCTCTCGCCATTGCGAGATACATTCCGACCTCGGTGCACTCGCCCGCGAAATTCGCGCGCAGCCCCTCGATAATCTCCGCGGGAACGCCGTTCGTGATGCCGATCTCGTGCTCGCACGCAAACGTCAGACGGCTCGCGTCGTCCTCGCTGACGATGAACTTATCACCGGCAACACCGCACATCGGGCACTTCTCGGGAGCGCTCTCCCCAACGTAAACATAGCCGCAAACAGGGCAAACATACTTCATAGCAATATACCTCCAAAATAATATTTATCGTTAAACGACACTTTTATTGTACCACATCTTGTTAAAATTGTCAATACTTCCCGCAATATTTTCTGAAATTTGCGGTGTAACTTTATGTAAACGTTATCAAAGCCGCGTCTGCAAAATGCACAAAATGAGTGTTAAATCTAATGGATATTTTGACTTGATTTTTTGGCGCAGATGTGATAAAATTAGAATATAATATAATCGGCGTATTATGATTTTAATTTTGAAAAGTAATTCCCGCCCGATTTCGGGTGAAATTTTATTTGGAAATAGAATTTGGAGATAGAATATGAAGAAGCTGCGCCTGGACGGCTTTGAGATGACCAGCAGGCTGACGTTCAGCCTAATTTGCGTTCTCGCTGCCGTAATGCATTTAACTTTTTTAATATTGTTCATGCACTGCAAGGTCGACCTGCTGTGGAAGGTGAATATCGGGAGCGTTATGTTTTACGTTACTTGCTGGTTTTTGTCTGTTTTTAAGCTCGCGAACAATCATCCGACGGTCTGGGTAAGCGTAATTTTCGCGGAAATCACGCTGCACGCCGTGCTCTGCACGCTGATTGTCGGCGTTGATACGTGCTTTGTGCTGTACCCGATAATCTCAATGCCTATCTGTGTTTGCTATTTGTTTTTGTACACCGATAGAAAGTACTTCAAACGCTCGGTGCTGATTTTTGTTATTCTGACCGTGCTGTTTACGGGCGCTTCGGTTGCTGTCGCGGAATTTTACGGCGGCTATCTGCCGCTGAATCTCGCTGTATTAACGCGTAAGGAGAAGATGATACTCCGCAGCACGAATATCCTCTACGCGGGTGTGACGCTTTTTGGTTTTACGCTGCTGTTCTACATCGAGATGACGAATATGATGAACAAGCTCCGCGAGTCTACCGAGAGGCTTAAATACACCGCCACGCATGACGCGCTGACGGGGCTTACGAACCGCCGCAGCTTCTGGGAGTTTTTCGAGGAGCTCCGCCGCGACGGCAAGCACTACAATATTGCAATGGGCGACCTCGACAGCTTCAAGCGTATCAACGATACATACGGGCACGGCTGCGGGGATTTGGTGCTGCGCTCCGTTGCCGATATCATAAACGGCAGCACGAATGAAAACGAGATAGCCTGCCGCTGGGGCGGCGAGGAAATGGTCGTCGTGTTTATCGGCGAGCGCGAAAGCGCGCTGGAGCGCCTTGAGAAGATACGCACGGACATTGAGGCTCTTTCGCTGGATTACGATGGCTTAAAAATCAACGTGACGATGACGTTCGGCTTTGCGGACAGCGACGAGCTCACGCAAGCGATAGACGAGGGCACAATGGAGCTTGAAATCCCCGAAAGCACTGAGGTTCTGTCAACAAAGCACTCGGGTGTGGAGTCGCTTATCAACATGGTTGACAAGCGACTGTATGTCGGCAAGGGCAGCGGCAAGAACGTAGTAGTAGACAAATAAAAATTCCCCGCCGATAGGCGGGGAATTTTTTGCTTGTGAATTGTCAATTTTTTACTGAATTCCGTGCTTAACGCGTGCCTTCTCCTCGGCGCGCTTTGCGTTGTTAAAGCGGTCGAGCGTGCCAACCAGATAGCCCGTGATGCGTCTGATGCGCTGGAACGGCATATCCGCGAAGCGATACGTTGCGTTGACGAAATCGCCGTCAACCTCTAAATCAATGCCGCGCAGGTGCTTTTCGGGATATTTCGCGCGCGCGCACTCGATATAATAGTTTATTTCCTCCTGCGGGAGCTTTCCGCCGCTAACGTTGATGTCAATCATTTGATTTTCCCCTTTTTTAAATTTTTCGCGCTTTGGCGCGTATTTATATTTTATCACAATATATTGTGTATGTCAATTGTGAATTTGCACAATATTTTGAAGAAAACTTTGTAAAGCGGCGGTATTATGCGAAAAAATTTTTTTGAACGGATTTCGTTATTCGGATTTGGTAAATATTAAAAATATCCGCAGTCTTCCCGCCGAAAGCGGGGAAACGCAAAAAATCAAAAAAATTTCAAAAAACCTGTAAGATTTGCAAATAAAAATTGTGTATATAAGTGAAAGGGTACAACGTTGAACTTTTTATTATATACGGGAACCGAGGTGAGGCGTTTGGATGACAGGGAAATTGTGCGGCTGTTTCTGGAGCGGGACGAGGCTGCGCTTAAAGCTGCGGGCGATAAATACCGAAGCTATCTGATGAAGATCGCCGAGAACATCACGGGCTCGCACGAGGACGCGGAGGAGTGCCTCAACGACGCGCTGCTGAAAGCCTGGGAAACTATCCCGCCGATGCAGCCCGAGATGCTGTCAACATACCTCGGCAAGCTGACGCGCAATCTCGCGATAAATCGGCGAAGACAGTCGGACAGAGCAGGGCGGGGAAGTGCCGACGTGGCGTTTGAGGAGCTTTCGGGGCTGATAAGCGCCAACAGCTCCGCCGAGCAGGAGCTCGACCGTAAGGCGCTTTCGGAGGCGATAAACGCCTTTTTGTCAAGGCTATCCGAGAGAAAGCGCTCGCTTTTTATTCGGAGATACTGGTATTGCGAGAGCGTCAAGGACACCGCCGCGGCGGAGGGTATGACCGAAAGCGCCGCGTCCGTGGCGCTCCACCGCCTCCGCGACAAGCTCCGCGATTATTTAAGAAAGAGAGGATTTGACATATGAAAATAGATGACATTTTCGAAGCAATGACGGACATCGACGACAAATTCATCGAAGCCGCCAAGCCGCTTGAGCTATGCGACGTCAGCCCGATGACAGCAAAGCCCGCGCCGAGAAGAGCGATCTGGAAAACGCTGGTCCCCGCGGCGGCGTTTGTAGCGGTAGTCGCGGCAGCGGGAGTTGTCGGCGTGAGCTATCTCCGCGGGGGAGTGCCGAGAACAAGCGCTGCCTCAAACATTTCGGCTTCGCTTAAGGAGTACTGGTATCCCGACGAGGCGAAATATGTTGTAAGCGATGATATAGAATATTTTGGATTCGGTTATCAGACCACAAACGTCGGCGGCCCTTCGATGTACGACGCGTCCGCCGATTATGCCGAAAGCTACAAGGAGTTAGCGAAAAAGAGCGACCTTATTGTATCGGGTACGTTTATTGACGTTATCCACCAGACCTCGGACAGTGAGAAAATACTGGGGGTAGGCTCCGATACGGGTATGATGTCCTATAACTGGTTTGAGGTTGAGGGCGTGATAAAGGGCGATATAAGCGCGGGCAGCGTCCTCACGATAGGGCAGAACTCGACGATAAATTCAGCCAACGGTAATGATGACAACTATAACGTTTACACCTGCGACCAGCTTTCGCCGATGCTTAAGGGCGACAAGTGGGTTTATTTCCTGAAGCTGGAGGACGACGGCACGTTCTCGCCCGTAAACGGCCCGCAGGGGCGCTATCCTCTGTCGAGCTACACGAACCGACTTATCAGCTCGGACGGCGAAAACCCGAACGTTGACGAGTTCGGCACTTATGAAAACGCTGCGCCCGCCCGCGAGCAAATCTATGTTGAGGTGATGAAAAAGCTCTCCGAGATAAAAGCGTCCGAGCTTGAGTTTATAAGAATCCCCGAGGAATCCTTCACGACGTTCGAGATTGAGGAATACCCCGATGTGGAATTTAATGTGTCGAGGCTTGGAGTTACCGCAAATGATGTGGATGTTTTCGCTATGAATGAGGGCGAAACGCTTGAAAACCTGATCCTCACCGATTTGAACAACGACGGCAAGCGCGAGCTTTGCGCGACGATCAGCGGCGTGACAAAGAGCGTCGCGGTTTGCAGCTACGAAAACGGCGCTTACTACACGCTTTCCGGCAAGCGCGATTATTACCTCTCGGTTGAGAATAATGCGCTTATTCTGAACGACAGGTGCTGGTACAGCTCGGATATGGTCGCTTCGGGAAAATCGGAGCTCTCGCTTGAGCAGCTTACTATGACCGTGCCGAATGACGGAAGCTGGTTCGTAAAGCTCGACAACGGGCAGAAGGTTACCCCCGAGGAGTTCCCCGAGTTTACGTTCACGGCGAATTCCGACGGAATTCTGGTCAGCGAAACCGACTTCGGCTATGTAAGCCGCGTGATCTTCGGCGGCTTTGACATTCGCGAGCTTTCTCTTGAGGACATAAACGACGACGGCAAGCGCGAGCTTGTTGCCGCAGCAAACAGCAACAACATAACGCTTGTTTACAATATCGAAACGGGCGAAACGTTCAGCGGAGAGTAGATCAATTCGCTTTCCAAGGCGGACGTTATGGAATACAGCAGGGTTTCTTGGGAATACCTCGGCCCGTTTACCCTTCCCGCTATGGAGGAGTTCAGATTTGTGTTGTACAAGAACGAGTATTATGGCACAGACGGCATCGATATCAGCTTTGACTGGTATGGTGGGGGACTCGGAACACGCTTAGGAGCTGATGCGGCGTACTTCTGCGACCTTGACGGCGACGGTCAGCGCGAGCTGATTTTCAGCCGCGACGGAGGAGACGGCGTTTGGGTTTACGGAATAATGGAGGACGGCAATTTGGGTCGTGCGCGTTACCATGAGGACGACTACGGGCGCGTTATGGAGATTAGCGGCAGGATTCTTCTTCAAACGAACAGAGTTATAAAAGATATTAACTACTCCAAGTCCGATTTGAAGTCGGTGACTGTCGACCCGCTGAGCAGACCATTTAAACTCGGCGACAGCAGCGATTACGGCTACCACGACATCGCACTCGATTCCGATCATGGCGTAACCTTCAATGACTTCTTCCCCGTCGAGGCTGTTTACAGTATTAGAATTGAACACGGCGCGCTTGAAATCACGATGGACAAAGAGACAATGCTCAAAACAGGCAAGCTCAAGGAGCTTTACGGCATAACCGACGCGGAAAGTGAGCACATCCTGCTCGTGTACAGCAACGAGGACGGCAGCGTCGACGCGTTTATGCTCTCGGAGAACAGCTCGAAGCTCGTCTGCATAGACGACATTGTTGATAATGTCGCCGTGATCGCTAATCACCACGATATGCTCATCGACTTCAAGGACGGCAGGGCAGTTTTGCTGAGTGACATACTTACGCTTATGGAAGATTATTGATAACTCACCCATGATTTACCCCCGCTTTTTAAAGCGGGGGATTTTTTATACTAATTGAAGCCGAAGATTTTCAAGAATTTTCCTTTCCCGCCGCGACACCTGCACCTGCGAAAGCCCCATAAGCTCTCCCGTTTCGGCTTGCGTCTTGCTTCGGAAATAACGCAGAATGATAAGCATTCTGTCGTCCTTCGGGAGCTTTTCGAGGCATTGCCGCAGCGCAAGCCTGTCTATAAGCGAGCTTTCCGCGCTCTCCACGGGCAAATCAAGCTCCGTGCCGTTTTCGCTTTCGCTGTCAAACGCGGTGAGCGAGAGCGGCGGCGCGGACGCCTGAATTGCCTCGGCGGCCTCCTCGGGCGAGATCTTCAGATACTCCGCAAGCTCGGAGATAGTCGGCTCTCTGCCGCTTTTCGAGAGCTCCTCGCGCGCCTTTTGAACCTTAAGCGACAGCTCCTTAAGCGAGCGGCTGAGCTTCACCGCGCCGCCGTCCCGAAACAGCCGCTTTATCTCCCCGAGGATAACGGGCACGGCGTAGGTCGAAAAGCACAATCCGCGGCTCTCGTCAAAGTTATCGCAAGCCTTCACAAGCCCGAGGCTCCCCGCGGAGAACAGCTCCTCGTACTCAATGCCGCGTCCCTTGAAGCGGTTCGCGAGGGAGTGTACAAGCGGGATATTCGCCGCAATAAATTCGTCGCGTTTTTCCGATTTCAAGATTTTCCCCCGATTTTCCTTTCAAGTGTGACGCAAGTGCCCTTGCCCTCGGCGGAGCGCACGCGAACCTTGTCCATAAAGCTCTCCATAACCGTAAATCCAAGCCCGCTGCGCTCCTCGTCGGCGGGCGCGGTCGTAAACATCGGCTGCATTGCCGCCGCAACGTCGGAAATCCCGCAGCCCTTGTCCTTTATTTGAATATGTAAAACGCCGCCCTCGAACAGCTTCAGATGCATTTCCACAACGCCGCTTTTATCGCGATAGCCGTGGACGACAGCGTTTGTCACGGCTTCGGACACCGCCGTTTTTATCGCCGCCATTTCCTCGACGGTAGGGTCGCACTGCATAGCGAACGCCGCCGCCACGGAGCGGGAAAGCGCCTCGTTCCGCGAAAGCGCGGGGAATTTCAGCTTACATTCGTTTATCAGATTTCTCATAAGTACTCCTTTGTTATGCGTTCTTGGATTTCGCCGCAATCAGATTCCCAAGCCCCGAGAGCTTGATAACCGCGGCGATTTCGGGGCGGGCGTTTTTTATCAGCAGCTCGCCGCCCGCCGCGCGGAGCGAGCGCGTTCGCCCGAGAATAAGCCCGATGCCCGAGCTGTCCATAAACCCGACGTTCTCAAAATCGAGTATTAGAAGCTCGGGGCGCGAGCGCGAGATCACGTCGTCAAGCTCCGCGCGTATCTCCCGCGCGGCGTGGTGGTCTAAATCGCCCGATATTGCAGCGGTGATCCGCTTTCCGTCGTTGTAAATTTTTACCATAAAATCAACTCCTCTGGCATTATTGTACAACAAAATCCCCGCGAAGTTTGTCGTTATGACAACACGGGGATTGTTTTGTTTTGTTTTCTTTTGGCGAAGCGCGGGGATTTACGGCGTTTCCAGCAATAATCCCGCCGCAAACCTCGACATCATCTCATATTCGGAGAGCGCGTTTTCCAAAGGCACTGGCAGCTCCAGCGGCTCGATTACGCCGCTTTTTGTTCGTATCGAGCGGTTGAGAGAAAGCGTGATTTTTTCGGGAGTTCGGGACGTTATTGACACGGTGTTCTTCGGGGAAACGCCGCAGGTTATAAGCTGAACCCCCCGCGGGAGATTTTTCGAGGGCTCGTCGCCGTTTACGATAACGCCAAGCGCCGCGCGGATGATATCAACCCGCGCTCCCGCTCCGAGGATTACAGCCGCCTTGGGGCAGTCGATAAGCGCCGCGGAGGTTGCCTTTATCACAGAAACATCGTTCAAAATACAAGCGTCATTACATTCGCCGATTAAAATTAACAAGCCCATAAGTTCACTCCTTTTTCGTATATTTCCCATTATAAACAAAAAAATCCCCGAGGCATTGCCTCGGGGGAAAATCCTTTGTTCTACACATTTTTCTCTGTTTAATTCATCGAAAGAAGGGATAGCTTATTTATCACTCATTATCCTGAAGCGCGTCATAGCCGCTCTCTCCCGTGCGTACTTTTACAACATCAGCCACGTCATAAATAAAGATTTTGCCGTCGCCGATTTTGCCCGTGTAGAGCACGCTCTTTGCTGTTTCTACAACCGCCTCAACAGGCACCTTGCACACAACGATTTCCATTTTGATTTTCGGGAGCAGGTGAGTTTCAATCGGAACGCCGCGATAGTATTCCGTCGCGCCTTTCTGCATACCGCAGCCGAGTACGTTTGTTACCGTCATGCCCGTAATGCCGATAGCCGACATCGCGTTCTTGAGCGCCTCGATGTGCTCCTGCTTTGTGATAATAACGACCTTGGAGATGCTGCTGCCCTCGGAGGGCGTGTATTTTTTGTGAACAACGGGAACGTCGCTCTGCTTTGCTTCAGCCTTAGCCTCAGCCTGAGCCCCAACTTGTGATAAGGTTTCGACCTCCTTGTCGCGTCCCGAAGCGGTAGTTTCAACCTGCATAGACGGGATAAAGTCCGCGTAGGAGCTCGGGAGTCCGTGCTCCGTCGCGTCCAGACCGACAATTTCCTCGTGACGGGAAACGCGCAGCCCGATCGTTTTTTTGATAATAAGGAACGTAAGCGAAATGGTTATCGCCGTCCAGCCACAAATCGCGAGAATTCCCAAAGCCTGAACGCCGAGCTGGCTCCAGCCGCCGCCATAGAACAAGCCCTTGACGGGCTCGCCGCCCACGCCGACGTTCTGCCCCGTGCCCGTCGAGAATAATCCGACCGCGAGCGTTCCCCAGATGCCGTTGCAGAAGTGAACGCCAACCGCGCCGACGGGGTCGTCGATGTGGAGCTTGTAGTCGAGCAGCCACACGCCGAACACTACCAAAAATCCCGAAACCAAGCCGATAATAGCCGAGCCCACCGCGTCAACGTCCGCGCACGGCGCGGTTACGCCAACCAAGCCCGCAAGCGAGGCGTTAAGGCACATCGAAACATCGGGCTTGCCGTTCTTTATCCAGGTGAATAT
>CAYSHU010000083.1:0-9086 GCA_964430965.1 uncultured Ruminococcus sp. | reverse complement strand
CGATAGATTTCAATTGCTCGGCGTTGTGAAATTGCTTGCGGAACGCCTTTATCGCCTCGGGAATTCTGTAGTATTGTTTAAGCTCCACAAGCTCCGTCAGCTTTTGCGCGGCAAGCGCGCCGAGGATTATCGCGCTTTCTACGGGGATTTTCTTGTCGGAAATAAGCTCGTGGAAGAATTCCAGAAGCTCGCGGCGGTATTGCAGTTCGGGATATTTTTTGACTTTCTCGGGATTGAACGGAACTCTTACATATTTTACAACATCGTTTTTCTGCATACTGATAAGTTCGGTCGAGTGCTCATCATTTAAAAGCATTTTGAGTACTTCGGGACAGCTTGAATAACAACTTCTGTAATAAATTTTGTCTGTTTCGATAGTGTGGCGTGGATAGTTTGTGCAAGTAAAAGAAAGATATTCCTCACCCAGCTCCTTTTGAATCCTGCAAAGCCTATCCTCGGTCTGAAATGGGCACTTCCCGTCTTCGCCAATAGGTATACGCATTTTATGCGAATCTATGTGAGAAACATCAAACGGTTTTTCGATAAGCTCTTTAAGCCCGGGCGAAATTCCCTCAGCGTTTTTAACCTTGTCTATCTCATTCTTTGTCCAGTCTATACCCCAACCGAAACAGCAGTTATCAAGGCAGCTGCCGACGATGCACTGAAGTTCGCCGTAATAGTGCGGCTACCTGTGGTACATATTTTCTGCCTCCTAAAATGATTTCACAAAAACTCTTCAGGGATATTATATCTCGCATTTTCTCGTGGTTAAGCAGGTAGTCACATCTTCTATGCGAATATCCGTTTCGGCTCACGAGAGTATGGCAATAAAATTGAAATTTCTCAAATACACTTGCCCTGTAGCTCAAAGTATGGTTGGTATTACAACCCTAATTCCATAATAATATCATTAAGATAAATTATTTTTAAATTGGGGTTGACGGTCTTAGCTTTTTCAACGATATCATTATAAATTACAAGCTGTAACCCGAAAACTAAGGTGTCATATTTATCCCATTCGCAATTTTCCGGCGCAATAACGGTTTTTCCGTGAAAACCTTGTTCCTGAAAGATAGGGTTTCTGTCAAGAAGTGTTATATCGTTAGTTTGGCGGAAATACTCATTGCTGTAGTATAACAGCTGTGTTCTGTGTGCCATTCCCCAAAGTACGCATTTCCGCGCAGAAAGATATTCGGAAATTTCCTTTTCATATTTCTGAAGCAGCATAAGAAACGGGTTGAAATCATAAGGCGTGCCGCAATCATCACACTGTATGATTTTTGTGTAAATATCGCTTGAGGATATGCTTTTATTAATTTTATGATCACAGTTTTTGCAAGAAAATGTTAGGTTATAAATTTTGTTTTTCAGATCGGGAACAATGTCTGCGCCTAGCTCGCAGGTGTGATTTATTTCGTTGTTATACAATATCTGAGCAAGACGTTCGGGCAGTTCTTGATATACCAAACGAAGATATGTGTCATCGTCCATCCGCTCGCTTACGTTCATAGGCGGACAATAGTCCGCGATAAACTTGACCGGATCTGCAATTTTGTTTGATGCAACGGCTTTTTTATACAACTCTGATCCCGGGAACAGAATTATTGGGTGCAAGTCAATATTGGCTATTAGGCTAGCGTGCTCCGTCGCCCAGTCCATAGTATATCTCGCCGTTTCAACAGATTCGAGCGTATCTCCGAAAATAAATCCGCCCAGTGACATCATATTGGCTTCACGGGTTATTTTAAGAACCCTCAGCATTTCCTCTTGTGTCGTCTGCTTTCTCATACTTTTAAGGATCTCATTGGATGCGCTTTCAAGTCCATAATACACGGCAAGGCAACCCGCCTTACGCATTTCCTGAAGCAAGGGAAGCTGGATATGCTTTCCGATTCTGAGAAAAACCACCCATTGTAGATCGTACCGCGCAACCCTGCGGCAAAACTCATATACCCTTTCCTCGTTGACAGCAAACAGCTCATCATTAAGAACAATTCGTTTAACGTTGTATTTTTTTACTAAATAATCAAGCTCCTCAAAAATTGAATCTAATGATCTTTGACGATATGTTCTGCCGCCCGACGAACAGCAAAACGTGCAACTAAACGGACAATGACGGCTGGTTGTGAGCATTGCCGCAATTACATTGTCCGATGAACGGCTGTCTATAACATCGAAATACTTAAATCCCTCATAATCGGGCCATGGCAGTGTGTCCAAGTCTTCGATCTCTTTTTGCGGCTTGGTGATACAAAAATCATCGCCGTTTCGATATATTATACCATTCACAGTAGACAGATCCCGACCCTCTTCAAGCGCGAGAACCAATTCGGCATCGGTGATCTCGCCTTCTCCAATTACACCATAATCCGCTTCGGGGACCAAAATCATCGCTTCTTTCGGAGAATGTGTCACAAAACCTCCACCCATTATGGTGATAATATCTTCAGATACCGATTTTGCACATCCGAGGATCTCCTTGAGGCTGTCATAGTTTACTACCAAATCGCCCGTAGCAACGATTTCAATGTTGTTCTCTTTAATATACCTTGTCAACACATCAAGGTAGTCGTCTCCGCATTGGTTAAGGTTAATGCAAGAGACATCAAGCCCCGCTTTTTTCATGCTCGATGACACATACATGATACCAACAGGCAGAACATTCCAGCCCAACAACTGGCTTAAATTTTTGCCCATTACCAAGAGCACCTTTTTGTGGCTTTTGTTTTCAACGACTGTTCCCGTTGAAAAAATTGTTGTTTCTTTCATAGCTTCCTCCTGTATAATACATTATTGGATGACCGGGAATTAAACCATATCTCAAGAATTAGTTGTATGTGTAAATACTGATCAAATCAGTACTTTTTAAAATAGTATCCACAAACAGCTTCGCCGTTTACAAAGGCTTCAAATATTTTTTCAAAACCAAATCCTGCATTAGCAAATAAATCCACAAGCTTATTGTTAGCCGCCGGACATTTCAAAAAAATCTGCGAAACCCGAGTTTTTGAAGATTTTATCAATGAATAAAGTTCGTCTGCGGATCCTTCGGAAACCAGAATTGTATCCGCTGCTTTAATACTATCGACGTCTGCTATATTGGTTTTAAATCCCCAAAGCTTATCCAGCATTATCGCGAGTTTGCTTTTGTCTGTTCGTTTAACATTAGCTCCAAGTGAAGATAACAGCCTATACATGTTTCCATAATCGCAACACATATCAACGCAACTTGTTTCTGCGATTCCCCTGCCATTATCGGATAAATTATCTTGGATTTTTCGAATAACAGGAACAAGCCACTGCCAGACATAATTATCAAAATCCGAATCGTATTCAAAAAACTCCGGGTGAGAAATGGGAAATTTTAATTTGTTTGATTTTATATATCCCTTAATATTGTTCAAAATCGTTATATCCGAAAAAGCCATATAATCGGATTTGTTGATTATTGCAGGAATATACCTGTATTGCTGAGCGGCTAAAAAAGAAACGCGATTTTTCCCCGTGCCGACAATTTCAAATTTCCCTAAGCCTTTATACTCGACTTCTGAACAGTTATTTTTAAAAAACGCAGGGTTCAGCATAAGTTGTTTGCGCATATTTTCATAAACCGATAATTTTTGAGCAATAAAATTGGCTCGCCATTCGTCATCAACCGGAACACCGTTTGTTTCAGCGACCATTGCCGCATCGTTTAAATACGCGTTTAGACCGATACATGCTTTTTGGGGAAACATCCCCCCAAATTCTTCAAACATTTTCGTAACAAAAGATGAAAAAACAACACTGCGGTTTAACACAGCTCCTTCGCCGGATATAAAAAAATACTCGACAGGCAGATACAACTTAATTTTATCATCAAATTGTGCGATGATGCTTTTGTTTGGCAATCTGTGCAAATCCGTACAGCTGATTGCGGGACAAGGCTCATCAACAAATTCCCCTTTGTCCGTAAGACGTATATTGGCTTGCATCACGGTGTTCAAAACAATATTATCATTACCGCCCTTTAAGACATAAAGCGGCATAAAAATCAGATTGAAAAAACCTTTTTCAGCAAGACAAACTGCAATTTCATTGTGGGCATAAGCATTTTTAACTGTGATTATTATTGCATAATCGTTTTTGTTTTTTAACGAATTTAAATCATCGGGTGACATCACATTTAATCCGTGATATTTATCATAGCTTTTTGCACGTTTATCAATAAACATGATTGCGTCTGATCCGTTGCCTCTCAACACTTTCAACACGCGCCAACCCTTATCTCCGGCACCATAGATCAATATTTTCTTCTCAAACAGGCAAAAAGATCGGTTTTCCACAAAAAGCCTCCTTTTTTACAGAAACGAGATCGAAGAGGTCGCAATATCCGGAGTGTATACCCATTCTTCGATCTGCTTTATAATTCCGCCGTTCACACCATTTAAATTATCATCTAGTTCAACTTGAATCTTAAATTCACTGTAACAAAGCCAAGCCAGAATATCATCAGAATAAAATTCCTGCCCCGGATTTATTATAAAACTTTCTTTTTGCTTTACAGTCACAACTCGGCTGAGATTGTTATTTTTTATGATTATTTTTTTTACACAAACAGGGGTATCGCCATTATAATGCAGCAATATTCTCATTCTCCGGCTATCATTTTGAGTTTTTGCAGAAATTTCATATACTCCATTTTGATATAGGGCATTATCGGGCAATGTCATAAAGGCCGACCATCTTTCTTCACATTCTTGAAGTCTGCTTTCCTTGAAATCATTAACATTATTAACAAACTGCTCCCGGATTATAGATCGGGAAATAATTTGATAAATTTCGCTCACTACCTCGTTTTTCCTGCGCTTGGAAACTGTAGTGTTTGTGAATGATTTTGCAGAACTCAACATTTCTTTCACAAAAGCATTAGCCTTTTCGCTTGCCGTGATTTTTTCCTTATTCCCAAGGTTGACTTTTTCGCGCAAATTTTCTACTTCTTCTTTAACATCATCCGAAGCGCACAAAAACAAGAGGACATCTCCATTTACCGGGGGAAAACAATTCTTATTGATCACCCATTTTATTTGTGCTGCCGTATATATACCATAGATATAATCCTTTGGAAAAAAAGTTCCGTCTGCGCTTTCCCATAAATTATCCAAAAAGCTGATATAATATCTTAAAGCATATGTCTTTTCAAATATATCATTCATAAGGGGGATGATTTTTTGTTGAATTCCAAACGGATCCCATGCATACGGGGATTGCAAGGTCCACCCCACGGTGTTGTACAAGCCATAAGACAATTTGCCCTCTATATATGGCTCGACAAGATATTGAAAAAAGGATGTCGTTTCCCAACACGGAATCCATTCATATGGAACGGCTTTTCCGTCGGTGTAATAACGCTTGATAATTTCTGTTTCAGGCAATTCGCGCGGACATAATATTTTATTTGGAAAATCCTCGTTTATATAAAGAAATCTCGTGTCATAATCGCTGCTTCGCGTTTGAAACCCTTTTGAAATAGAGCCGCAAACGGCACCGTAAATAATTTTTCCGTTGAAGGCGTTTGCGTATTTTTCCGCATCTTCAATTATTTTCTTCCTTAAGTTTTCGTTTCCAAAAAGCATTAAACTCACCCTCTCTTATGATTTATAAAAGCTTCCCAGTTATGAATATCAACACAAATCGGCACATTGTCTTTTCCTTTTGAAATTAGGAAGAAAATTCTATGCAGTCCATCTATCACATTGAAATATCCTTTTTCGTTCCAGCGACATTTTGCGGCAGAATCAGAAAAAAATGACATATCATATTCATATGCAAATTGAAATATTTCGTGTAAGTTTTTTCTATCCGCCAGAAACGCGTTTCTGTCAAATTCAATGTCTCCTTTGGTCAAGAGAAAATAATCGTCTAAATCCGCAAATTTATCTCCGCTCAATCTGCGATATAAGTTTTTATATGGTGTCATATGAGATAATGGTATGTCTGCATATCTCATAAAAAATTTTTCGTATGAAGACGATGTCCCGGGCACAATATTAGTTATACTGTAAAAGTCATCCATGCACATTGTGTGAAGCTCCGAAACCGGGTGCCAAAAACAAACATAATGATTCGAAACCGTAATAATAGGGAATTCATCCGTATATATGTTTTCACAACAAGTTCCGCAATAACATGGAATGTCATGAAGCGCATCGTAATTGCACATGAGAAAATCGTTATATGCGCGCCGCCGCGTATGAATCTCATCTAAACTGTTCGCGCGTATCATCGGCAAGTAAACGAGTTTATCACATCCGAATTTAAAAAGCATATTCGCTATTGTTTCCTGCTGTGTTCCGTTCCACACACATACAAATACAATGTACTCGCTTACCAGCGGTTCTTTGGAAAATTCTTCAAGCGTTAAGCAATTTGCATTGTTTTCCGCAATAATCTGATCGGCTCGTTTATCAATAAACCCTTGAACCCGGTATCCGCGTTTTGTTAGATTTTCAAAGGCATTGTGCCCGATTTTTCCGCACCCGTAAATCCAAATTTTAGAGTTGATGGTTAAGTCAAAATACTTCATAATTGTTCTCCGTGTGGTACTGCGCAAAATCAAGCAAATACCATATCAATCGAGATGCTTTATCACCTTGCTAATTACATACCATCCATTGCCGATTTCTTCGATTTGATAGCCGACATTGTTAATGGCATTTTTATCCTGTGATTTGTGTATAATCAATTTTCCCGTATCTGATAACGACTTAAAGATGATTTTCATCATTTCGTCTTGATTTTTGGTTCTTAGGAACGGGTCGTCCCAAACAACATACGAAAATCTATGTTCGTTCATAAAATTCTCAAAATCATCAAATTTGACTATAAGCTGTACATCGTCACTTGTTCCGCGAAGCTCGGCAACGTATCTTTCTTCATCGGTGATGTTTACTAGGGTCACATCTGTATTGTGACAATATTCTTTGATTTGCTCTTTAATTTTTAACGAGGCGCTTCCCTGACCACAGTTTATACCGAGCACGTCGATGTGATGGTTTTCATCGTTGCCAACAAGACGATTTAAAAATGGCATAGGAAAACAAAAACCTGTGCCCCAAGGGTCAAATCCGTATAAATCTTCAAATTGTTTTCTGCCTCTGTCATAAATTTGGGTATCGTTATTTTTTTTCAGTTCTTCGCCGATAGTTATTGAGCCAAAATGGTGGCAGTAGGCATCTTTGGCCAAAAACATTTTATAACCGAGGTGACGATAGATCATAGCCATTCTATCATCGGGAAACGCATACACCTCTTCGCCCAAAAATAAACCGGTATCAAATACGCCGTTTTTCCCATAAAGCAATGCTGCATTGTACATGGAGATCGGGTCAACAAGGCGCGTTCTTTGTTCCCATCTGTATGGGTCGGAAATATTATTCTTTCGTGTAAACTCCTCAAACCCGTTTAAATCGGTATAGTCAGCAGGAATTGTCTGCAAATTGGATATAGCCGGTGTAGTGGGAACCACGTAAGCAATTTGAGGATCGGATTTAAAGCAAGCTATCATATTTTGAATAGAATTTGTGCCGATTATTATGTCATTACTTATATTCATAACATATTTTGCTTTAAGAAAGCGTGCAAAACAGCAACGCCCACCGCCGTTTACTTTGAGATCAATTTGAATCGCCGGATCAATGGTCTTAAAATATTCAAGTGTTCCATCACTTGATCCGTGATTGATTAAAATAAGCTGATATTTAAGACCACGCGGAATATTTCTTAAAAGGCTCTCTACGCAAAGCTTTGTATATTTAAGCTTGTTATATCCTGTAATTGTAAAGGCAATCTCGTAAGGATATTCACCTGTTTTTTCATATTCCAAGATGTATTTATTTGCGCAGAGCTTAGGAATTTCGTTTTTATATTGTTGCATACGTTCGGGGCTTGTTACTGCCCAAAGGTAGTATTTAGTATAAAGATACGCCTCTTCAATCAGCGGGGCAAGCTCGAACTGAATTTTCATTTGCATTCGGTCGGAGTATTCGCCGTTTATCATGCGGGTGACAGTTGCCTTTATGTTTTCGAGCGTTTTAAACAGACAGTGGTTTTTCCCCAGCAGTTTAAGAGCGGCAAATTGAGAATTTGCCGTAAGCGAAAGCATATTTCCGGTAATGTCATTGAAAATATCCGATTTCTCATAATTTTCAAGCAAATACCAAGCAGCATCATCCATTAACTCCAGTGAAGAAAATATCCCTTCAACCGTTATGTCGTCGTATTTTTTGTATTCCATAACTCAACCTTCCTTATACTGCTCACACTTTAGACTGTTGAATAAAATTCGCAAGATTTTCTCCCATAAAATCAATCATTTCATCTGTCATACCGGGATAAACGCCTATCCAAAACGCGTTGTTCATCTCAAAATCCGTGTTTTCAAGCGTACCGCAAACGCGATAAGCACTCGTTCCGCGAATAGCGTCAAAACACGGATGACAAATTAAATTCCCGCTGAACAGCAAACGCGTCTGAATATTTCGGCTCTCAAGATATTGTGTAATTTCGTTACGCGAAAGCCCGCTTTCGGGCTTCACGGATATAAGGAATCCGAACCACGACGGTATGCTGTTTGGTGCAGGCTCTGGAAGTATCAACTTATCCGAAAGCGATTCCAGCTTCTCATAAAGCCGCTGTTGGTTTTGCCTTCTGCGCTCGGTAAAATCGGGGAGTTTTTTAAGCTGCTCACAACCAACAGCCGCCTGCATATCGGTAATTTTGAGGTTGTATCCCAAATGACTGTAGACATATTTATGATCATACCCCCGCGGCAATTCGCCGAATTGTCCGTCAAAGCGACGACCGCAAAAATTATCGTGCCCCGGCGGACAAACGCAGTCACGCCCCCAATCACGCATAGAAAGGATTATCTTAGCAAGCTGCAAATCATTTGTGTAAACGCAGCCGCCCTCTCCCATTGTAATGTGATGCGGCGGGTAAAAGCTCGAAGTGCCAATATCGCCCCACGCACCCGTAAAGCGCGTTTCGCCGTTAATTGTATATTTTGAGCCAAGCGCGTCGCAGTTATCCTCCACAAGCCACAAATT
>CAYSHU010000082.1:0-9146 GCA_964430965.1 uncultured Ruminococcus sp. | reverse complement strand
TCGCGATAGGCTTCTTCCTCGCGGGCGTATTCCCGATGATCTACGGCGGTATGGACGGCGTTGCGGCGCAGGAATAATGCGCGGTCAAAATCCGGCGAAAAACAAAATCCCCCTCGCGGGCAGGGTTTTAAAAAGCCCGCGGGGATTATCCCAAAAACGAAACCCAAATATTAAATATGAGGTGAAAATATGCTTTCAATAGATATTACCGACAGACAAGTCAAGCTTGTTCGAGGAATTCAAAGCGGTAACAAAATTAAAGTCCAGGACGCGGATATGCGTGAGCTGTCAATGGGAATGGTTTCCAACGGTTACATAACGGACGTTCCCATGGTCGCGGCAGAGCTCAACAACATCATCAAGGCTAAGGACATCAAAGAAAAAGAGTGCGTCGTTTCGATTACCTCCAGCGCGATAGTTTATAAGGAAATGACCGTCGCGAAGCCGAAGAATATGAAGAATCCCGCTATCATCGAGGCTATGATCCAGTCCACGATGAACGTTAGCTCGGATTACAACATATCCTTTACTATAGCAGGTGAAACCGAGGACGAGGAAAAGAACAAGATGCTGAAGGTTATGGCCTCCGCTTGTCCTCAAAGACTGGTTGACGGCTACGTAAGATTGTTCTCGCAGATAGGGCTCGCGCTTAAGGGCGTGTACATCTCCAACAACTCGATCACCCGCCTTATCACCAACACCCCGAAGCTCACCGAAAGAATGCCGATGCTGCTTATCCAAATCGATAAGAACTTCATCAACATGAACCTCTACGAGGATAACCAGCTTTCGTTCTCGCGCTTCTCGTCGATCGACCCCGCGCAGTTTGAAATGGAGGAGGGCACTCCCGAGGGCGATACGAGCTACGTTGCGCAGGCGCTTTATGACAACCTCTACGGTATGATGAACTTCATCAGAGGCCGCCGCAACTCCAAGCCCCTCAAGGAAATCGCGTTCTACGGCGATATTGACAACTTTATGGAGATCAACAACGCCATAGATTCGTTCAATACCCCCGCGAATATGCTGACAATTCCGTCAACGATAAACGTTTCCCCGTCCGTTCAAATCGACTTCTCGAAGTTCGCGAACGCGATAGGCGCGTTATACGGTCGTAATAAAGAGCTCGAGCATATAAACCTGCTCGAAGCAACCTCCGCGAAGGAAAGCAAGGGCGGCGGAAAGTTCGGACTGGCGCTGCTGGGCTGTGCGGTGCTCGCGGCAGGCGTCGTAGGCGGCGCGTGCATAGTAACCTCGGTAATCAACAGCTCGCTCGAAGCGCAAATCGAGGATTATTCCGAGAGAATCAACGCTCCGCAAATGCAGAAAGACCTCAAAACGGTTACCGACCGTGAGAGTATGCTCGCGGGCTTCAGAAATTACAATACCACGATTACGAAAACGCAGCAGCTTTTCAATTACGCTCCCAAGGCGCAGACGCTCGTTTATAACAAGCTCGTAGAGCCGCTTTCAAACAAGAACGTCGTAGGCGACGAGGAAATTCTGAAGGTTGTGGATTTCAGCGTTTCGAAATATAACGTCAGCGCTTCGTTTACGGGCATTTGCAAGGGCGACCCCACGGGCATCCCGGCGAAGTACGTTGAGGAGCTTACCAACAACGTAAAGAACAAGTACGGCGACCCGTATTTCGTAAATGTAAAATACACGGGCTTCAGCAAAACAAACGTTTCCGACAGCTCGATTTTCGGCGCGATTTACGCCGCCGAGGACGACGAGGAGTTTGAAACCGAGTTCCAGTTCAGCTTGACAATGCAGCTCCAGATGGGAAGCGACGAAGTGCATACCGATGCGGAAAACGATTTTAAGGCATCGAATAATAATAATTCGGAGGTGTCTGAATAATGAAGTTAAGTAAACAAGAACGCATCGCGGCAATTGTCGTAATAGTACTCGTAATACTGGTTGCGGGCGCGTTCATCTTTATCAAGCCGAACATTGAAACGATAACCGCCACAAAGGCTTCGCTTGACGCGAAAATAAAGGAATATGAGGACGACGTCGAAAGAGCGAAAACAAAGGATACGCTGAAAACTCAGATCCTCAGCGCTTACGACGACGGTAAAAACCTCGCGGATATGTTCTTCCCCGAGCTTAAGAGCTATGAGGTAGATAATGAGTTCAGAAAATTCCTTGCGCAGGTTTCCAACAGAAATAATCTGTATGTGGACAGCTTAACGGTTTCCTCACCCGGAACCGCCGGTCTCGGCACGAGCGTTTACACGCCGTCCAGCACGCAGTACGCGCTGAAGAATTACGCAAGCCAGGGCAGCACCGCTGCTTCCGCGAACGGCAACCTTCTGCGCCAGCGTATGATTCAGACGAACCTCGGTGAGGCACAGACCATAGGCGCTTCCACCGTTAGCTTCACGCTTTACGCGGCCACTATGGAGGATTTGCTCACGTTTGCGGACGAGGTAAACAATTACGAGATGTCGGTAAACGGCAAGAATGTCAGAAAAGCAGTTGAGCTTAACGGCGTTTCGTTCACCGATGCGAGAACGCAGTACCTGCTCGACAAGCGCGGCAAGGAGGCTCTCACGGACGCTAACGAGGCCGGCTTAAACGCATATAAGGATCTGCTTGCAAATCCCGACCGCTCAGTAACGCGCTCGGCTCTCGCGGCAACGGCTGACCCGGCGGCTACACCCGCGCAGACAGCAACGCCCGCACCCGCGACTCCCGCACCTGCAACCCCCGCTCCTACCACTCCCGCTCCTACAACACCCGCGCCCACGACTCCCGATAACACCGCCACCGATCCCGGCGAGGACCTTGATACTGAAATGACCGACAGCGAGGAGAAAATGGAGTATTACTTCTATTCGCTTAACTGCACAATCACGTTCTATAGCATAGAGCGTATGCAGGATCCTTCTCCCACGCTTGCGGAGCAGGACAAGAGCGTATAAAATCAACGGCAAAGGCGCGGGAAATCCTCGCGCCCAAAGCCGCAATATAGGAACATTGGTATTTCAAGCGAATTTTTTGAATTTTATGAAAGGAGACGATAAGTATGGCACACATACTAAGGAAATACACAAGCAATCGCGGAAGCGCGTTGTTTATGGTAATCAGCACGATGACGGCGCTTATCATTTCGTGTATGGCAATGTATTTCACAATGGTGTCGGCGCGTGCGTCACAGTACGCGGTGTTCAGCCAGATGCAGGCGACGCAGACCGCTCAGTCGGTTCTGGAGATCGCCCGCGGCTCTCTGAACCCGTACAACTCCCTGAACCCCGACTTTAAGGATAAACTGCTTGCGCTTGAAGAAGGCGAGTCCATAACAACGGACGCAAACGGCTTTATGGCGCTTGACCCGAACATCGAAACGGGCGCGACCCCGGCAGAGATCGGCGCGTATTCCGTAACGATCACTTGCATCAGCAAGACGGGAACAGTCGACGACGGCGATCTGGAGATGGAGTTCGACTATCTCGTAATGTCCTCGTTTAACGGAAGCAGAGATGCTATCCACTTTGTACAGAAGTACAGCCAGAGAATTGAGAGAGACCCCAGCGCCGGCGACGACGGCTCGGGCGGCGACGCGGAGCTGTTCGCGGCGACGGGGTATATTCCCAACGACGCGTATATCGCCGGCGGTTACTATGTAACAAACGTTTTCTATGATACACAGTATACGTATATGAGTACGTATTCTGATTCCGGCGAAAACTTTATCGGACAGGATTTATATACCGGCGGTTCTTTGATGCTCGGTGAGGGCGCAAAGACAATCGTTCACGGACGCGGAGATTCAATGACCGAGGACGAGCAGAATAAAATCGGTCCTGTTACCTGGGCAATCCGCGGCAACTTCTACCCGTTCTTTAACGCCGACTTTGCTATGCGCGGAGGCAGCCAAATTCTTGTTGGCGGCAACTACAACTATAGCGCCGGCGAGCCCACATTCCAGGTTAAGAACGACGGCTACGACGGCGACGTGCCGTGCGGCGACCATATTTCCATTTATGTAAACGGCGATTTTAACTATAGCGGCTCGTATATCAAGTCAAACGTATGGGTATTTGTAAACGGAAAGGTTACCGGCGTAGGAGAAAACGCACAAACCAACACCAGGATTTACGTTTCCAGCCGTGCCGACACAAGCGAGCTTAATACAAATACGCCTATTTATGACTGGCCGGACAGCGGAACGTTTGATGACGGTCTTACCTATAACGAAGCAATAAATCTGCTTAAACAAAAGACAGACACTATTGCTTACTATAAGTGGGATTTAAGCAAAAACACAGAAACGGCAGATACACAGCACGTAGATGTAAGAACAAACTCTACAAACAGCGACTGGACAGATGATAAGGGCAATACCTACGAAGCGGGCGCGCGTAACTTTATTTTCGCGTATCCCGGAAGTCAGTCCGAGGATTTTGTTACGGACGGGAGTGAAACCGGCGTTGTAGGCAAATCGTTTATTATCGACAGTATTTGGACTCACGGCGACGGAAACAATCCGCAAACAATTATAATTGATACCGGCGACGATCCCACAAATATTATGACGATCAAGCTTAGTGATGTCACCGGACACGGTGAGTTCTCATGGTTTGTAGACCGCGAAGAGCACGTTATTAGCTGGTGGCCGTATGAAGCGACACTTGGTGATCCGGAAACTTGCTTGGGCAGAATAAACGGCAATAACCAGCGCCTCGTAATGCTCAGAGGACGCGGTACGGTGCTGCTTGATGTTCCCGAAGGTGTGATTTATCAGGATTCCGGTTACGGAATGGTAGGTCATGTCGGCTGGTGGCTGATTGAAGGCGGAGAAATCAGTGAGGAAAACGGTCACCTTAAATTCTCGGGCGTAGACCCTCAGGGCAAGCCCTCGGCAACGATTGTTCCGTATATTCACAGAACCTGCGGCGGCGTTAATGCTAACGAAACTGACCCCGATGTAATTGCGGACGGCGACGGCTGCGTATACACGTATTCGGAGTCAGATATAGACTGTATTGAATGCAGCAACAAGCTGACAAAGGTTACCTGCGACATTCACAATGATGTTAATAAGTTCTGTATGACCTGCCATCCCGAAAAGATTTCCAGATCAGATTGGTGTGTAAACCACGTTGACAATAAGAATTTCAAGGATTTCTACGAAACTCTTTCCGGAAACGAAAAGGCTTGGGTGACCGGTAACGACGGCGAAATTGTATATCCTACAACCAATATAATGCTTGTATCCTGCGATGAGGCAGCCGAAATGCGCTTCTCGCACACAACAGATGATGAGGAAATCATCTGCAACTCTTTCTTCGGCTTCGTCTATGCGCCCTATATGTCGTTCCTTGCAGGAAAGGGCTCGCAGGCAGGTGGTATGATTAAGCTTTGCGGCGGTATGACTGTCGGCGACTACGACATTCAAGCAACGCACGTATACGTCGGCTGCTATCCGGATCATATGCCAAATGAGCTTGCAGCAATGGGCGGCGGAGAAATGCCAGGTACCGCGCTCAAGGGCGTAACCAAAACTTGGAAGATTGACCTCGGCGGATACAGATAATGAAAGGAGGCTGTTTTATATGAAAAGATTATTCAGCAAAAGAAGCGGCTTCACTCTCGTCGAGATTATTATCGCGTTCGCGATATTTGCGATTATGGCATCTATGATTTGTCAGATTTTGAACCTTATGGTAAGGCGCAAGGTGCAAAACAAGCAGTACGAAGACAAACTTTCCGCACAAGAACAGACGTTCGTCGCAAAGACAAAGAATATGGAATACACTGCCGAAACTCCCGACGGACAGCTTGTCCTGCAATTCAAGGATCAAGGTGGTGCTGATGTAACTGTTGAGCCTATCGATTACCAGCTGAAAAACTGGGACGATGATAACCCCAAAAACAGCATCAACTACTTCGCCGGGGATTATGACTACGTGTTGGACGAAGAAGGCGTCGAACATTCCGGCGATGAAGACCCCGACGGCGATGAGGGGGATGATATATCCGTTGGCGGAAGCTCGCAGATGTCGCGTTTTGATACGCGTATCACTGGAACAAAGGGAATAAATTATGTACAGGTTGATGTTAGTCATACTCCCGACACAACAAAATACACGCTGACTGTAACAATCGACGACTCTGGTGTTGATACCGTAATCAATGGTCATCAACAGGTTACCCTGTTCTTTGCAAAGGGTACTTCTGGCGCAACTTCTGTGAATATTACAAGTGTAAACGACGGCAGGTTGGATTTGGACTCTTTGAAAGAAATAAAACCTTGCGGTACCAACGGCGTTAATATTCACTGCCTAACCAACGACAGCGGCAAGGGTTCTTTTGGTGAAACACCCGTTGTATTTAACGTAGAGCTTGAAGAAGAGATACCGCTTACGGAGCTCGGCTTCGGTCAAAACGTTGACGGCAGCAACCAGTACACGCCGTTCACGCATGACGGCACTACTTACAAAAACATCTTCGGCGCATATGTAAAGGCAAGCTCCAAGCCTGCCGAGGGCGACGGCGAGAGCACACCCGAGGAATAATAGGAGGGGTTTGGAATGAAGAAACTCTTAAAATTAAAACGCCTCCTAAGGGCTCGCAACAAAAGCGGCTTTACACTGGTGGAGGTTATCATCTCCTGCTCGCTGCTGGCGATTCTGGTGCTGGGAATAATGTCGTTTGTTACGCCTGTACTTAAAATGTTGTCAAGCGGGCAGAAAAACGCCCGCGCGACAATGCTCGCGGAAACGCTCGATACCTACATTTCGGGGGTTCTCCGTACAGCGTCGGTGGTTGAGGTTTTTGAGAACGTTCCGATAGCTGCCCCGTCCACCTCTAACCTCAGTATGGCTTCATACGGCTCGGGCATCACTAATATCAATACGTTTATGGCAACAGACGACAACAGCGATAAATATGAGGTTCGCGCACTTGGGATCATTACAAAGAACGAGGGCGATTTGAACAGACAGGGCGTGCGGGTTTACAATATGGATGTTGACCAAAGCACGTTTGCCGCTAAGATGCCAACCGCAAGCCTCGCGTTCCACGACCTTATGTTCGAGGGACTTTACCCGATTGTACAGGTTTCGACCTTCCTCTCGGAGGAGGACGATGTTGACGAAAGCGCGGGTATTCCCAACGCAAAGGGCTATAAGGTTGAAACATTAGTCTACACCGACTCGAAATGCTATAACATTGATTCGGATGAAAGAGACAAGAGCCTGCTGGTTTTCCAGGGCGTTACGTTCTTTGAGAACCTTAACTTCAAAACAGGCGCTTCGGACGTAATCAAGGTTGCGGCTGATGCTCAGACCGCAATGGACGCCTACGCCGAACATTCTTCCGGCGGGCTGTTCTACCCCGCGACGATAATCTATTACGTCGCACCCAAAAAGTAAAAGCAAAACAAAATACAAACAAAATCGGGGCGACAAGCTCGCCCCGAAATGTTTGTAAATAATTTGTAAATTGAACCGTGTTTTAGTTCAAAAACGAAAAATACCAAGCCATTATAAAATCTCCGACAAGCCAGCTTGTAGAAATACCAAGGCTTAAGAACGGACCGAATACCATTCGGCGGCTGTATTTAACCTTCTCGATTTTGTTTCCGTTTACGAAGATCTTGAAGCCGCCCTCGCGTTCGTCGGTTATCTTTTCGCGGAGCGCCTGGCTTAGCGCAGCCTTTTCGGGCAGTCCGCGCCAAACCTTTTCATCGAGGAATTCCCACTCAATATCAGGGTTGCCCTCGCTTATACTTCCGACAATAATATCATCGTGACCCTCGGTGACGTAACCGACATCGTGGTCAAGCTGATTTTGATACCATTTCTCCGCAAGCTTCCGAATTCGCTCGGAAACAATGCGCTCGTCCCTGCGGTCGTGGACTTTCTTGATAGCGCCGTAAATCGCGCCCGTGAAAATCCCGATGAACAGGGCGATGAATATCTTGTAGCCAAGCAGAAGCGACGCGCCGAGCATCAGCTGTAAATCGCCGCCGCCCATACCGCCTACAAGCACGAGAATTACAAATACAACAAGGACAATTCCCATTGCGATAAGACGCTCGTACCACGGCGTTTCCTTAAACAAGAAAATCGCGCCGATGCCGAGCACCGCGATCGTAATACTGCACCAGTAGGGAATCTCAAAGTGGTCGATGTCGATTACGCTTAAGACAACCAGAACCGCAAGCGTCACCGCCGAGTACGCGAGAAAATACCACGGCTTGCTGTGGTATAACAGATAAGTAACGCAGTAAAGCGTGGCGGTCGTTGCCTCGACAATCATATACCGCGGCGAGATTTTTTCACCGCAGTAGCGGCACTTCCCGCGAAGAAGAAGCCAGCTGAAAATCGGGAACATATCGTACCAGGCAAGGTGATGCCCGCAAGAGAAGCAGTGCGACGGCTCGGTGACTATCGACTGGTGAAGCGGGGTTCGCAGAATGACAACGTTCAGAAAGCTCCCGATAACAGAGCCGAACACAAACGCTATAACCGCGTAGGCAATATGCAGAGAAAGTGGCATATAAAAAACCTCCTTAAAATAGACTAATTCTATTTTAACACATAATTGCAAATATTTCAAGAGATATTTGCTAGATTATAAAACTTTAATCCGAAAGGAAGAGTGACAATGGCGATAATTAAGAATGTCCCTATCGGTACAATACTGGTAGAAAACGGGTTTATCAGCGAGGCTCAGCTGAACGAGGCGCTCCAGACGCAGCGAGCCAGCGACGGAAAGATGCTCGGCGACGTAATGCTGGAAATGGGGCTTGTGTCCGAAACACAGCTCGCGCAGGCGTTGTCTATCCGCCTTAAGGTCCCGTTTATCGACTTGTCCTCGCGCAAGATAAGCACGGAGGCCGTCGGAAAAATCCCGGAGGAAATCGCGAGAGATAAGACGGTTTTCGCGTTTGAGATCAACCATAACCGACTTATGGTCGCGACAAACGACCCCGTAAACTTCTACATCTTCGAGGATTTGAAGGTTACAACGGGAATGGAAATAGTGCCGCAAATCTCGACAAAAACAATGATCGAGGCGGCAATCAATAAATATTATTCGTCGCAAGCTATCGACAGCACGATGAACGAGATCGAAAACGATAACAGTATGTCGGAGGAAATCGACCTCGAAAAGGCGGAGTCCGAGGG
>CAYSHU010000081.1:0-9217 GCA_964430965.1 uncultured Ruminococcus sp. | reverse complement strand
TTCGGATAATGGAATATATTTTGTTAAAATTCCTTTTCTAAAGCGGTTTGTGGTTGATCAATTGGAATTTCAAAATAGACATCTAAATCAAAACAACCCAAAATGAGAAAAAAGATTAAAATCCGCCTACAGTGTGCGATTTAAAATGTGAAAAATCAGCATATTATTGATGAGCATTATAAAATTGCCTTTTTGAGTGCGTCTCTCTTGGGGTTTTAAGATTTTAAATCGTTTTTCTGGTGAGAGTCGAAATAATCTTTATGGTCACGATATCACAGTAAAACAAAAAATGCCCTCGCGCAGCGAGGGCATTTTTTGTTTTACGCTAAAGGCTTCAGGCTGCGCTTTCTGTTTGAGCCCGGCTCTTTAGCCTTGGTAATCATTTCAATTCAATTGCTCTTTTTTCAAAAATATCAAAAAAGCCTTGCAGATGCAAGGCTTTTAATCGCATATTTTCGTTCGATATAAAAATATCTAGCCAATTTGTGGTTTCTATGCAAACCCCGAACGGAGAGCTCCACGGTAAAATGTCAATTGGCACACCGTACCGTTTCATCACTCAGCGTAACACACCCGCTCATCGCTTCGTTGCCCGCTCGGCAGCTCTTGCCGCCTGTCAAACGGTTCATCACTGTTTCTGAAAATATTATACACGATTTTTTCTGGTTTGTCAATCCCTTTTTCAAAAAACAAAACAAAGGGCTGAACCAAAATGATTCAGCCCTCACTTTTTCAGTTCCCACTTAATGGTAGGGTTCACCGCTTTTTTCTTTGATAGTTTTCGTTCGCATAACAGGCTAGTCAAGCCGTGGACAACCATCTAAACCCCATTATAAAGCTCAACGCCCACCGTCTTGACCCGGATAACGCTTCATCACTTACACCATACTGGCGCTACGACCGTTAAGTTTCGTCGCGTATGGCTGGTAGCCCTTGCTCCCTAAAAACGGCTCATCACCGTTTCTGAATATATTATACACGATTTTCCGGGATTTGTCCCCCCTTTTTTCAAAAAACCGCAAATGCGGGGATTTTTCGTTGTTCTTTAATCCGTCTGTTCGGGAACATTCAATAAAATTTAAAAGGGAGAAGCTCTGCCGTGGCAAGAGTCATCTCCCTTTAGTGACTGATTTGTTCTGTTGTCCGCCAACAGACCGTCACACGAAGTACGGCAATAGTATCGGGTTTTACGTTGCCCGCCAACGGTCCTTCACCTGAAGAACGTGACAATCACGGATTTATTGTCGTGTCAGCCTCACGTTAGTGACTTACCGTCATTCTATATTTATTATACACGATTCATTCCGTTTTGTCAATCCCTTTTTTCAAAAAATCCCCCTCGTTTCCGAGGGGATTTTTGCGATTACCGGAACGCGTTCCGAGAAACGGCACGCGTCTAACCTCTAACCTCTAAAGGACTACGACCCTGTTCTTGCCCGCCTTTTTCGCCTCATAGAGCGCCGTGTCAACTCTTGTGCAGAGCGCGTCGGTCGTGTCGCCGGGCTTTGCCTGCGTCACGCCGAGGCTCACCGTCTGCGTTCTCGCGGAGGGAAACGGCGTGCTCGCGAAAAGCTGCCGCACTAGATCGGCTATCATCGCCGCGGAGGACGCGTCCGTGTTGTGGAGCAGCATCATAAACTCCTCGCCTCCCCAGCGCCCCGCCGAGCACATTCCCGCGTATGCCGTCTGCTTGCTGTTGAGAATGTTCGCCAGCGCGATTATTACGTTGTCGCCCTCTTGATGTCCGTAGGTATCGTTCACCTGCTTGAAGTTGTCGATATCCAGCATAATCAGCGAGAGCTTGCGCTCTTCAATTTCCTTAAGGGCTGTGTCTATTCGCGACTGAATTTCCTTGCGGTTGTAAAGCCCCGTCAGACCGTCGACGATTGCCGCGGTTTCGAGCTTCTTGTTTGTTTCCTCAAGCTCCTCGGCGGTTACGCTGATAAACGTCGCGAGGCGCGAAACAAGAGGAACTCGCGACTGCGGCGTTTCGTCAAGTGTCACGGTTTTCGCCGCGGACGCGCTTTTCTCGCCCTCCCGCATTGCCGCGATAACTAACGTTACGTTATGCTGATTGAGATTGTTCTTGTAACGGATAAACTCGCCGTGCGAAAAGAACCCGACGGACGGCGCAATATGCTTGAACGGATAAATTTCAAACGTCGGCTCCTGCGTCGACCAGAACGCCCGCCGCGCGGCACACGAGAAAATATGTATAACATCGGGCCGGAACTCCGCGATTTTAAGGCTGTCCTGCTTGATGCTGTCAACGATAGTCACGGGGTCGCCGTAGCAAAGCCGCACCACCGAGCCCACGTCGATGTCCGAGCTCATTGTTATAGAATCGTCCGCGTTTGAAGCCACGGGCGTTCTCAAAATCGTCGTGTCGTTATGCTCGTAAAACAGCGGGAATTCCAGCGTATTGTAGAAGAAATTCTCGTCGTTTTTGATGTTAAGATAGCGCTTGTAGACCTGATAAGCGGGGATCCCGTCGAGCTCGTGCAAAATCGAGCCGTCGGATTTCGTTACGATAAACTTCCGTCCGAGAGGCTTCCAACCCGTGGCGTTTATCGACTCAACATAAAACTCCTCGCCGCCGTAGAAGATTATCAAAATCGACTTTTCCGAGAAGCCGTATTCCTTTGAGAACACGCAGGAATCGCTGCTTGTGATATCGTCGCTGCAAGCCACGCCGCCGAAGATATGCACGCCGTCGGGAACATCGCGAAGCCCTGCGCAGAACCGCGTCGTGGACGTTTCGGGAATTGTGAAGTACATCTCGATAGCCTTCACCCAGGGGTTTTTACGAGTTTGCTCAACGATTTCGGCGGTCACGTCGTCAACGGGCATTTTCGACGTGTCATACTGAAACAGCTTGACCTGCGTTGTTTCGCGCTCGATAGTCGTGCAGACGACGGTCGTTGTTTCGTAGAGCTGGCAGTTTACAATATTTCCGCTGGTCGAGCAGCCGAAATACAAATCGTCGGGGAAGATTTTCTCGATAGTTTTCCCGACCTCGGCAAACGTTTCGGCGCGCAGATCCTCCGTATGTATCTGAAAAACCCGCCTCTCGCCGTCCTTACATTCCGACTTAAACTCCGAAAGCCGAGCCTCAAGCTCCGTCAAATCCCCGAACTCAAACCGCGTCTGTTTCATAATCTCGCTCCTAACCCGTTTTTGTTAAAATACCGCGTCGAACCTTGGCGCACAATTACTGCTATATGAATTATAACATAAATCTATGTATATTATAACATATCTGTTTGAAAATGTCAATAGTTTCGAGGGGCAATTATTTAGAAACAATTATTTAGAAAAGAGAATAAGAGGAAAAAGGGACGAAGTAATAAATTTTTTCGCACTAAAAGCGCGCCCCTTTCTTCATGTCCTTGAGTATGAATATTCTATCCAAAATCTGTCAACAATAAATACAAATTCTACAAACAGGAGTGATAAGAATGTCAAACTCGACTCCCCCCGCCTTTTCGAGCGAGGCTGCCGAGGCGCTTAGCTGCGCGGCGGCTATCGCGGGGCAAATGGGGCACACTTATGTCGGCAGCGAGCACTTGCTTTGCGCGTTGTCAAAAGGTTCTGATAATGGCGAAAGCGCCGCGGGGGCGCTGCTTGCTAAGCAGAAAATCCGCTTCCGCGAGCTTGTTTTGCAGCTGAAAGACCGCGTCGGCGTGGGCGAAAGCCCGACCGAGATAGCGCTTTCCGAAAACAATTTCTCCGCTCGGCTCCGCAAGCTCTTGCTGAACGCTCGAAGCTACGCCGCGGCGAAAAACGACAGCTACGTCGGCACGGAGCATCTTCTGCTGGCGATTTTGACTGACCGCGAATGTACCGCGTATTCTATGCTCTGCGCCGTTTCTAAATCCGGCGAGAATATCTCGAAGCTGTACGGGAGCATTTCCGCGAAGAGCTTCGAGCCGCCGTGCTTTGATAATTTTAATCCAAATCCCGCGCCGCGGCGCTCGAACGCAAAAAAAGCCGAGCAGCGCGAGCTGCCCGTGCTTCAGATGCTCTCGAAATACGGACGCGAGCTCACCGCCGAGGCTCGCGAGGGGAGGCTTGACCCCGTTATCGGGCGCGATACCGAAACCGAGCGCATGGTGCAGATCCTCCTGCGCCGAACGAAAAACAATCCGTGCCTTATCGGCGACGCGGGCGTTGGCAAAACCGCCGTCGTTGAGGGCTTCGCGCAGCGTGTCGCGCTTGGCACCGTGCCGCCGGAGCTCGCCGAAAAGCGCGTTTTTGCGCTGGATTTGTCTGCGATGCTCGCGGGCGCGAAGTACCGCGGCGACTTTGAGGAGCGGCTTAAAGGAGCGCTTGACGAGGCGCTCTCAAATCCCGAGGTTATCCTCTTCATCGACGAAATTCATATGATAGTCGGCACGGGAGCTGCCGAGGGCGCAATTGACGCCGCGAGCATTTTAAAGCCTCTGCTCGCACGCGGAAAGCTCTCGCTTATCGGCGCGACGACTATTGACGAGTATCGGAAATTCATTGAAAAGGACGCGGCGCTTGACAGGCGCTTTCAGCCGATAACCGTGCTCCAGCCCGACGAGCGCGGCGCGGTTTCTATTTTAAACGGGCTGCGCGGGCGGCTTGAGGAGCACCACCACGCCGTTATCACCGACGGCGCGATAAAGGCCGCCGTCGCGCTTTCCGAGCGCTATCTCGGCGACAGAAGGCTCCCCGACAAGGCGATAGACTTAATTGACGAGGCCGCCGCGCGGGCTCGCTATTCGGATAAGAGGATCGGCTCCAAGCTGTCCTTGTTCAAGACGAAGGACAGGGAGCGCGTTATCGTTGACGAGGACGACGTTGCCGCGGCGGTTTCGTCGATTACGGGAATTCCCGCCGCGCGGCTCACGGAGGACGAGGGAAAGCGGCTTTCAAATCTCGAGGAGCTTTTAAGAGCCCGCGTAATCGGGCAGGAAAACGCCGTAAAGCTCGTCGCGAACGCCGTCCGCAGAGGAAGAGCGGGGCTTAAGGACCCCGCCCGACCTATCGGCTCGTTTCTGTTTCTCGGACAAACGGGCGTTGGCAAAACCGAGCTGGCGCGGGCGCTTGCCGAGGGCGTTTTCGGCAGCGACAAGCGGCTTATCCGCTTTGATATGAGCGAATTCTCCGAGCCGCACTCTATCTCCAAGCTCATCGGCTCGCCGCCCGGATATGTAGGCTATGAGGAACAGGGGAGGCTTATCAAGGCAGTCCGCACCGAGCCATATTCCGTCGTGCTTTTTGATGAGGTGGAAAAGGCTCACCCCGATGTTCTCACGATACTTCTCCAGATTTTAGAGGACGGCAAGCTGACCGCCTCGGACGGACGCGAGGCGGACTTCAAAAATACTATTGTGATTATGACGGGCAACATCGGCGCGGAGGAGCTACGAAAGAATTTCCTGGGCTTTGGCAGCGCAAGGGGCGGCAGCGCGGACGTTATGCGGGCGCTGAAAAAGCAATTCCGTCCCGAGCTTTTAAACCGCATTGACAACGTAATAGTCTTCGAGCGCCTTTCGGACAGCGACCTCGAGCGTATCTGCGAGAAAATGCTGGCGAAGGTCGCCGACCGCGCGAAGGAGCGCGGCATAGAGCTGATGTTTTCAGGCTCCGCCGCGCGTCACCTCTGCGAAAACGCCGCCGACGAGGATATGGGAGCCCGACCCCTCCGCCGCCGCATTACAAGCGAAATTGAGGATCTGCTTTCCGCGAAGATTATCAGAGGAGAGCTCCCCGAGGGGACAAAAGCCGTTGTGGGTTATGAGAACGGCTCCGTTGAGGTGCGGATTGCTTCAATTGACAATGTGAAATTGACAATGGACAATTAAGGCAACACCGCACAAAGAACGCGCTTCGCGCTTTGTACGGTATTGCCTTAAGGAACGCCGCCTTGCGGTGATTGAAAAAATCCCGCCGAAGGCGGGATTTTGATTATTTTGGTTTAGGGCTGCGTTGAATGATTGTCAATTGCGGAAAGCATACTTTCGGCAAACACCGCGTACCCTCTGGTCGGGTCGCTGACAAGCACGTGCGTTACCGCTCCTGCCAGCCTTCCGTTCTGAATAATCGGGCTGCCGCTCATTCCGCGGACTATGCCGCCCGTTTTTTCGAGCAGCTCTGCGTCCGTGATTTTGATAAGCATCCCCTTCGAGCCGTTCAGATCCGCGAGGTTTATGCGCTCTATCTCTATTGAATATTCCCGCGGCTCGCTGCCGTCGATCGTTGTCAGAATAGTCGCCGCGCCTGTTTTTACCTCCTGGCGAAACGCCGCGGGGATTTTTCCGTCTTGTGATAATTTCTCGCAATACGCCTTATCCATTTTGCCGAAAACGCCCGTCGCCGTGTTTGCGGAGAGCTCCCCAAGCTCCTCGGGGAGCATTGCGCCGCAGAGCTCGCCCGCGTTTCCCTTTTCGCCCTTGACAATATCGAAGATTTCCGCCGCCGTGATCTCGCCCTGCCCGAACGGCACCGCGCCGCCCGTTGTCGCGTCGCTCACCGCGTGCCCAAGCCCGCCGAAAATCCCCGTTTCGGGCTCTACGAACGTAAGCGTGCCGATGCCCGCCGCGCTGTCGCGCACCCACGCGCCTATCTTAGGCACACCGTCCGAGAGCATTGTACGGACGCTCACCGAAACGCAGCTCTCGCCGCGCCTGTAGACCAAATTTATCGGCTCGGTGCAGTCGTCCGATTCGCGAATCGCCTCGGCAAGCTCCTCGTTAGAGCAGACCTCCTCGCCGTTTACGGAGAGTATCACGTCCCCCTCGCGAAGCCCCGCCTTTTCCGCGGGAGAGCCCTCGGCTGCGCCGATTATCATCACGCCGTCCGACAGCATTTTTATTCCGAACGGCCTGCCGCTGGGGATTACATAGCGCCGCTCTGTTTCGGTAATTTCCGCGCGTTTTATCGGGATATTTCCGAGGAAATATTCCGCGCCCCTGTCGGTTTGCCGCAGAACCGCGGGCGAGAACCCCGCGTAGGTTTGGGACAGTCCAAGCCCTGTTTCCGCAGAAATATTCAGCGGAAGCGCCGCGTAAAGATACGCGTAAACCGCCGCCAGTCCCGCCAAAGCCGCCGACAGCGCCCCCGTGATTATTTTGCCTGTTTTATATTGAATATATTTTAACATAGTTAAGCCTTTCGTTATATAGATTAACAAGCCGCGCCGTTGTCAAGGAGCCGCGCGGCAGGATTTTCACATCGTTATTTTTTGCGATAGCCCGCCGATTATGAATTGAAAAAATCGGCGGATATATTAAGTTTTCGCGGTAAATATTTACATTCGCTCATTTTATAAATAACCCCTTGACAATCTCGCCAAAAAATGGTATAATATAATGTGTATTTGTAAATTATACCAAGAGCGCTTATTTTATCGCGCATTTTAAATATAGGATTTAATTGCGGCGCTCCCTTTCGTTTTTCCCCGCCGCAGGCGGGGGAAAACGAAAGAAATCATTTGCTTGATTTAGGATTTAATTGCGGTTTTAAACCTGCGTTATACATTAAAAACCAAATAGTTAAAATCGGAAGTCCAACGGTTGTTCCGTATGTTTTTGTGCGCTATTTTGCTTATGGAACACGAGATTTTCCGCGAGAAAAGGTAGAGAAAGGGAAAAAGTATGGGATTATTGTCGAACAAGAACTTGCTGAACGAAAAGGAAAGCATTGCCAAAAAGCAAACGAATTTTCAAAATATTCAGAACAACAAGCAGACCGTGAAAAAGCAGAGCTACAAAAACGCCCCGCCTTCTAAAACCTTTAAGAAAACAAACGCGCTCCCCGCAAAGACGCTGCCGCTTCCGAAAAGCGAAAAGCGTCCCGTGCTCGGGAGAAACAACTCGCAAAAGGAGGAGAGAAAGCCGCGCGAGCGGGAAAACCGCAGCACCCCCGTGCGCTTTTTCGCGCTGGGCGGGCTTAACGAAATCGGTAAAAACCTCTATGTTTACGAGTGCTCCAACGATATGTTTATCGTGGACTGCGGCTTGGCGTTCCCTGACGACGAGATGTTCGGCGTGGATCTGGTCGTGCCCGATTTCACGTATCTTGAGAAAAACAAGGACAAGTTCCGCGGGATAATCATCACGCACGGTCACGAGGATCACATCGGCGCGCTGCCGTATCTCCTCAAGAAGGTGAACGTGCCGATTTACGGAACGCGCCTTACGCTAGGACTTGTCGAGGGCAAGCTGAAGGAGCATAATCTGCTCTCCTCCGCGAGCCTCAACGTCATAGAGCCGCGCCGCAACGTGAGAATGGGCTGCATGAGCGTGGAGTTTATCCGCGTGAACCACTCTATTCCCGACAGCTGCGCTCTCGCGATACACACCCCCGCGGGCGTGATCGTCCACACGGGTGACTTTAAGGTGGACTACACGCCGATAGAGGGCGGAATAATCGACCTCGCGCGCTTCGGCGAGCTCGGAAACCGAGGCGTTCTCGCGCTTATGAGCGAAAGCACGAATGTCGAGCGCCCGGGCTATACAAAATCCGAAAGCACCGTTGGCGAGAGCTTCAAGGGCTTGTTCGCGAGAGCGGAGGGAAAGCGCATTATAATCGCTACCTTTTCGAGCAATATCCACCGAATTCAGCAGATAATCGACGAGGCGGTCATTCACGGGCGGCGCGTCGCCGTTTCCGGGCGAAGCATGACAAACGTCATCACAAAAGCCGTTGAGCTTAATTACATCAAGGTTCCCGAGGGCACGCTTATCGATATCGAGGACGTGAACAAATACGACCCCGACGAGCTTGTCATCGCGACAACGGGCTCTCAGGGCGAGCCGCTCTCGGCGCTTTCGAGAATGTCCAGCGGCGACCACAGGCAGGTTACGATCACTCCGAACGACTTTATCATAATCTCCGCAAACCCCATTCCCGGAAACGAGAAGCTTGTCAACAGAGTTGTAAACGAGCTGATGAAGCAGGGCGCGGACGTTATCTACGAGAGTATGTACGAGGTCCACGTTTCGGGGCACGCCTGCCGGGAAGAGCTTAAAATGATGATCTCGCTGACGAAGCCGAAGTTTTTCGTGCCTATCCACGGCGAGTACAAGCACCTGAAAAAGCACGCGCAGCTTGCGGAGGGCATGGGGATCCCCGCCGAGAACACGTTTGTAGCGGGTCTGGGCGACGTTCTCGAAACGGACGGCGTTGATATGAAGTTCACGGGCTCTGTCCCCAGCGGTATGGTTATGGTGGACGGCTTGGGCAT
>CAYSHU010000080.1:0-9280 GCA_964430965.1 uncultured Ruminococcus sp. | reverse complement strand
TAATCCGACTTCTGAATGACAACAAGTTCACCACGCCCGCTTATCTGGCGCTGCTGGTGAAGTAATCAGACGAAAACGCAAACGCGCCCCTTTTCCGAGGCGCGTTTTAATCGTCAACCCTCCCGCGGGTTTTTGACCTTTATCACAATCGCCGCGATCACAAACCCGCAAAACGCCAAAACCATAATCAGCATAACAGCCGCCGGGATACGGGTATCAAGCGGGCGCTGCCTTATCACACAGTCCGCCCAGACACCCGAAAAGAAAAAGGAAAACCCGAGCTTGAAAATGTCAAGCAGTATTTTAAGCGCGGCTCTTATTTTCAAATCGCCCTTTTCGCTTATCTTCAATCCCATTTTTATTTTCTTTGAAAGCAGCGACGATACCTCAAAAAACACAAGAGCCGCTATCGTAACAATATACGGATACACCGCGTAGCTCTTCTTGCTTATCATATCAAACTGCCCGTCGCTCGCGAAGTGGATACCGATATTTTCAAGCAGAGAACCCCAAACAACTATAAATCGGACAAGGCTCGCTATTAATATCCCCCACGCAATAACGCTAAGAGAAATGTGAATGATTTTAACGGCACGGCTCATTTATTTGTTTTCCTCTCCTCATCTGTTCAATTGACAATTTCGGTGCGCGTTGGCGCGCGGTTAAAAATCCCCCTCAAAGAGGGGGATTTTTTACAAGCGGCGAAGCCGCAGCCACAATTGTCAACTGATCTCCGTCCCCGCAGGCAGCATCTCATATCTCGAGAAGCTCGCGGTGAACTCTCCAAGGCCCTGCGTTATCTGGCGAAGCACGGGGGAGAAATCGAGCATCTCCGCCTCGGGCGCCTCCGCGATGAGCTCCGTCATGCCCTCGCCCGAGCTGTTCATTCCGAGAACCGCGCCGCGCTTTTTGGAAATTACGCTCATAACGTCGCCCTGCTTGTCGTCGGGCACGAGAATTTTCAGACTCTGAATCGGCTCGAGGAAATACGGCTCGGCAATCTTCATACAATCCTTGAACGCCATGGAAGCCGCGGTTTTGAACGCCATTTCCGAGCTGTCAACAGGGTGATACGAGCCGTCGAGCAGCGTCGCCTTCAGCCTTACAACGGGATAGCCGCCAAGCGAGCCCTTCTCGCAGCTGTCCTGCAGACCCTTTTCTATCGCGGGGAAGAAATTCTTCGGAACTGAGCCGCCGAAGATCTTCTCCTCAAATTTCAGCTCCTCGCCGTCATACGGCTCGAACTCTATCTTAACGTGACCGTACTGACCGTGACCGCCCGATTGCTTCTTGTATTTACTTTCGATAGTAACCTTTTTGCGGATAGCCTCGCGGTATGCAACCTTAGGCGCGGCGAGCTCAATGTCAATGCCGAATTTCGCCTTCAGCTTAGCCGCCGTAACGTCAAGGTGCTGCTCGCCCAGACCGCCGAGAATACGCTCGTGCGTTTCGTGGTTGTGAACGTAAGCGAGCGTTCTGTCCTCCTCGAGAAGGCGCTTTATCGCCGTCGAAAGCTTGCCCTCGTCGCCGCCGCCCATTAGCTTAACGGCGCGGAAATAGTTCGCGTTCGGGAACTCGATAGGCATAAGCGCGCTCGTGTCCGCAGGGTCGCAAAGCGTGTCGCCCGTGTTCGCCTCGAGCTTTGTTACCGCGCAGATATCTCCCGCGACGATCTCCGCCGCCTCGTCCTGCTTCTTGCCGACTACGGTTACGAGCTTTCCGAAGCGGAGCTCCGCACCGCTTGTCGACACGGGCACGCTCTTCGCGCCGAGCTTGCCCTGAACCACCTTAATGTAGCTTATCTTCCCGACAAACGGGTCTGCGACGGTCTTGAAAATAACGCCCTTGAACGGCTTGCTTTCGTCATAGGAAACCGCCGCGCCGTTCAGCTGCTCGAGCTTGCGCTCGTTCGGCGACGGGAGCATTTTCGTCACCGCGTCAAGCAGCATATCAACGCCCGAGAGCGTGTCGTTCGCGCAGCAGACAACGGGCGTTATAGAACCGCTCGCAATGCCGTCGTGAATTCCCTTGACAAGCTCATCCTGCGTGAACTCTTCTTCGTTGAAGAACTTATCCATAAACTCGTCGTTGGTTTCGGCTACGGCCTCCGCCATTGCCGCGCGAAGTCCCGCGATGCGGTTTTCCGACGCGGGCATCTCAACCTCCGTCGGCACGCCCTTTGTGTCATATTTATACGCCTTCATGGTAAGCAGATTGATGTACGCCTCAACAAAGCCGTGCTTGTCATACGGCACGACTATCGGGCAGACGGACGGACCGAACACGGTTTTCATCTGCGTGAACACGCGGTAGAAGTCGCTGTTTTCGACCTCCATACAGGTGACCGCCAGCATACGCGCCTTGTTTTCCTTTTCGGCTAATTGATACGCCTTGATAGTTCCGGGGCAAACGCCGTCCTTGCCGTTCACCGTAACGATAACGCTCTCCGCGGCTCTCATACCCTCGTACATTCCGCCCACGAAATCAAACTGACCGGGCGCGTCGATAACGTTGATTTTAGTATTGTTCCACACCATATTCGCGATAGACGCGTTTATTGAGATTTTGCGCTTGATCTCCTCCGCGTCGAAATCGCACACGGTGTTTCCGTCGGCGGTGTTGCCCATTCTGTCGGTAAGCCCGCACTTAAATAGCATAGCCTCCGCCAGCGCGGTCTTGCCGCTTCCGCCGTGACCCGTCAAAACAACGTTTCTTATGTTGTCCGCTGAAAATGTTTTCATCAAAGTGTACCCCCGTTTGTGTTTTTAATGTACAATGGATAATGGACAATTCGGCGCGTTTTGGATAGGATAATTGAACATCGCCATTGCGTGTTATAATTATTATACAATAAAACTTCACAAATTGCAAGGGTTTTTGTGAAAAATTTCATATAAATTTCAAAAAGGGGTTGATTTTCGGGGCGGGATATAGTATAATTATTATGAGGTATTATAAAAATTTATAAGAAAAGCTGACAACAACGGAAAAATCGACTTAGTGAAGCTGTTGTCAAAGAATGGATTTCGGATAAAAAAGGAGATAAATATGTATAACGATTTTCGACCCGAGATCAGCGTAATCGTTCCCGTATACAACGCCGAGGAATATATTGAACGCTGCTTAAATTCTCTGCTGGAGCAGGATTTCACAAAAGACTATGAGATTATTGTGATAGACGACGGCTGCACCGACAAAACGCCCGAAATTGTTAAAGAAATCGCACGGGAGCACGATTTTGTACGCGTTTTCTCTCAAAAGAACGGCGGGATTTCGGCGGCAAGAAACGCGGGGCTTTCTCACGCGCGGGGGAAATATGTGCTGTTTACCGACAGCGATGACTTTGCAGAGCGCCGTTACCTTTCGGCTATGTATGACGCGGCGGAACGCTCCGGCGCGGATATAACCTGCTGCAATTACAGAAACGTCAACGCCGACAACACACTCGGGATAGGCTGCATATTCCGTCACCGTCCGGGCGTATTCGGCTCTTCTGAAATGCTGGGCGCGCTGCTGAGGGATATTACCGTAAGAAGCTACATCTGGAACAAGATGTTTCGCCGCGAGCTGTTTGACAAAAACAACATCACATTTCCGCTTGGACAGTACTTTGAGGACGTGCGCACCATGCCGCGGCTGTTCTACCACGCGGATAAGATTGCCATCATCAAAGACGAGCTGTATAATTATGTTCAGCGCAAGGGAAGCATTACGGGCACTATGACTCCAAAGAAGGTGTTTCAGTACATCGGCGCATACGGCGGGATTCGCGAGTTTTTGGATGAGGTGAACGAATTCGCGCGGTACGCGTGGTCGTTCCGCTTTTTGGGGATTAAGATTGCGTTTACGGTTCTGCCGATGCTTGCGGGCTGCAAGCGGCGCGAAAAGAGCCTTAGGCTCGGGAAAAGCTGTAAACAGGCAATTCGCAGAATATATAATTATGCCGCCGGCAAACGTTGTCAGAACAGTCGTCAGAACAGAATGGATATTATTACCTCCTAACTAACTCTTGAGCTTGTCGTTCGAGAAGAAACGCAAAAACGAAAAAGGATCTGATACTATGATTATTTTACCGCAGCAAGTCACCGAGGCGCTCAATATCCTTGAGGACGCGGGGTTTGAGGCTTATGTTGTCGGGGAGTGCGTGCGCGAGATGATTCTGGGGCGCTCGCCGCAGGATTTTGATATTGTGACAAACGCCAACATCAACGATATTATGTTCGCGTTTCGGGATTATCGTATCTCCGACGAGGGTATGGCAAGGGGCGAGATTCTGGTGACTATCCTCGGAATGGTAATCGCCGTATCGCCGTTCCGCCGCGAGGTCGTCGGAAACCGCGTGATGTACGCCGAGGATTTGGATACCGATTTGTCGCGGCGCGGCTTTACGATGAACGCTATGGCGTTCTCCCCGAAAACGGGGCTTATCGACCCGTATGACGGCAAAAGCGCGCTCACGGGCGGGGAAAGCAAGCTCGTCGTCGCGATAGGCGAGAACGTTACGGTGAACGTGAAGTCGGGCGGCGTGCCCGTCGCGGAAACGATTTACGATATGACAAGGAGCTTTTCGAGCTGTCCGTCAAGGCTGCTTGAGGCAATTCGCTACTGCTCGGAGGATGAGTACGAGATAGAGGAGCAGACGCGCAATTGCATGAAGGCGAACGTCGCGTGCTTCGATTACGCCGAGCCCGATTCTGTCCGCGAGGAACTGCAGCGCATTGTAATGGGAAAATTCGCGGCGCGGGCTTTGGAAAACAACGTTGATATTCTCAAATACATTCTCCCCGAAATCGAGCCGTGCGTTGAGTGCGACCAGCGCTCGCCGTGGCACGATTTCACGGTTTGGGTTCATATATGCAAGGCGGTCGGGTATTCGCTGCCCGAGCCCTCAATTCGCTTCGCGATGCTGTTCCACGACCTCGGCAAGCCCGACTGTATGTCGCTTGACAAAACAGGGCGCGGACATTTTAAGGGGCACGGAGAACGCGGCAGGCTGCTTGCCGAGGGCATAATGCGCCGCCTGAGCTTTCCGAAAAATCTCAGCGACGAGATAAGCTGGCTCGTGTTCCACCACGACGTGCCAATCCCCGAGGAGCGAAAGGAACTGAAGGCGCTTATCCGCGACCTCGGCGCGCAGGATTTAAAGGATCTGCTGCAATGCGAAATCGCCGACAGCCGCGCAAGAAAGTATGACAGCGAGCCGCCTGACACAATTCGGCTGCGCAAATCGCTGGCGGATTTGAACGAGATAATCTCAACGGGAGAGTGCTATGAGATAAGCCAGCTTGCCGTTACAAAGCGGGAGCTTCTCGACAGAAGCCTCGCGCGGAGCGACAAGGAGGCGGAGCAGCTTTTAAACGCGCTTTTTGAGATCGTCCTCGACAAGCCGTCGTTCAATAATCGTTTAATGCTGATCGACATCGCCGAAAAAAGCAAGTCGAAGCTGGAGCAGATAGAAGCCGACAAGCGCCGCCTTGAGGAGGAAAAGGCGGAGCGCGAGCGCGTCAAGCGCGCCAAAGGCAGACGCGCCGAGCCGATATTCTCCAAAAAGAAAAAGCCATGAAGCTGTTTTTGAATTTCCTGTACTCACGCCGCCGGATTATCGCGGTGATTTTGACGGTTATGGCGGTGTTTGTGCTGTTTTTGGTTCTGTACGGCGTGCCGACCGAGGCGGTTTTGTACGCCGTTTTGATAAGCGGCGCGGTAACGCTCGCGGCGGCGGTCTGGGATTTTCTGAAATTCCGCTCGCGCTGCCGCTTGCTTTCGGAGCTGCAGGGCGAGATTTTGTACACGCTCGAACACCTCCCAAGCCCCGACAGCGAGCTTGAAAGCGGCTATCACGAGCTGCTTGAAACGCTGTTTACGGAAAAACGCGCCGTCATCTCAAAGGCCGACAAGCGCTATGAAAATTCCTCGGATTATTTCGCGATGTGGGCACATAGGATCAAAACGCCGATTACCGCGATGAGCTTAGCGCTGCAAGGCTCGGAATCCCCCGAAAGGGAGGAGCTTGCCGAGGAGCTGCAAAGCATAGAGCAGTACGTCGAAATGGCACTTTGCTACGTTCATCTCGACGGCGACGAAAACGATTTTGTAATAAAAAATCACCCGCTCGACGAGATCGTAAAGCAAGCCGTTCGGAAATTCTCGAGGCAGTTTATCCGGCGGAAGCTCGCGCTGGTTTACGAGCCGCTTGAGATTGACGTTCTCACCGATGAAAAGCTCCTCGCGTTCGTCATCGGACAGTTGATTTCCAACGCGCTGAAATACACCAAGCAAGGCAGCGTTACGATTGAGCTTGAAGAACCAAACGTGCCGATTTTGCTGATACGCGACACGGGCATCGGCATAGCCGCCGAGGATTTGCCGCGCGTGTTCGAGCGCGGCTTTACGGGCGCAAACGGCAGAATCGATAAACGCGCCACGGGCATAGGATTGTATCTTTGCAAGCGAATTTGCGAGCGCTTAGGTCATGAAATTTCCGCGAAATCGGACGCTTCGGGCACGGAAATTCGCATAGACCTCAGCCCGAAAAACGTTGATACGAGAGAATGAATGCATATGAAGAAAAAGCTTGTTCGGATATTGATAATAATCGCCGCCGCGCTCGGCGTGCTTGCGGCGGCATTTTTTATTTATGTCGGCGATTATTACAGAGTTACCGACAGGGAAAAAGCGCTTGCGGATACCGATTCGGTGAGCGTTTCCAAAACCGGTTTCGGGTACTTTTTCGACGGTCCCGGCGAGGACGCGGCGGTAATCTTTTACCCCGGCGCGAAGGTCGAGGACTTGGCTTACGCGGAGCTTCTGAAAGCTGTCGCGGCGGGCGGTGCGGATTGCTTTCTCGTGCATATGCCGTTCAACCTCGCGTTCTTCGGAATGAACAAGGCGGGCGGCGTTATGGCGGCTTACGATTATGACGAGTGGTACCTCGCGGGGCACTCGCTGGGCGGCGCGATGGCGGCGGAATTTGCCGCGAAAAACGGCGATTTGGACGGGCTGATCTTCCTCGCGGCGTATTCCGCGACGGATATTTCCGACGGCGATTTCAGAACGCTTTCGATTTACGGAAGCGAGGACAGGGTCGTCAACACGGAGAAGATCGAGGCAGGCAGAGAGCTTGTTCCGAGCGGCTATGAGGAGCTCGTCATCGACGGCGGAAACCACGCAAGCTTCGGCGACTACGGCGAGCAGCGCGGGGACGGAGAGGCGAAAATTTCGGCGGAAAAGCAGCGAGAAATCACGGCAAATAAAATTCTGGAGTTTATAGAGCTATGAGCGTAATAATTCGTGAAATAGAGTCCCGCGACAACGCCGCCGTTGAGCGGATCATCAGGGAATGCCTGCTGGAATTCGGCGGCAACCGCGAGGGCACGGCGTGGTTCGACCCCGATTTGGGGCGGTTCTCGGAGATATACAATTCCGAGGAGCGCAAATACTGGGTCGCGGAGGAGAACGGAAAGATACTCGGCGGCGTAGGGATCGCGCCGCTGGAGGGCGCTAATCCCGAAATCTGCGAGCTCCAAAAAATGTACTGCCTGCCCGAAGCACGCGGCACGGGCGTCGCTCACGAGCTGATAAAGATCGCTCTGGAAACCGCCGCGAAATTCTACGAGCTCTGCTATCTCGAAACGTTCGGGAATATGACAGCCGCCCAAAAATTCTACAAAAAGCACGGCTTCACAAGAATAGACAAGCCGCTCGGCAGCACGGGGCATTATGGGTGCGACGTGATGCTTGTTAAGAAATTGAGAATGTACGATTAAGGTGCGCGCGTATTAAAAAATCCCCCTCTTCGAGGGGGATTTTTTAGAGCATAAGCCGCAAGGCGGCGTTAAAGCTCGTCTATCGAAACGGTTATGTTTGACAGCCCGTGATAATAATTCACGGTTTCGGCGGTGAATTTGTAAACGCAGTAATCGTCGTCGTCAACGCCCTTGGGATAGTACAGCTCGCAGCCGTCACGCCAGAGCATCGCTTTGGTGTCGTGGTCGGTGCAGACCTCGATAGTCCCCGTGAACAGCGCGCCCTTATACTTGTCCTTTGTGTCGTCAACATAATAAACGCACGCCTTGGGGTTCGCGAGAAACTGCTTCACGCGCTTTGAGCTGTAATTCGTCGAGAAGTAGTGTGTTTTCATCGAGCGCTTGTCCGCGTCCTCAAACACCAGCATACCCTTTATCTGCGGGAAGCCCGCCTCGTTCATCGAGCCGACGTAAGCCACCGCCGCGCTTTCACGCAAAGCGCGGATTTCGTTTCTGATTTTATTGTCCATATTCATTCTCCTTTTCGATAAGATTTTCAAGAATTTTCCCAAGAGCCGCTTCAAAGGCGAGTATCTCATCTTCGCTGAAACCTCCGTAAAAAATGTCGTTCATTTCCCGAGAAACCTTGTTGTACTTTCTCCGCATAGAACGCGCACCCTCCGTGAGCCGAATCCGCACCGTTCTGCGGTCAGAGCTGTCGAGCTCGCGCGTGATGTGCCCCGACCTTTCAAGCCTGTCGAGCATACTCGTGAGCGTCGTTTTCGCGAGCCCCGTTTTCTCGGAAAGCTCGCGAATGGGAATATTATCCTTTTCCCAAAGCACGAACAATATCCGCCCCTGCGCGCCGTTGAACTCGCTTATGCCGTGCTCCGAAAGCAGCCGCTCGAACACGCGCCCCTGTATCTGCTTGACCTTAGTAATGAGAAATCCGCCGTTTGTCTTTTGCATCTCGCGCTGTCACCTCCTACTATATAGTATAGTACTATATAGAACTTTTGTCAAGAGGGTTTTGTAAAAAAGTTGACAGTTGAGAGGCGCGATTGAACAAATCCCCCGATTCGCGGGGGATTTGTTCTTATCAAAAAAGGGGCGATCGCTTTTTTGAAATTTTTTATATTACCCCCTTGACAAATAAGGAATATGATGATATAATATTGAATAGATATTCAATGAATGTTTGTTCAACAAGGAGGAGCTATGTCAACACGCGATGAACAAAAGGAGCAGCGCAGGCAGCTTATAATGGACACGGCGCTGGAGCTGTTCGCGAAAAAGGGATATGCCGACACAAAGATCGGCGATATAGCAAAGGCGGCGGATATGAGCGTGGGACTGATGTTCCACTATTTCGAATCCAAGGAGAAGCTGCTTGAGGAGCTTGTCCGCTACGGCGCGGAAGCAACGAACACCCCGTGCGAGCTGAACTTTGAGAATCCGCTAGATTACTTTGAGGGCTTTTTGAAAATATTGTTCCAATACGCAAGAGAGGTGCCGCGCGTGCTGTATCTGTTTAT
>CAYSHU010000079.1:0-9316 GCA_964430965.1 uncultured Ruminococcus sp. | reverse complement strand
CCATAATAGGAAACCTGAGTTTCAAGACTTGATTCCTGCTCCTCGTGATTTGTACTCACTCGGCAGTATGCTACAACTCTAAGTTTGTCCATGCCATTTCCTCCAAACAAAAACCGCAGACTGCAAAATCCAGTCTGCGGTTAGTTATTGTGCAAAAGAAAAAGCCACATTCTTTGTGCGTTTTGCACTAAAAATGTAGCTTTCAACTTGTGACATCGTGACAAAAAAGATTTGAAGCCAAGCCACCTACTGAAGCGGGTCAGCACCGAGCGTTTTGCGATATTTCACTCGGCGAAGCCGAGTGAAATCGAATTGCCTTTAGGGCAATTCGAGCAAAACGCGCCTAGCAATGAGCTGAGAGCAAGCCGCGCAGCGGCGCAGCTCGAAGCAATTACGGGTGGTCGGAGTGACAGGGTTCGAACCTGCGGCCTCAGCATCCCAAATGCCGCGCGCTACCAACTGCGCCACACCCCGATATATTAGATTATAACACAAAATCCGCAGTTTGTCAAGGGGTTCAAAAAATCCCGCAATTTCACTTGACTTCTCGGGGAATTTGGTATATAATATAAAATGAGGGAATATGTACAAAGCGAGGAGATGAGGGCGTGAGCTTGACGGAGGAGCAGAAACGCCGCTTTGAGGGGCTCTCGACGGCTCGAAAAAAACGAGCGCGGACGCTCGCGGTGGAGCGGGTTAAAGCCGAAATGCGCGGGGATATCCGCGACTTTGACAAGCGCTATGAGTTCGCGGAGGAATCCGTCGCGGAAAGGCTTAAGGAAACGCTTGGCGGACTTCCGTATCGGAGGCTGGGCGGGATAGACTTCACGCGGCTTGAGCATAAAGAAATCACTCCCGAAACCGCCGAAGGCCGCCGCGTGTGGTTCTGCTCGCTCTGCGGGAGCGAGGAGATTTTCGACGTGTTTGTAGGCGGCGAGCTTAGCGATTTCCTCCGTGATTACGACATCTGGAGCTATTACGGTGCGTATATGCTGCTGATGTTTGAGGATTTCGGGGGCTTTGTGTACATAGACGATAACGGAAAAATGACGGAAGCCGTCATCTGACCGAGTATAGAAAAAGGATTTGAGGAAACCAAGTTGAACATCATAGAAGTTGAAAATCTGAGCTTTGATTATATAACGCGGGACGAAAAGGGCGAAATAACCGAGCGCGTTCCCGTGTTGAAAAACGTTTGCCTCAGCGTTCCCGAGGGGCAGTTTGTCGCCGTTTTGGGACATAACGGCTGCGGGAAATCCACGCTCGCCAAGCACTTTAACGCGATACTCACGCCGACGGAGGGCAAGGTCACGGTCTGCGGGTTTGACACCGCGGACGAGGAGCGTATCTACGACATTCGGCAGTCGGTCGGAATGGTCTTCCAGAATCCCGACAACCAGATCGTCGCGACTATCGTTGAGGAGGACGTGGCGTTCGCGCCGGAAAACCTCGGCGTGGAGCCGAAGGAGATACGCCGCCGCGTGGACGAGGCGCTTAAGCAGGTAGATATGTACGACTTCCGCGAGCACGCGCCGCACCAGCTTTCGGGCGGACAAAAGCAGCGCGTGGCAATCGCGGGAATAATCGCGATGCAGCCGCGCTGTATCGTAATGGACGAGCCCACAGCGATGCTCGACCCCAAGGGTCGCCGCGAGGTTATGAAAACGATAAAGCGGCCCAACGGCGAAATGGGGATAACAGTCATTCTCATCACGCATTATATGGACGAGGCGGCGCAGGCGGACAGAGTTGTCGTTATGGACGGCGGCAAAATCATTATGGACGACGCGCCGCGGAAAATCTTCGCGCAATCCAAAAGACTCCGCGAGGTGGGTCTTGACGTGCCGCAGGTAACGGAGCTTTGCGGAATTTTGAAGGACAACGGCGTGAAAATCTCCCAAGAAATCATCTTTGAGGACGAGTGCGCCGACGCGATTTCCGCCCTGCCGCTTAAAAGCAAGATCCTCGATTTTAATAAGCTCATGAAAACAGAAGCTGACGAACAAAAATTCGAAGCCGAAATAATAGCGCGGCTTGAAAACGTAACCTATAAATACAGCATAGGAACGCCGTTTGAAAAGACTGCGGTTGACAGCGTAAGCCTCGATATCGAAAAGGGCGAGTTCGTCGGGATAATCGGTCACACGGGCAGCGGCAAATCCACGCTCATTCAACACCTCAACGGGCTTGTAAAGCCGACCGAGGGCACGGTGTTTATAAACGGGCGGGATATTCATGCTAAGGGCGAAAAGCTGCGCGACGTGCGGTTTAAGGTCGGGCTTGTGTTCCAGTATTCCGAGCACCAGCTTTTCGAGGAAACCGTCGCGAAGGACATCGCCTACGGGCCCAAAAATATGGGGCTCTCCGAGGAGGAGATAAACGCCGCCGTGCAAAGCGCCGCGGAGAGTATGGGAATAACGCACCTGCTAGACAAGTCGCCGTTTGAGCTCTCGGGCGGACAGCAGAGAAGAGTGGCGCTTGCGGGAGTGCTGGCGATGAACCCCGAGATTTTGATACTCGACGAGCCCGCCGCGGGTCTTGACCCGAAAGGACGCGACAAAATCCTGAGCTTGATAAAGCAGTATCATAAGGGCTCCGGCAAGACGATTTTGTTGGTGTCGCACTCAATGGAGGATATAGTGAAATTCGCGGGCAAGGTGCTTGTGATGAACAAGGGCAGGCTGTTCTGCTATGACACGGTTGACAGGGTTTTTGAAAAGACAAACGAGCTGGTGTCGATAGGGCTTGACGTGCCGCAGATAACGCGGCTTTCGCACAGGCTAAAGGAAAAGGGCATTGACATCGGAGATGATGTTTACACCGTTGACAGAGCCGCGGACAGAATTATAAAGCTAATTGGGGCGGCGCAGTAAAGGTGCGTTCCGACTCAAAAAAACACCTCCAGCGAAGTGTAAATTTCAAAAAGTGTCAAGATTTTCGAAGAAAATCTTGACCGGTTCCCTCAGCGCAGCGCAGCGGAGGGAGCGAAGCGACCGGAGCGAGCATGCGGTGAGGGAATTTTGAAATTTAAATTTAAATCAGGAGAGAATAATGTTAAAGGATATTACGATAGGGCAATTTTTCCCGGGGGATTCCGTCGTTCACCGAATGGACCCCCGCGCGAAAATGCTGTTGGATGTTTTGTATCTCGTGATGCTGTTCACGTCGCAGACATTTACGGGATTGCTTGTGGCAATGCTGTTTATGGTGTTCTGCTATCTTGCGGCGGATATTCGGCTTAAAATGATACTGAAAAGCATAAAGCCCATTTTGCCGCTTATGCTGTTCACCGCGGTGCTGAATTTGCTGTTTATCAAGGGCGATACGCCGCTGTTCGCTTGGTGGATAATCACGATTTACCCCGAGGGAATCCGCACGTCGCTGTTTATGATTTTGCGCATTTTCGCGCTTATCGTCGGAATGTCGCTGCTGACGTACACGACCTCGCCGATTATGCTGACGGACGCAATCGAGCGGCTGATGTCGCCGCTGAAAAAGATACGCTTTCCCGTGCACGAGCTCGCGATGATGATGACGATAGCGCTGCGCTTTATCCCGACGCTTATTGAGGAAACCGACAAGATAATGTCCGCGCAGAAGGCGCGCGGCGCGGATATGGAGAGCGGCGGCGTGCTGAAAAGGGCAAAGGCGCTTATCCCGATTTTGATACCGCTGTTCGTTTCGTCCTTCAAGAGAGCCAACGAGCTTGCGACCGCTATGGAGTGCCGCTGCTACCGCGGCGGCGACGGCAGAACGCGCCTTAAAACGCTGAAAACCGCGCCGAGGGATTACGTCGCGGCGTTGATAATGCTCGCGCTGTTCGCGGGGATCATTGTGATGAACTTTTATCCGATAATACCCTAGCTTTATTCAATAAGTTAAGACGCGGAGGCAATGGAGAAAAATGCGCAACTTAAAGGTATTTATCGCCTACAACGGCGCGGCTTATCACGGCTTCCAGCGGCAGGACAACGCCGTTTCGATACAGGAGGTCGTTGAAAAGGCGATAGGAAAGCTGTTAAAAACCCCGCCGCCGACGATTTACGGCTGTTCGCGCACCGACGCGGGCGTTCACGCGCGGCGGTTCTGCTTTAACGTCAAAATCGACAGCAAAATCCCGTGCGAGGGTTTTTGTAAGGGTATGAACACTCTCCTACCCGATGACATTGCCGTGCTTTCCTGCGAGGACGCGAACGAGGACTTCCACGCGCGTTTTGACACAAAGGCTAAGGAGTACGTCTATCTGATTAACAACAAGCCGAGCCGCGACGTGTTTTTGCAGAAGCTCGCGTATCATTATCCGTATCCGCTTGATATTGAGAAAATGCGTGAGGCGGCGCGGCTCTTTATCGGCGAGCACGACTTCGGCGGCTTTTGCCGCGCCGAGGGAAGAGCCCGCGTGAAATCCACGGTTCGGACGATTTACGCGCTTGAGGTTTCTCAACATAACGGGATCTGTGAAATAAAGATTCGCGGGAACGGGTTTTTGTACAATATGGTGAGGATCGTCGCGGGGACGCTGATTTACGTCAGCGAGGGCAAGCGGACGATTGAGGACGTTCGCCGCGCGATAGAAACGGGCGCGCGGGATTTTGCGGGAGTGACGCTCCCGCCCGAGGGGCTTTATCTGAATGAAGTGTTCTATGAAGATTTGCCTGCGGACAGCGCAGATGATCTCATCGGAAATCTGAATAAGCTGCACACTACGGAGCTGGGCGAGTAGCGCATACGAAAAGCCGCGGGCGGCGTTCCCGACGCGGTTGAGTGGGTAAAATCGCAAATCGGACTGCCGGGCGCGAATATTTCGCGTGTCGGTAAGAATTATCAAATTAAAACGCGGGAATACTTCATAACCGTAAACGCAAGCAGCTTTACAATTATTACCGCGCACAAGGAGCGAGAACGATGACCTTTGAGGAGCTTGACAGAGAGTTTTCAAGCGGCTTCGCGCCGTTTATGCTCTCGCTTTCCGAGGGCGAGGACAACGAGCTTTCCGTGACGATATCGCCGTCCGAAATCGGCGAAAGGGGCGAGTTGTCCGAAAATGAGCCAAACCCCGCGATACGAGAGCTGTTAAACAACTCCCGCCCTATTCTCCCGAACGAGAGCAAGGTTTACACAATAACGTTCGAGGGCTATATTCTCTACCAAGTCGGCAATGAGAGCTTCTGCTCGGGAAATCCGCACGACAGATACACGGGCAAATTCCTGCGGGTTTACGAGGGCTCCGCGCTGCTGGAGCACCTCGGCGAGCTCTCCGACGCGCAGATTCTGGCGGACGGCACGTATTATCCCGCAAAATGGGCGCATTATGAGATAGTCACGCAAAATCACATAATAAGCGTAATTTCACCCAAAGAGCCAAGCATGAATATTTCGAGCACCCCTTGACGAACGGGTATTGTTTATGTTATAATAATAAGATAGGGCAGCAAGCAGGACGGTGAGGAGAATGGATGAGCGCAACGATATAAACAAATATCGTGAGGATAAGCTGCGCCGAAAGGCGCTGATACGGCTGATTGTGTTTGTGGTCGTGGCGGCGGCGCTGATTGTTGTTGTGTTAAACTGGCGGGGAATTCTCGCGCCGCTTAAAAATATCGGGCTGAAATCGAGCGGCGGCGGCTTTCCCGTGGACTTGTCGCGCAGCGCGAATTACGAAATGGGCAAGCTCGGCGAGAATTTCTACCTGCTGACCGATACGTACCTGTACACGTACAACGAGGACGGCGCGGAGCTTGCGAGCAAGCAGCACGGGCTTCAGAAGCCGATGTGCTCCTCCAACGACAAGCGTGCTCTGGTTTACGACAGAAGCGGCAAGGACGTTAAGGTTTACTCCAAAAGCGCCGAGGTGTTTTCCAAGACGTTTGAGGACACAATAGTCTTTGCGGAAATGGGCACGGACGAGCGCAGCGCCGTTGTCACAACCGCCTCGCGCTACTCGAATTATCTTTATGTGTTAAATCTCGAGGGCAAGCAGATTTTCCGCTGGGCTTCTCCCGATGAGATGATAATGCAGGTGTGCTTCGACGACGGCGACAAGAGCGTTTATGTTTCGGTCGTCGGAGAGAAAAACGGAACGCTTAACAGCAGCGTTCTGCGCTTTGAAATCAGCGAAAACACGCTGAGCGAAACGTGGCGCGCGCCGATAGGCGGAAACGTTTCCTACTCGCTGCAAAAATGCTCCGACGGCGTTTACGCCGTGACCGCCGAGGGCTCGTTTCTTATCAACGACAAAACGGGGCAGCTGATCGCGTCGAATGAGTACTCAAAGGAAATCGTCGGCATTGCGAAATCAAGCGGACTTCACGTAACGCTTTTCCGCGACCCGGTTTCAAACGGCGTTGTCGCGACGGTGTACAGCGAAACGCTTGAACCAAGCGCCGCGGCGGCGTTGGAAAACAGCGCGGACTTCGACGTGGAAAACGGCAGGTTCTACGCGCTTTGCGGGAACAAGCTGACAGTTTACAGCGAAACGCTTGAGGAGCTGACCGGCTTTGATTTGGACGACGAGTATTCGGATATAATTATAATAGGAAAGTACGCTTATCTGCTGGGATATAATAAGGTTCAGCGGCAGAGCTTGAAGGACTGAGAGGGAAATATGGGCGAAAAATTTTCAATTGCGTTTGATATAGCGGTCATCGCGATTATTGCGGTGTTTGCGTTTGTGGGAATGAAGCGGGGCTTCGCTAAGGTGGTACTGGGACTTGTGTCGGCGTTTGCGGCGTTTGCGGCAGCGGTGTTTTTAAGCGGACCTGTCGCGGCGGCGGTTTACACGGGTTTTATTGAAAAGCCGGTTTCGGAGAAATTCGATGACGCCGCGGGGCAGCTTTTAGGGAGCTTCACGCTCGGGGATATCGCGAATATCGACTTCTCTAAGGTTAAAATCAACGGCGAATACGCCGACGATATCGAGCCGAACTACGCGGGGACGCGCAAGGCGGTCGTTGACCTTACAAAGCTGGATTTGTCCGAAACGGGGCTCACCAAAGAGGATTTGGCGGGGATCGGGATTGACGAGGGCGGGAGCCTTAAAAACCTGAGCGGCAAAACCGCCGAGTTCTCTATGGACGACATCGAAAAGCACGGTTTGGGTAAGCTCGCTGCGGCGCAGTACATAGCGACGCAGGTCGTAAAGCTCCCCGCGTTTTCCGCGCTTGACGGCGTTACCGAGAGCGTAAGGAAATACCTCCCGAGCATCTCCGGCAGCGCGACCTCCGATTCGACGGGCACGTCCGCCGCGCGGAGCATGATCCTCGGAATGATAAACACGCGCTCAAACCTCAAGACCGCCGTTATCGACGGTATGATAAAGCCCGAGTGTATGCTTGTAATCCGCACGATAGCGTTCGCGGTCATCTTCATTCTCGCGAGCGTGGTGCTCAGAATAATCTGCTCCGCCACGGGGCTTATCACAAAAATTCCCGTGCTTAACAAGGTGAACGCGTTCCTCGGACTTGTTCTGGGGCTTATCGAGGGGCTTATCACGGTGTTTGTCGTGTGCCTCGCCACAAGGCTTATCGTGTCGCTTTCCAGTGCGAATTCCATACTCTTCAACCAAACCGCGATAGACTCTACGTTTGTGTTTAAGATTTTTTATAATTTTGATTTCTTGAATTTTCTGAAATAAAGAGTTTTGGCGGGATTTCCAAAAATCAACTAAAAATGCCAAAACCACTAACCCTGAAAGGTGTGAAGAAATATGATGATGTGTTCACGATGCAAATCGCGTCCCGCGGTGATGTTCATTTCCACAATGAGCGGAAACGAGCGCAAGAGCGAGGGGCTTTGCATAAAATGCGCAAAGGAGCTTGGGCTGCCCCAGGTCAACGAATATCTGAAGCAAATGGGAATTTCGGAGGACGACTTTGACACCGCCGTTGAGTCCCTGTTCGGGGAGGACGGTGTTATCGGCGCGGATATGCTTAATCAGTTCGGGATAGGCGGCGACCCCGGCAAGGACGATACTCCCGACGACGATGAACTCCCCGATACTCCCGATAGCTCCAAGGACGACGACCTCTTCGAGCGCGGGGGCGCGGGCACTATGCCGAACTTCCTGAAAAATCTTTTCGGTTCTCCCGATAAAGGCGACAAGAAGGACGGCGACGAGAAGAAAACCCGCAAGAAGCCCGAAAAGCCCGACAAGCGCCGTAAGTGCCTCGAAACATTCTGCACGAATTTAACGCGCCGTGCCAAAGAGGGCAAAATCGACGCGGTTGTGGGGCGCGAAAAGGAGATCTATCGCGTGCTGCAAATCCTCTCTCGCCGCACGAAAAACAACCCCTGCCTTATCGGCGAGCCCGGCGTAGGAAAAACCGCGATAGCGGAGGGCATCGCGCTTAAGCTCGCGAGCGGCGACGTGCCGTTCAGGCTTCAGGGCAAGGAGCTTTATCTGCTCGACCTCACCGCGCTTGTCGCGGGGACGCAGTTCCGCGGGCAGTTTGAAAGCCGCGTCAAGACGCTTATCGACGAGGTTAAGAACGCGGGGAACGTTATGCTTTTCGTCGACGAGCTTCACAATCTCGTCGGCACGGGCGGCGACAGCGAGGGCTCTATGAACGCCGCGAACATCTTTAAGCCCGCGCTTTCAAGGGGCGAGCTGCAGGTGATCGGCGCGACGACGTTCGCGGAATACCGCAAGCATATCGAGAAGGACAGCGCTCTTGAGCGCCGCTTCCAGCCCGTAACCGTAAACGAGCCGTCGATTGACGAAACCGTCACGGTGCTCGGCGGTATTAAGCAATACTATGAGGAGCATCACAAGGTTCACGTAACGGACGAGATCACGAAAATGTGCGCGGTGCTGTCCGAGCGCTACATCAACGACCGCTTCCTGCCCGACAAGGCGATAGATTTGCTTGACGAGGCTTGCGCGTGCGCATCGCTTGAGAATGAGAGCATTACGGAATACGAGAAATTAAAGGCGGAAATTGCCGAGCAGAGGAAGGAGCAAAGCGAGCTCGCCGAGGCAGCCGAAAAGGACTACGCGCGTATGGCGGAGCTGAAAACCAAGCTCGCGCAGAACGAGGAAAAGCTCGAGCCGCTTAAGGAAAAAGCGGAGAATGTTTACGTTTCAATGGACGATTTGTCCAAGGTTATCGAGCTCTGGACGGGAATTCCCGCGAACAAGATAAAGGAAACCGAGTTCAAGAGAATGTCGGCGCTGGAGGATAACCTCAAAGCGCGTATTATCGGGCAGGACGAGGCGTGCGAGCTGGTTGCCAAGGCAATAAAGCGCAGCCGCGTGCAGCTCTCCGAAAAGCGCCGCCCCGCGTCGTTCATCTTCGTGGGACCCACCGGCGTGGGCAAA
>CAYSHU010000078.1:0-9454 GCA_964430965.1 uncultured Ruminococcus sp. | reverse complement strand
AGTTCAAGAAGGTCGCGGACATCATCAATGCCGACCCCGAGCGCGTTTACGTTGTTCCGAGCGCGCCCGGCAAGCGCTTCGGCGACGATACTAAGGTCACCGATTTGCTGTATCAGTGCTACGAGCGCGTGCTGACGGGCGAGGACTTCGCGAAGGCTTTCGCGCCCGTGCGCGAGCGTTACGACGAGATCATCAGGGAGCTCGGGCTGACGGTATCTCTTGAGGACGAATATGTTAAGATAGGACAAAAATTCAGAGCGGGCGCAAACCGCGATTACGCGGCATCGCGGGGGGAGTACTTAAACGGAATTCTCTTGGCGAATTATCTGGGCTTTGAGTTCGTCGACGCGGCAAAGGGCATTTTCTTTGACAGCAAGGGGAATTTCGACGCGGATATTACAAACGCCTGCCTCGGTGCTATCCTCGATAAGACCCCTAAGGCGGTCATTCCGGGATTTTACGGCGCTCTGCCCGACGGCACGATAAAGACGTTCTCGCGCGGCGGCTCGGACTTTACGGGCTCGGTTGTCGCGAAGGCGGCGGGCGCTTCGCTTTATGAGAACTGGACGGACGTTTCGGGCTTTCTCGTTGCCGACCCGCGCATTGTCAAAAATCCCGCGGGTATCGAGGTCATCACGTATTCCGAGCTCCGCGAGCTTTCGTATATGGGCGCAGGCGTGCTCCACGAGGACGCGATTTTCCCCGTGCGCTCCGCGAACATTCCGATAAACATCAAGAACACCAACGCCCCCGATGATGCGGGAACGCTCATTGTTCCGACCGCGGACAGCAACACGAAATATCTCGTGACGGGCATCGCGGGCAAGAAGGATTTTTCCGTTATCTCGATCGAAAAGGATCGTCTGAACTCCGAAAACGGCTTCATGCGGAGAATGCTTCAGGTGCTTGAAAACCACGGCGTGTTCCCCGAGCATATGCCGACTGGCATTGACACCGTTTCGGTAGTCGTAAACTCTCACGAGCTCGGCGCGGGCGCGGATCGCGAGAAGCTGATCTCGCGCCTTAAAGAAGTCCTCCGCCCCGACCATTTTGAGATAATCGACGGGCTTGCGCTTATTGCGATAGTGGGCCGCGGAATGAAGTCCAAAAAGGGCACCGCTACGCGCGTTTTCGCAGCGCTCTCCCACGCCGAGATAAACATCAGAATGATAGACCAGGGCTCATCGGAGCTGAATATCATCGTCGGTATTGACGAAAAGGACTTTGAGGCGGCGATCAAGGTTATTTATGATGTGTTTGTTTTGAGCGAACAGCAATAAATCTTGCTATTGTCTTTCCCCGCCGGAGGCGGGGAAAGACAATAATGAAAAGAGGATTTCATGAGTTTAGCAGACGATTTGTTTATTGAGAACTGCCGCGATATTCTCGAAAACGGCATATCGGATGAGGGCTTTGAAGTTCGCCCTAAATGGGAGGACGGCACGCCCGCGCACACTATAAAAAAATTCGGCGTGGTGAACCGCTACGATTTGTCCGAGGAATTTCCGATAATGACGCTGCGGCGCGTGTATTATCGTTCGGCGATAGACGAGATCTTGTGGATATATCAGAAGCACTCCAACAACGTAAACGAGCTTTCCTCGCACGTGTGGGACGCCTGGGCGGACGAGAGCGGCTCGATAGGCAAGGCTTACGGCTATCAGATGTCGGTAAAGCACAAATACCCCGACGGCGAGTTCACGCAGGTCGACAGGGCGCTTTTGGATTTGAAGCAAAGCCCCACGTCGCGGAGAATTCTGCTGAATATGTACAATCACCACGATTTAAACGAAATGGCGCTGGCACCGTGCGCCTATTCGTTTACGCTGAACGTCAGCGGAAATCGGCTTAACGCGATTCTGAACCAGCGCTCGCAGGATATGCTGACGGCTAATAACTGGAACGTCTGTCAGTACGCCGCGCTGCTTATAATGTTCGCGAAAGCAAGCGGCTTCGAGCCCGGCGAGCTCGTCCACGTAATAGCCGACGCGCACATCTACGACCGCCATGTCGACATCGTAAAACGCCTTATCGAAAAGGAGCCCTATCCCGCTCCGAAAATGCAGGTCGAGGACATCACGGATTTCTACAAATTCACAAAGGACAGCTTCACGGCGATAGATTATAAATACCACGAATTCAACGAAAAAATTTCGGTTGCCGTCTAGAAGCAAGAGCTTTAAGAGGCAAGAAGCGAGAGCTTATAGAAAAGAGAAAAGTATGAATGAAGAAAAGAAGTTAGCGTTGCTTATTGACAGCGACAATGTTTCGCCCAAGTATTCGCAGTTTATTATGGAGGAGGCGTCCAAGCACGGAAACCTCATCTACAAGCGCATCTACGGCGACTGGGAGAAGAACAACTCGGGCTGGAGAATCCCCGCGATGAACAACTCGATTATGCCCGTGCAGCAGAACAGCTATATCGCGGGTAAAAACGCGACGGATTTCTCGATGATAATCGACGCTATGGATATTCTCTACACGGGCAATGTCGACGGCTTTGTGCTTGTCACAAGCGACAGCGATTTCACGCGGCTTGCGATAAGACTGCGCGAGGCGGGCAAGCTGGTAATCGGCATCGGCGAGGTGAAAACGCCGCTCGCGTTTACGTCAAGCTGCCACAGCTTCAGCTATCTCGATAAGGTCTGCGCGAATATCGGCGATTACGACGAGGAAACGCTCCGCAAAGACCTTATAAATTACGTAAAGGAAAACGACGACGGCAAGCTGGATTTGACGAAGATAAACGCTTATCTCAACTCCCGCTATGGCAATGTTGACTACAACGCGCTGGGTTTCAACAGACTTTCTATGTTTGTTGACAGCATTCCGCAAATTGTCCGCAGGGGCACGTTTGTTATGACAAAGGAAGCCAACAGCCGCAAGCAAAGCGAGGTCGCGATTGACGCAAGCGAGATAGTGCGCGTTATTGCGGAATATCTCGGTCGGCAGGAGGGCAAGCAGGACGACCTCTCAAAGGTCGCGAATTACATCACGAATGTTCTGGGCAAGGTGGATTTCTCGCGGTTCGGCTCGAAGCACTTCGCGAAGTTTATTGACAAGCAGAGTGCTCTGCGCCGCAAAGGTCAAATCGTATCTCTTGCGGGGCAGAGCGTAAACGCTTCGGAAGCTCCCAAAGCCGTAAAATCAGCGTCAGCTCCCAAAGCGGCATCTCAAAAGCAAGAAGTCGTCAAAGCCGCGAAAATCACCGCTCAGGTTTTCAAGAGCGAGGTTAAGAGCTACGCGGGGGAGAACGGCGAAAAGGGCGGCAACATCGGGCAGCTTAACAATATGCTTCTTGAAAAATACGGCAAAAGCTACGTTGCGGATTTGGGCTTCGCGGATTTCGCTTCGGCAATGGCTTCTGTCCCCGATATCAAGGTGGAGAAGAATTTCGTAAAGCTGGTTGAAAAGCCCGCCCAAAATTCTGCGGCTAAGGCAGAAAAAGCTCCCGAAAAGAAAGCCGAGCCCAAGACCGCCGCGAAGAAGACGGCTAAAACCACCGCTGAAACGAAAGAACCCCAAAAGAAAGTTGGCAGACCCAAAAAGGAAGAAGCTCCCAAAGCCGACATCAATCTTGTCAAGCGAGATGTTTTTGAGTACGTAACGGCAAACAACAACGCCGCGTCAGCGGCGGCAATGGGCAGTATGCTCGCGAAAAAATACGGCAAGAACTATCTCAAGGACATCGGGGTTTCCACGATGAAAAAGCTGCTCGCGGTTATCAACGGCGTAAGCGTCAAGGGCGACGTTGTGTCGCTCGGCAAAAACTTCATCAAGCGCACCGAGCAGATAGAGCGGTTTATTTACGATTTCGCGAGAAACGATGACACCAAAAGCATCAAGGCGCTGACAACTCAGCTTAAGAAAAAATACAGCGACTTCAATTTCACAAACTACGGCTACGCGAAATTCAGCGATTTTATAAACGCGATCGACGGCGTTCGTGCGAATGGATATTACGTAGAGGCGGAGGATTAAAATGTCAGACAGCAGCGTGTTTCGCGGAATTGTTATGGATCGTGATGCCGAGGGGCTGCTTGCGCTTGACAGCAGCGAAAAAGAGGATTTTATTCTTACGCTGATATACGATTATCTGACGAATATGCCCATAGATGAAATGAATGAAGCGCAAAAGACACTGTTCCTCGCGTCAAGGCTTGAAGATACCTGCCAAGCCGACGCGCTTCCGTCATTATCGGAGGACGAGGAGGTTTTCCTTGCTTTACCGGAAATAAAAAAATCTCTTGAACGCTTGGGCGCGTTAAAAACAGCCGCGCTTCTTGAAGAGTTCATATCCCTTTTGCCTGTTGGGACGGTGCCGGAATGGGACTGGTTTTTTGAACACGAAAGAGAGGATATTATCAAAAAGATCGACAGCGGGATTTGTAATTATCCCGACGGACCTATGCGCGAGCTGTATATTGATTATATATCAGACCCCGAAAATGCAAAACAGCTATTGATGGATTTAAAGTGATTATTATCGAAAAGAGGACCAGAAAATGTCAGCGGAAAAAGCAAAGGCGCATCTTGAAAAATTCGGGCTCGGCGACAGGATAAAAACGCTTGAACAAAGCAGCGCGACGGTGGAGCTCGCGGCGGCGGCGCTCGGGTGCGAGCCCGCGAGGATAGCGAAGTCGCTTACGTTCAACGTAAACGATGCTCCCGTCATGATAGTAACGGCGGGCGATGTTAAGATCGACAACGCGAAGTTCAAGGCGCGGTTCGGCACAAAGGCGAAAATGCTCTCGCCCGAGCAGGTGACGGAGCTTATCGGGCATTCCGTCGGCGGCGTTTGCCCGTTCGGGATAAACCCGGGAGTTTCGGTTTACCTTGATGAGTCGCTGCGGCGCTTTGAGCGCGTTTTCCCCGCAGCGGGCAGCGGCAACACCGCAGTCGACCTCACGCTTGAGGAGCTCGAAAAATGCTCGAACTGCGAAGAATGGGTTGACGTTTCCAAGTCGGTTTAAGCGCGTTAAATTACACAAGAACGGGGGTTTGCCGAATGAAAAAAGAAGTGATATACAGCCTTTCGGGATTGTATCGCGATGATTTCCGCGTGACGGGCTATCGCTTCGGCAAGGGCGAGAAAACCTGCTGCATAATCGGCAATCTCCGCGGCAACGAAATTCAGCAGCTTTATATGTGCGGGCAGCTTGTCAAGGCGCTGTCACACATCGAGAAAAAGGGCGATTTCGCGCACGACCGCGAGGTGCTTGTCATTCCGTCGCTTAACAGCTTCAGCACAAACGTCGGGCGGCGGTTCTGGTGCCTTGACAACACCGACATCAACCGACAGTTCCCGGGCGACCCCGACGGCGAAACAACGCAGAGAATAGCCGCGGGCGTGTTCGAGGAAATTCGGCAATACAAATACGGCGTGCAGTTCGCGTCGTTTTACATTCCCGGCGTGTTTATTCCGCATATCCGAATGATGAAAACCGCCAAGGAAAACGCAAGCCTCGCAAATCTGTTCGGGCTGCAATACGTCGTTTTGAGAAATCCCACGGCAATGGATAAAACGACGCTTAACTTCAACTGGCAGCTTTCGGGCACGGCGGCGTTTTCGCTTTACACAAACGCGACGGAGAACATCGACGAAAGCTCCGCGGAGCTTGGCGTTTCGGCGGTGCTGAGATTTTTATCGAGAATGGGAATTATCAAATACCGCTGCCACGGCGGATATATGGGGACGATTTTAGACGAGGGCGAGATGCTGAGCGTTAAAAGCAGCGGCGCGGGGATCTACCGCAAGCTCTGCGCGGTAGGCGACGAGGTAGCCCGCGGCGACGTTATGGCGCAGATAATCCACCCTTACGAGGGCACAGTAATTTCGGAAATTCATTCTCCCGCCGACGGCATAGTCTTCTTCGAGCACGAAAAGCCATTAGTCACCGAAAATTCGCTGATATTTAAGTTAATAAAAAGATTGCATAAATAAATCAGAAGTAAGAGGTAAGAGATAACCTAACCTACCGCATCATCTTCTAACCTCTTACCTCTAACCTCTTATCCACTAAAAGAAAGGATCAACATAACGATGTCGCAGAAGTTTCAAAATCAATATCTCCTATCCGATCTGGTAGCCGAGGTTTCCAAGGTAATCAAGGGCAAGGACGACGCGCTGCTTATCGTGCTTACGAGCCTGCTTGCCCGCGGCCACGTGCTTATCGAGGACGTGCCGGGCGTCGGCAAGACGACGCTTGCTATGGCGCTTGGAAAAGCGTCCGGTCTGGCGTTTCGGCGCGCGCAGTTTACGCCGGACGTTATGGCGTCGGACATCACGGGCTTTACGATGTTCAACAAGGAGGAGAATTGCTTTGAATACCGCCCCGGGCTTGTGATGACGAACATTCTTCTTGCGGACGAGATCAACCGAACCTCCCCGAAAACGCAGTCGGCGCTGCTGGAGGCAATGGAGGAAAAGCGCGTGACGGTGGACGGCACTACATATCTCCTGCCCGACCCGTTTATGGTAATCGCGACGCAGAACTCCCAAGGTTACGTCGGCACGTTCCCGCTTCCGGAGGCGCAGCTCGACAGATTTATGATGAAGATAAGTATGGGCTATCCGACAATCGCCGAGGAGCAGCAGATAATGCTCGACAGGCTTTACGACAACCCGCTTGACGATGTGCAGAACGTTATGACCGCGGAGCAAATCGCCGAGTGCGTTGAGGACGTAAACGACATTATTTTCGCGGAGAGCCTTTGCAGATACGTCGCTGAGCTTGCCGCTGCGACGCGAAACAATCCCACCGTAGCGCTCGGCGCGAGTCCGAGAGCCTCCGTCGCGCTGATGCAGGCATCGCGCGCTTACGCTTATCTCCGCGGCAGAGATTACGTCGTCCCCGAGGATATAGTTCGGCTGCTTATCCCCGTGTTTGAGCACAGAATAGTTCTGCGGCAGGAAAGCCGCGTTAATCGGCGCTCGGTGCGCTCGGTTCTCGAGGACGCGGTGAGCACGGTCGTGCCGCCCGTAAGACGGACCTAAGCGGGGAAAATCAGATGATAAGAAATCGTGTGATTTACGCAATCGTGGCGCTTGGGTGCGTGGGCTTTTCAATGGCGTACACGGGCAAGCTGACGCAGATTTTGCTGTTTACAATTCTCGCGTATCCCGTCCTCGCGTTTATAATGGCGGCGCTTCAGCTCTTTTTCGTGAACGCCGAGTTCTCCGCCGAGCGAATAACGGCGGCGAAGGACATTTCGTTCGATTTGCTGATTCGCGTGAAAAACAGCTTTATAATCCCCGCTGTGCCGCTGGAATTAAAATGCGTTATCCCCGACGGCGAGATAGGGCTTATCGCGGACAAGCGGCTGTTTGTTTCGCTGCCCCCGTTCGGGAATTCCGAAATAGCCGTCCGCTGCAAGCACAAATTCCGCGGGAATTATCAAAGCGAGATTTTGCGGCTTTACGTTGTCGACCCGCTGCGCATAATCCGCGTTTCAAAAAAGTGCGAGCGCGCTGTGCCGATGGTTTTTCTCCCGCGAAAGCTGATGCTCGAGGATATAATCTTCCGCTCGGCGGTGGAGCAGAGCTACTCGCAAAAGCGGCTCAACTCCGCGGACAAGGAGGACTTCTCGCACGTAAGAGAATACCGCGACGGCGACGTGCTGCAGCTTGTTCACTGGAAGCTGACGGCAAAGCAGGACGATTTGATGATAAAGCAGTTCGACAGCATAAATGATTTGCGGGCGGTTATCTTCTGCGACTTCCACCAAGGCAGCGACGTCGACGGAATGACGCGCGCGGATATGATGATAGAATGTGCGATAGCCTTCGCGAAAACCGCGCTCGATAAGGGAATTCACTCGACGGTGGACATCGGCGACTTCAACACCAAGCCGTCGTACATCAGCGGCGAAGCGTCGTTCAACGAGTTCTTTCATCTGATGTCGGTAATCCCGCCCGACACCCACTCCGAGGATTTGTGCGAGATGATTGACGCGCTCGACAAAAGCAGCGCTGCGCTGCTTGTCCTCATCACAACGGAGATAACGGAATCGCTTTTAGACCGCGCCCGCGACGCGGCGCAGCAGGTAACGGTGGTTTATGTGTATCTCAATCTCGAGCGTAAATTCTTAGAAAATAATTTTGAGAAGGAGCGCTTTATCTTTTTAGACGTAAAAGGAACGTCCGACCACGCCCTTAACGACGCGGCGGCAAGCATTATCAAAAGCACGGGTGAAAATCCGTAAAAATATTTCAAAAGGAGAGTTATTATGGACATCAAGGCAAAAATCGACGAGGTAGTAAACAAGGTGAAATCCGACGACAAGTTCGCGGAGAAGTTCAAGAGCGAGCCTATCAAGGCGGTTGAGGACGTGCTCGGCGTAGACCTCCCCGACGACCAGGTAAACGGCATTATCGAGGGCGTTAAGGCAAAGGTTAATCTCGGCGGAGTTGCCGATAAGCTCGGCGGGCTTTTTGGCAAGAAATAAGAATTAAACGCTGTTATCCCCGCCAAAGGCGGGGATAACAATAAAAAGGAGGAATTCCTACGGCAACGATAATGAGCGAAGACGAGCGTTTTCATCTGAAGATAAAATACGGAGATGTCGGAAAGTACGTTATTCTCCCGGGCGACCCCGGGCGCGTTCCGAAAATCGCCGAATATCTCGACGACGCGAAGCAAACAGCGCAGAACCGCGAGTATAACATTTACACGGGCACTCTCCTCGGCGAGAAGGTGAGCGTCTGCTCTACGGGCATCGGCGGACCCTCGGCGGCTATCGCGGTCGAGGAGCTTATCGACAGCGGCGCGACGACATTTATCAGAGTAGGCACGAGCGGCGGTATGGATTTAAGGCTGTTCGGCGGCGATCTGGTGATAGCTGAGGCGGCAATCAGAGCTGAGGGAACGTCTTACGAATATCTCCCGCAGGGCTATCCCGCGCTCGCGGATTTCGAGGTCACGACTGCGCTTGTTCAAGCCGCGAAGGAGCTCTCCGAAAACGGGCCCGGAAAGAAGTATCACGTAGGCGTGGTGCATTGCAAGGACAGCTTTTACGGCGAGGTGAACCCGGACGGCGCGGCGGTCGGCGAGAACATCAAAGCCCGCTGGGACAGCTACGTAAAATGCGGCTGTCTTGCTTCGGAAATGGAGTGCGCTGCTATCTACTCGGTGGGAACGGTGCGCAGCGTGTTCCCGCTGAAGATACGCTGCGGCGGCGTGCTCACCGCGCTCTGGAACGCCGAGCGCGCCAAGAAAAATATGCCCGATACGATAACCGAGGACACAACGCGCGGCATAAAATGCGCCGTCCGCGCAATGGAGCTCCTTATCGAAAAGGATCGAGCGGAGTACAGAGAAATGATGGCAAGAATGCACGGAGACAGACGCGACTAGAGGTAAGAAGTAAGAATATCGATTGTAGTGGGAAAGGTGAAAATATGGCTACGATAATCAGCGAAAACGAGCGTTTTCATCTGAAGATAAAAAAAGGC
>CAYSHU010000077.1:0-9605 GCA_964430965.1 uncultured Ruminococcus sp. | reverse complement strand
TGTTCATCGGTATCACCTCGTTTCTGTTGATTGTACAGATGAAAATATAAGCCCTTTTGCTCCATTAAATTCTCGTGAGTATCATACTCCACAAGATCGCCCCGGTCAATGACCATAATTTTATTCGCGTCCTTTAAAGTGGACAGTCTATGGGCAATTATAAGAACCGTTCGACCCTTACATATCTCTTTGAGATTATTCTGAATAATGCTCTCGGATTCGTAATCCAAAGCGGAAGTCGCCTCGTCAAAAATAAGTATCCTCGGGTTGTTAAGGATTGCTCTTGCAATCGCTACTCTTTGCTTTTGACCGCCCGATAATCCCATTCCCTTCTCACCGATTATCGTGTTATAACCATCGGGGAGCTCCAAAATAAAGTCATGCGCTCCCGCTATTTTCGCGCTGCTTATGATCTGATCCATAGACGCGGTAGGGCAGTGTATCGAGATGTTTTCCGCGACCGTACCATTGAACATAAAGTTCTCCTGCAGAACAACGCCTATCTGCTTTCGCAGCATTGCGGGATTGGCAAGCGAAATGTCCATTCCGTCAATTGAAATTTTTCCGCCCTCAGGAATATAGAGCCGCTGTATCAGCTTGGATACTGTGCTTTTGCCCGAACCGCTCCTGCCGACAACTCCGACAATAGTATCCGGCTCGATCTCAAAGCTCATTCCCTTAATGACCTCGCCGCCCTGCGGATTGTATCTGAATCTGACTTTATCAAATACGATTCTTCCATTGATTTTTGGCATTGAGGTCTGATTTGTATTCAAGATCGGCTCGGGAGCGGTATTGAAAATATCTCCGATACGCTTTACCGAGAGAGATGCTTGCTGATATTCCTGCCAGAGCTGCACAAGCCGCAGCACCGGACCGCTCACTCTGCCCGAAAGCATACGGAACGCTACAAGCTGTCCGACAGTGAAGCTGCCGTCCATTACCGCTTTCGCACCGAAAAACAAAATCAACAGATCAAACACTTTTTGGATAAATTGTCCGGTCGTTCCCGCGGTCGCCGAGACCATTGAGGTTTTGTAGCTTGCTTTGACGTAATCTGATTGCAGATCACCCCATTTTTTCTCGAACTTAGGTTCAAGGGCGTAGGATTTTACCGTTTGAACTCCCGTTATGGACTCCACTAGAAACGACTGCGTATTCGCTCCCGTTTCAAACTTTTCGTCGAGCCGCTTTTTGAACAGCGGCGTAACTATTGCTGACAGGATCGCGTAAACGGGTATGGAGCAGATAACTATAACCGTAAGCGAAGGGCTGTAGAAAAACAGCACAACTATGTACACGATTATAAATATCAAGTCAATCATCGAGGACAGGGGAGTGCCCGTGAGGAAATTCCGTATACTGTCAAGCTCCCGCACTCTTGCCACCGTTTCGCCGACACGCCGTGATTCGAAGTATTTTAGCGGCAGTGCAAACAAATGCCGAAATAATTTGAAGCTCAGCATTACGTCTATCCGGTTGGTTGTATGCGTGAAAACGTAATTTTTCGCAAGCCCCAAAATAAGCTCGTAAACGTAAACTATCCCGATACCGATCGCGAGCACGTTCAGCGTTGACATACTGCGGTGTACCAATACCTTATCCACGACCACCTGCGTCATAACAGGCGTTAAGATTCCAAGAATCTGCACCGTAAAAACGGCGATCAGCACCTGTATAAATTCCTTTTTGAATTTGAGAATCGTGGGAATAAACCATTTGAAGCTGAAAATTGCTTCTCTGTCCGCAATGCCTTTTTTGTTGATAATAACCGCAGTACCGTCCCATATCTCAGCAAGCTCCTTACGAGATTTTATTTCGGGCTGGGTTTTATCCGCAAACAAAATCATGAATTTATCTTCCGTGGATTTCGCGATTATAAAAAACTCGCCGTCATTGTTCTTGGCGATAATGGGGGCGTTCATGTTTTTCAGCTTATTTATATTCAATCGGCAGAGCCGCGCCCGCATTTTCAGCTTTTTGGCAGACTCGATTATCTCAATCTCGCTAGTTTTCTGTTCGGGATCAAGTACAGACAGATTTTCCGCTTGCTCCTTTGTGATAGGGATGCCGTGGAACTTCATCACTATCATAAAGCAAGTAAGTCCGCTGTCATGCGTTTTCTCCATTTTTCGACCTCCCATTCAAAAAAATATGCAGCAGCATTGAAGCTGCTGCATTAAATGAATTTGTGCCAAAGTTCTTTTATGATGCCTGAGTGCCGACCAGAAGCTGATCTGCAAACGTAAGGCTGTCTGTATTGCTCTGCAAATTCAGACTGTCGGAAATATTGCTCTCGTTCGAAAACGCAGCCATATTTTCGGTGAGTATCATCACCTGAACGTCAATTTGATCCGCCGTACTTTCGTTCTCATCCGCTGGAGATGTGCTGTCGGTGATCTCGGAAATAACGGTATTGTCGGTTTCCGTGAGCAGATCGGAAACGGAAGCCTCGTCCGCATAAAGCTCGTCAAGAATATCCGCGTTTGCCTGAACAAGATCCTCCTCGGTCTTAGCTGCCTCAATCGCTGCAAGCTCCTCCTCAGAAAGAATCTTCTCAAACTCGCCTGTTTCAACATTGAAGGTTTCTGATACCTCATCGGCAAACTCAAACGTAAAGCGCTCGCTGTCAAAGTTACGGATCGTCAGAATGTCGCCGCTCTCGGTTACGGAAATAACCAGTTCTCCGTTGTCCGTCATTTCAGACGAAACCGCGTCGGAGTTGATGCCGAGGAGTTCTACCTTGTTATCGCCGTCGTTGTCCTCAATAATATCCGACCCATAGCCTATACCGAATCTGTAAGTATCATTCCCCAAGCCTCCGTAGAGGAAGTCGTTGCCTTCACCGCCGTCAAGGATATCGTCGCCGTCGTTTCCGTTAAGCGTATCGTTTCCGATGCCGCCAAACAGCATATCATCTCCCGCGCCGCCCGTAAGATTGTCGTTGCCGCCGTCGCCGTACAGTGCAATGCCGTTGTCGCTCCATGCAGTCATCCAATCGTCATGCTCGGTCGCGTGAACCTGCTTAATGGGGTTTTCCGCGTCATCATAAGCATAGTGTGTGCCGTCCGCAAATCTTACCTCAAAATTGCGGTTGCTTTCCGAGCCGAAGTAGCCCTGAATTATCAGCTTATCCTCAACGCCCTCGAATGTAATCATGAGATCGTTCCAGTTGTGTCTGTAAGCAGTCAGAGCCTCTTCTGTCAGACCTGCGCCGAACGAGATCGTATTGATACCCTCGCTGTCGACAATTGTATCTGTGCCGCTGCCGACGTTGAAGATATATGTGTCGTTTCCTGCACCGCCGTAGAGCATATCGTCGCCCTCGCCGCCGTCAAGCGTGTCGTTGCCGCCGTTTCCGTACAGCTGATCGTTGCCGATACCGCCGTACAATCTATCAGCGCCGCTGCCGCCGTTAAGGTTGTCCGCTCCGCCTTCGCCATACAGAGTTACGCCTCTGTCGTCCATAGCCGCCATATATTCATCGCCGTCAGTGCCGTAAATAGTTCTCAACGGACTGTTGGACGCGGTTGCGTGTACTTTTCCGCTGCCGTTGAAGGTGAGGTAGAAGTTTCTGTTTGCCTCGGAGGTAAAGAAGCCTTCAATAACGATCTTATCCTCGGAGTCAGCAAACGTGATCGTGATATCGTTCCAGTTGGTGCGGTACGCCTTGATCTGACTTGCCGAATATCCGTAGATATTTATGGTATTCGTACCCTCGCCGTCGCTGATGGTATCAACACCGTAACCCTTATTGAAGATATAGGTGTCATTTCCCGCGCCGCCGCTGAGATAATCGTTGCCCTTGCCGCCGTCAAGAATATCGTCGCCTACCTTGCCTGTGATACGCTCGTCGCCGTCGCCGCCGTAAAGCATATCGTTGCCGTCGCTTCCGACTATCTGATCATCGGATTCCTGAGCGTCATTTATAATGCCATCATCATAGATGGATTCCATGTACTCGCTTCCGTCCGTACCGTATACCTTTCTGAGCGGGCTGTCCTTTGCTGCCGCTTCAACTACCGTGCCGTCCGCGAACACAAGCGTAAAGTTTCTAGCGTCTTTGTCAACGCAATAGTTTTTGAGCGTCAAGGTGTCGTCGAAACCGTCGAAGGTTATGAGCAGATCGTTCCAATTGGAGCGGTACGCTTTAATGCTCGATGCCGTAAAACCATCGCCGAACATAATGGTATTCGCGCCCTTGCTGTCCCTGATCGAATCATTTCCGTATCCGGGGTTAAAGAAGTAAGTGTCGTCACCCTCGCCGCCGTCGATGAAGTCGTTTCCTAAACCGCCGTCTATCATATCGTTTCCGTCGCCGCCGTTGATGTAATCATCACCGCTGCCTCCGAAAATAACGTCGTTTCCGCCGCCAGCGAGAATTTGATCATTTCCGCTGTCGCCGAATATGATCTCGTCCTCATCATTGCCGATTATACGGTCGTCGCCGCTGCCGCCCGCTATAACAGAGCTGTTCTCGTTGACGATATAATCGCTTTCTTCCGAACCGGAAAGGAACCCGCTTTCGTCCGCGGTTATGCTGTCCCTGAGCGAAACGCTCTCGCCGCCGACTTCAAGAATGTAATTATCGGGATTTTCCGCGAAGCCGTTTATAATAAGCTTGTCCTCGCTGTCCTTGAGCGCGATCACAACGTCCTCTCCGACGGAGATAATATCAATCTCATCGAGAGAAATGCCGTCAGCAATCTTTATCGTAGAAACGCCCTCGCTGTCGCTGATAATATCCGTGCCATAATTTCTGCCGAAGACATATGTATCGTTCCCCGAGCCGCCATAGAGGAAATCATTGCCCTCTCCGCCGTCGAGAATATCGTCGCCGTCACCACCGTAAACCAGGTCGTCGCCGTTGCCTGCATAGATAGCGTCATCGCCCTCGTTGCCGTAGATTATGTCGTTTCCGTCGCTGCCGTAAACGGTATCGTTGCCGCCGAAAGCGTGTATAATTGAATCATCGACAACAGCCTTGAGAACGTCGTCGCCGTAGCCTCCATAGATATGCTTGAACGGACTGTTTGCGTCGGTAACGTGCATTTTTACGCCGTCGAACTCAAGATCGTAATTTGCGTATTCTCCGCCCTTGCGGAAGTCCTTTATAACAAGCGTGTCGTTTGTGCCCTTGATCGTGATAGTTGCGTCGTAGTCACCCGTGCCGTTTACAAGGATATCGTTAGGGTTGAGTCCCTTAAGGCGAATAGTGTTCAGAGCGTCTGCGTCTATGACTGTGTCGTTGCCGTAGCCTTTAGCGAAGACGTATGTGTCGTTGCCTGCGCCGCCTTTGAGAATGTCATCGCCAACTCCACCGTCGAGGAGATCGTCGCCATCATCACCGTAAAGGGTGTCGTTGCCTACGCCACCGTAAAGTGTGTCGTTGCCCTCATTTCCGTGAAGTGTATCGTTTCCGGCATCTCCGTATAAAGTATCTCTGCCCTCGCCGCCATAAATAAAGTCATTTCCATTTCCACCCCTGAGGATATCATTTCCAACTTCACCGAAAATAAAATCCGTTCCGCTTGTTCCTTGAAAACTGTCATTTCCGATTGTTCCAATATAGGTGGTCCCGGATTTTGAGAGCTCCAAAACATCTGCATAATGAGGCGAAAGCGTTCCGCAGTAATCGCTGAAATCAGAAAAAGCTGTTGTACCTTTAGCTTCATCAATGATGGTTAGATATGAACCCACACTGTAAATAAGACTATCTATGTTGTCACTATTACTGATTTTATACCCAAGGAACAAGTTGAGTAGTCTTAAATCAATAACAGTTTCATTGTTTTCGTCTTCAAAAACAAGAATTGTATCTAAATATTTTCCATCTTCTGTATTTGTGTTGAGTAAGTTAAAATATGTATTTTCAATGGCAGTATACAGGTCTTTAAGGATATTCGCCGCATTTGCGTTCGGATTTTTTCCGCCAACACCAATGAATTCGCGGCCCATAAATGCCTCGATAATTTTCAGGTCGCGAGCGTCTATGTTGCCGCCCCTTGAATTGGGATTTATGTCAGCTGCGTCGGTAATGAAATACAGAATTCGCTTGAGAAGATAACGCTTATTGGCAAAATCCTCAGATGAACAAAATTCTTTATAAAGCTCTGCAAGTCTTCCTGTATCATCCTTTTCAATAGCTAGACTAATATCGGGAATATTGCCTGTTGTCTTGATGATTTCACCGTTTTCATCGGTTTGAGTAGTATCACTAGTATTAACAGGAAACCAAAATTCGCTGATTTTACGCTGTGTTCCATCAGCAAAAGTAACCATAGCAAATTCTGCCTCCATAACCCCTGTCGCAGTGTCAACATTCTCCTCTTTGGTGACATCAAGGCTTATAGAAACAATTCCTAATTCGTTAAGCGTTTTCAATTCTGCTGAATCCGAAAAACCATTATGATCCGCATCAACCCAAATGCGCAAATCATTCCAGATAGGATCATTATGGTCGATTATGCCATCGGAGTTTGTATCAAGATCAGACAATGCCTCAAATCCCGAAACGGAGATAAGACCATTCGACAATTCAACCTGGTCGCCAAAAAGCTCTCCGCCGTCATTGATGATACCATCTTTATTACGATCAAGAACAAGGAAGCCGTCCTCTATACCGAGCCACGCTGTTTTCTCTGCAAAGCCATTCTTATCAAGATCAAAGTTCACACCGTTTTCAAGCGTCGTAAGGTCGATGCCTAATGCGCCAAGATCTATGGCAAGAGGATCGCGAGGAGGTTGCGCGTTAGAAGCACTATTAAACAAATTCCCAAATCCCTCAAAATAGAAACCCGTATAAATACCTGCTGCCCAACCAAGTACAATTCCGCTCACTAAGTTGAAAGCGGTTCCAATAAGCTCTCCAACTGCATTGAATGCCGTTGGATGAAATGTTTCCGCAACCCATAATAGAAACTCCTTGTCTGCCTCATTTTTTCCCACGGTTTTCGATGTATTAACATATCGAATAAAAGATTCTGCAAATGGTAATACCCACAAAATCGGAGTATTGAGGATTATTGGGCGGAGAGCATCATCGTAATTATCAACAGCGTCTGAAAGGTCTCCCACCAATTTAATTGCTGGATAAAGGCTCTGTAGCCCTGTGGAACCAGTTTGTACTGAGTTGCTGTCATCAAAATCCATAAAAAACAAATCATGCCGTTCAAAAAAATATTTATATTTTTCTGGAAATGATTCGTCAGATGCCTCGGGTCTCACTTTTATGTACTTGTAGTTCTCGTTGTAAATATTGTTTAATAATCCTCCGACCAAGCTCCAATGGTAATGATTAATCTTACTTCCGCGGCTCGCTATCGCCTCGGAATGCGTACTTAAATATTCATCGGAATAACCCGGAGAGTCCAACCCATATGCGCTTACGATGTTCATGCTGTCGGGAGCCGTCAGAAGCGCATGAATAGCCAGGTTTCCGCCCAATGAGTGCCCACAGGTAACATAATTTGAATAGCTGGTATCTTCGCTGATGTGATTTATATATGCTTCGGCGGAAGCCTGTTGTGAAGTACATTCAGAGTCAAGCAAGCCAAAATCCGCAATAATCCAATCATCCAAGAATTTCTTGTCAAAATCACCCATGCCTTCACTGCCCCTAAATGCTACGATTGCATTGTCGGCATCGGTTTCAATGGTTATGGCGCAAAAACCGTTGACAGGGCCATCTTTATTCTCTTCATTCCTTTCATTATAATTCGCAACATCAACGAGTTTCCAGTTACTATAGATGGTATCAGTATCCATAAGCGATTCAAGAAATGCCTTCTTTTCTTTATACATAGTCTCTTCCAAAGAGCCAGGTTCAAAGTCGTCTTCACCCAGGCACTTGTTGAAAAAAGCAGTGTTACTAAAAATATCTTTCAATGTTCTGTCACACATTGTTTTGGTAAAATCAAAATATGCGATTCGCGCAATCGCTTGCATATCCTTATCTGTATATTCCTTTGGTGTAATATTTTTGTTTTCTTCCATATTAGTTAATCTCCTTTCTTAGCTCAACATACTGTTCCTTGGTGATAGGGGTCCAGGTTTTGGTGCCGACGTCAAAGTGAATAATCCTGTGATATGCCGAAGGAAAGCCCTCGGCGATTGCATCAAGACCGGAACGCACTTCCGCGTTTCTTTCAAAATACCCCAGGCACTGTGTATATACATCTGAGGGAACAAAGTATATCCAAAGCCTGAAATATAAATCAATATCACTTTCAAGCCCCAACTCGTGAACGCTGTCTAAAGCGTCCTGAATAGCGTCCCATTCGCCCTCGTATGCGTTGTCGGCGGTTGATACATCAACAATAATATTGTAATTTACCTGCATTGAATTATCGCGGTTGTAAACCTCATTGCCGTGCCTAAAAAAGTAATCAAGCGTAAATTCATTGTCTGCGATTTTTTGAGCTGTTTCTGTGTCATGAACGCCGTCACTGGAATAAGCGTATGTGAAATGTTCTCCCAAGTCGTCGTCAAGTGCTGCGTCAAGCGCTTTTGAAAGCTCACTTGCCGCAATGCTTGTTGGATAATGATCCCAGAACAAATGCCCATCGGTGTAAATTGCAGCCTCAAATTTAAGTTTCGGGTTATTTTTAGGAGAGCACACGCAGTTATACGAGCCGTTTTGATCATGAAATAAAACGGCACTGCATTCAAATTCCTCGCTATACTTTTCCTCCAACGCTTTTTCAACCATAGTTTTCAACTGTCTTTCAGTAACCCTACCTTTGCACCCCGTTAAACATATTGCCAAAGTCGCCAAAATTGCGCACGAAAGCAGTATTGATAAAAATTTTTTCATTATACGCCTCCTAAATTAGGTACGATTATATTTTATCAACCGACCTGCCATATTGCCGAAAAACAATATATTAAATATGTAGACAACTTACTATTCATTACCGTCACCGATATTGATCACTCAAATTCACACTCATGTTTCCACGTCGAAGCAAAGGGAGATTCTTTCGGCTAAACACCTCGGAAACAAAATAGCAGTTAGTAATAAATAATATACATCTATAATAATTATACCATATCCTAACAAGCAAATCAACCAGTTTTTCAATTGGAAATTGTCAATCAATTACGTTCTTGCGCAAGATGTCGATATTTTGCGTGAAATGCACGATTTTTGTATTATTTGTCAAATTCTCAAATTAAACTTTGTTAGTTTTAACCAAGTAGTAAGCCGCCGAAAATTTCCAATTTTGTTGAAACAAGAAAGCAAGTACGGGATATGTACTTGCCTTTCCTTTTCAAAAATACCGTGTTTGAAACGTTATGTTGTTCTTTTCCTAGTCTTTGGCGGATGCTTTTTGGATAGTTCTTCCTCTGCCAGCATACAGTCAAATTCCTTCATAAACTCAACAGGAACAGCCTTCGCCGGAAACCTCTCCAGCACCGCAGCCTCTACCTCGCGGCTGTCAGCATACTGCACCTTACGCTCGGACTTTTCCTCAATCGAATACGCATTCTCAAATGCGATCCCCCATTTGAAAAACAGCTTGAGCCAAGTTTTCATCGGGTGGCAGCCCGTTTTCATCACAATGAAGTGACCTTTTGGCATGGATTTCAGTTCGTCTACGGTC
>CAYSHU010000076.1:0-9838 GCA_964430965.1 uncultured Ruminococcus sp. | reverse complement strand
ATTTCAAGATCGATAACGAGCTGCTTTCCAATCTCGTTACTGAGAATAAAACGCTCCCCGATGAAGCCCGCCGCGATCTCATAATCGCTCTTATTACGCTGAAATATACCCAGTCCAACTCTGTGTGCTACGCAGTGGATGGACAGGCTATCGGCATCGGCGCGGGTCAGCAGTCGAGAATTCACTGCACACGCCTTGCCGGCAACAAGGCTGACATCTGGTGGCTCCGTCAGGCTCCGCAGGTTCTGAATTTGCAGTTCGTTGACGACATTCGCCGCGCCGACCGCGACAACGCAATAGACCTCTACATCGGCGAGGATTATATGGACGTGCTTGCTGAGGGCGAGTGGCAGAAAATCTTCAAGGTTAAGCCCGAGGTGTTCACGCGCGAGGAGAAGAGAAAGTGGCTCGACACGATGAAGGGCGTCGCGCTCGGCTCGGACGCGTTCTTCCCGTTCGGCGATAACATCGAGCGCGCTCACAAGAGCGGCGTTGAGTTCATCGCCCAGCCCGGCGGCTCTATCCGCGACGACAACGTAATCGAGACCTGCGACAAATACGGCATCGCAATGGCGTTTACGGGAATTCGCCTGTTCCACCACTAAGTTTCACAATTGACAATGTACAATTGACACTCGGAACCAAAACCGCGCTCCTTGGGAAGGCAGCCTTACAGAAGTATTTCGTGGTCGTGCGACAGCGTTCGACCACGATTTGTGTTTGAGGCGTGATGAAAAAATTGGGATGCGGATTTTCTTTGAAAATGAATAGCAAAGCGGAGAGGGGCGCTCTCCGCTTTGGTTATTTTGACGGGGCATTTTGTGAAATGTATTACTGAAATATTGCGATTGTGTGAAGAATTTAACCCCAAATATATTATACTACAGGTTTGAGAATATGTCAATACTAAAATAGTACCAAAATGAAGCTAGACTAATTGTGACTTTTTATGTACTATTTTAGTATGGGGGTGGTACAAGATGAGTACAGTTTTCTTTAATCTGCGCATTGACGAAGCGTTGAACGACAGGTTGGTGAAAATTGCCGCTGAAGAGGGCAGGAGCAAGAACAAGCAGATTGAGTTTATCCTAAAAAAGTATGTGAAGCAATACGAGCAGGAAAACGGCGAAATTAAGCTCGATAAAGACTAATACTAAACTCCGACTGAAAGCAGACATTCTTTGCGGTCTATTTTGCGCCCTGCTTCGTCATCGTCCTTGCAGGACACAAGATATCCTCGCAAATCATTTGTCTGCTTTCAATCGGAATTTAGTATAAAAAGCGGAGAGCAAACGCTCTCCGCTTCGGTCTGTATTTTAAAACGCGCTCCCATTACGGGAGCGCGCTTTTATACTCTATACTCAAAAAATTCAAGATGATATTGACGTACATAGTCAACTATCTTTTCATATATTTCTTGGTTTTCATTATCATATTTAATCAGCAATTTGTAATATTTATCATAATAAGCATCCAAGCGCTCGGCTTCCGCTTCAAGCTCCTCCTCGCTCATGGTTTCAAAATATTTATCCCAAGGATTAACATACTCTGCGGGCATTTCTTCAATAACATTTATGTACTTATCGGAAACCGACAACGCCTTGAACGCGTTTATAATATCGGCATTTTTTATAAATTCCGCGAACAGATCCAAAAAACCCGTGAGTCCCTGACGCATGGTTTCGTTTATAAAAATATATGCTGTTACCGGCGCTTTTTGCGTTTCGGAGAGCGCTTTGAACTGTTTTTCTTCCCAAGGGAACTGTCTTACAAAGCACATAAATTTTTCCCACAGCATATCATCGTTGTTTAAATCAAATGATTCGGTAAGATATTTAACCATATTACAGCCTCCGAATTCCATTAAAATATTGAAACGCCATAGCTCTTTAAGGGCGCGCGTTCTTTTCAAGATACTCCACTGCCCAGTCAAGCTCGTAGTCCTTCTTGTCGCGGAAGATCTTCATCGCCGCGTTTTTATCGGGCGGTATGCGCACCTCAACGGGATTGCGGCTTACGCGGTCGGCGCGGGGATCGATGTTCGGCTCGCCGTTTTCGTCAAGCGTAAGCCCGACAGGGTAGGAAATCTCGATAATGTCCTTTGAAAGCGCGCAGCAGCCGCCCGTCATCTGACCGCTGCCGCACGGGTCGGTGATACCCGCAAGCGTGACGTTCGGAAGCCGCGAAAGATTACGCGCCGTGACGTCGCCGCCGCTGATGCATTTGAAATTCGTCAGCGCGACAATCTGCAAATCGGCAAATTCGCCGCTGCCGTGAATACGCTTCTCGGTCAATCCGACGTATTTCCCGTTTTTGTGTGTGCCAAGTCCCGAGGCGTACATATCCTCGTCGGTGAGGAGCTCACAGAGCGCGATGCCTATTTCGTCATAGCCGCCGATATTGTTGCGCAAATCAACGACAAGATATTTCATACCCTGCTCCTTCAGCTTTTGCAGCTTTTTTCGCATAAACTCTTTTGCAAACTTGTTTTCGCCTCTTAAAAAGCCGATGTCGTCGCGCAGTGTATTGCCCGTTGTCAGCGCGGAAAGCGACAGATAGCCGCAGCTTCCGCTGAGCATTCTTGTGCTGTAATCATAGGTGAGCAGATCCGTTCTTTTGGCGGGGGAGTGCGAGAAGGCGCTGTACGCGTCCTCAAGCGTGTGCTCGTTTTCAAGCCTCGGGAGCTTAACGGTTTTCTCCGCGCCCGATTTGCTGATAAACGTGACCTCCGCCGTTTCTCCGCCGATAGCCGAGAGGTCGAAAAATGCAAGGCGGTCGGCGTTTGCTTTCACGGGCACGCCGTCGTCCGGAACGTCCTCCTCGGCTGCCTGCAAAACGGGTTTACCGTTCCATTTTGTGATGACGGTGCCGTCCTCTATCCCGAGCCCGTTGACAGACGCGTCCACGCAGATCGCGATGACCTCTCCGTTGTCAAGCCTTATCATAGCAAGCCCGTAGTCGTGAAACTCAAGCTCGGAGGTATACTTGTTTGTGTTGTAATTCGTCCGCACAGAAATATGCCCGTCGTGGAGCTCGTTGCAGAACATCGTCACCGCGTCGGCGAACTTCGCGGGATTTTTTTCCAACTCCGCCTCCCGAACCAGAGGCAAATATTTCTCCTCAAGCGCGTTGAAATCAACATTTTTCCACGCCTTGAGGACATAGCGCCTGTCCATTTCCGTTACGAGAGCCTTAAACGACGCGGTGTAGCTTTTCCGCGTGAAATTGTGAAGGTCTGCGGACGAGAAGCAGAAGTACAGCCCAAGCATCACCGCCAAAGCTCCCGTAATCGCCGCCGCGGGCTTATAGCCCTTTTTCATATGCTCGCAAAGCATCGGAATTAAAGCAAGCAGCCCTATAATGTACATCGGCGTGTAGTTTCGCAAAAATCCCGCCGCGCCCGCGGCATAGACGAAGTAGTGAATGGTAGTTACCGCAAACGGTATAAAGCAGAGCTTCTTCCAAAACCGAAGGTTCTCCTCGTCATCACGCCAGCCTCGGTGAAGTATCGCCAGCGACAGCATTATAAGAAGTATCAAAGCGCACCATATTATATGTGTGTCGTTCGATTTCGCAAGCATAAAGCGAAGCGTTCCGAAAAACGTTTTCATACAATACCTCCGATAGTTTACCTCGGCGCGGAAACAGAAAAACGCGCTCCGGCCTTATACGAGCGCGTTTTTTATTCAGCTTACAGTTTCGCTCTTTTTCTTAGCTGCTTTAATAATAAGGAAAACCACGCTCCCGACAAACATCAGAACCGCGATTATCTGCGAGGTCGAAAGCCCGAAAAGATGCCCGCGATAGTCGTCGCCGCGCCAGAATTCCAGCGTGAACCGCCCGACAGCGTAAGTCAGCAAATACAGCGCCATGAGCTTGCCCCTAAGGACATTTTTGTTTATCAGAATAAGCAGCACTGCGAACAGCAAAATGTCATACGCCGCCTCGAAAAGCTGAACGGGCACACGCGGCACGCCGTTCGCCTGCTCAACAAGTGAATTCGTATAGGTTATCCCGTGCTCCCACTCCACGCCGTAGCAGCAGCCGCCCAAAAAGCACCCGACGCGCGAAATTCCGTGGAAAAGCGGAATGGAAACCGCCGCGCAGTCTGTCGTGATATCAAACGGCATTTTCGATTTCCTGATATAAATAAATCCCGCGATAAGCCCGCCGATAAGCCCGCCGTAAAACACCGAGCCGCCGAAAATGTTCACGAATTTCAGCAGGAAATCCGGAAAGCCCTCCGCCTCGCCGAGCGTGTGCCACTGCGAAATGTTGGTGATGCCATACAGAATATGCATCCCGAAAAACACGCCGACAGCGCCTATAATGTACATCAGAATCATCGAAATATCATTGCCGCCGCGCTTCTTGTACAGAGTTATCCCGACGGGGCAGGCGACAAAAATCCCGACCACCGCGCACATCGTGTACGAGCCGAATTCTTTTCCGAAAATTGTAAAACTCGGGAACATAATATCTCCTTAAAAATCTTAAAGCAAAACCGCCTTCTCGAAAACCCGAAAGGCGGTTTTGTTTTTTAATCCTTTGATTAAGTAAGCGCCAAACTCAATTACATATTGCCCAGCTGATTAGCCAAATCGTTGAGAGCGCCGGTTGCCGCCGTACCCGCAGCGCAAATGCAGATGTTGCAGATGAGCATCGGAAGACCGAACGCGCAGCCTACAATACCGCAAACAAGACCTGCGATAGCCATTCCCTTAGAACCCTCGCTGCCTTCCTTGATCTTCTTCATAGCGATAGCCGCCATAACGATACCTACGATAGCGCACGGAAACGCAATATAGACAACGAACGGAAGCCACGAGAAAACAACGCCGAGAATACCGAATACCATTGCGCCTATGGACAAACCCTTTGCATTCATAGTAATTATCTCCTTACCATATATAGATTTTTACAGACGAACTCTGCAATTTCTATTATAGTATAATTTTGCTGCAAAGTCAAGACAGAAAATTTAACAAAAGATGTTGGATAATTCGTGCGATTTTTGTGTATTATTTTTCAAACCTTTTTATCCCTTTAATGAAATCTGCTTAAAATAACAAAAAAGCGGGAAGTCAAAACTTCCCGCTTTTGTTAAGAATTGTCAATTGTCAATTTTACATTTTCAATTGCTTAAACGCAGCCCTGCGCCTTCATAGCCTCCGCAACCTTGAGGAAGCCTGCGATGTTCGCGCCTGCCATATAGTTGCCTGCCATGCCGTATTCCTTAGCGGCATTGTCGCACTGCTTGAAGATCTCGACCATAATACCGTGGAGCTTGTTGTCGACCTCCTCGAACGTCCAGCTGTAACGCTGAGAGTTCTGGCTCATTTCAAGACCCGAGGTAGCAACGCCGCCCGCGTTCGCAGCCTTTGCGGGGCCGTAAAGCATCTTGTTCGCGAAGTAAACCTCAATCGCCTCGGGAGTGGACGGCATATTCGCGCCCTCCGCTACCGCGTAGCAGCCGTTCTTCGCGAGAATCTCCGCGGATTCCTTGTCGATCTCGTTCTGAGTAGCGCACGGAAGCGCGATGTCGCACTTGATAGTCCAAATGCCCTTGCAGCCGTCGGTGTAGGTCGCGTTCTTGTGGGAGGTTCTCGAAACGTATTCCTTGATACGTCCGCGCTCAACCTCCTTGATCTGCTGAACGAGCGCAAACTCGATTCCGTCGGGGTCATAAACATAGCCATTGGAGTCGGACAGAGCGACTACCTTGCCACCGAGCTCGGTTGCTTTCTTCGTCGCGTAGATAGCAACGTTGCCCGAGCCGGAGATAACGACGGTCTGATCCTTGAAGCTCTTGCCGTTAGCCTTCAGCATCTCGTCGGTGAAGTAGCAAAGTCCGAAGCCGGTAGCCTCGGTTCTTGCGAGCGAGCCGCCGTAAGTCAAGCCCTTGCCCGTGAGAACGCCCGAGAACTCGTTGCGGATTCTCTTATACTGACCGAACATATAGCCGATCTCGCGTCCGCCCGTGCCGATGTCGCCCGCGGGAACGTCGCAGTCGGGGCCGATGTGCTTGCAGAGCTCCGTCATAAAGCTCTGGCAGAAGCGCATAACCTCGCCGTCGGACTTGCCCTTCGGGTCGAAGTCGGAGCCGCCCTTGCCGCCGCCCATAGGAAGCGTAGTCAGCGAGTTCTTGAAGATCTGCTCGAAGCCGAGGAACTTGATAATACCGCTGTATACGGACGGGTGAAGTCTGATGCCGCCCTTATACGGACCGATAGCGGAGTTGAACTGAATTCTGAAGCCGCGGTTCACCTGAACCTTGCCGTTGTCGTCAACCCACGGAACGCGGAAAATGATCTGTCTTTCGGGCTCAACTATGCGCTCGAAAACGCCTGCCGCAACGAGGTCGGGGCGCTTTTCAACCACGGGCTGAAGCGTTTCAAAAACCTCCGTTACCGCTTGAATGAACTCGGGCTCGGCGGGGTTTCTTTTCTTCACCGTTTCCAAAAGGTCCGCAAGATACTGATTTGTCAACGCCATTGTAAAATATCCTCCTAAAAAATCTTGATTATAAGCAAATAATTACCTACATCTAAAATTATACATCAACCCTGCCGATTTTGCAAGATTTTTTTTCGCAATTTTCAATTTGATTTCAGAATTTTGTGGAGCTTAACCAAATCTTCAACTATATTTTGTGTGTTATCCACAAAAAACCATATTTTCGGAAACGCCGAAATGAAACACATGAGATTTTTTGCTTCACTTTTCGGAGAGCATTTTGACGAGCGAGGAGATAACCTCCCGCTTTTCCTGTGAAAAGCCGCGGAAGCTCGTCAGCAGCGAAAGCTCCTCCTCGGACAGCGGCGGCCCCTGCGGCTTGCCGCCGTAATCGAGCAGATAATCCGTTGACACCTCAAGCGCGGCGGCAATCCGCTTCAGCAGCTCAAAGTCGGGCTGCTTTCCGTCGTTGATATAGCCGTTCAGCGTCGACGGGTGGACGTTGATCCTCTCGGCGAATTCCTTTTGCGACAAGCCCTCAAATTCAAGTATCGCTTTTAATTTCTTTCCAAATTCCATAAAATCACCCCAATTCTATTTTATACGAGAAATGGAGATTTATAAAAAATAAAAACCCAAAACGCAAATATACATTATGTACAATTTGCGTTTTGGGTGATATAATATGCTTAAAGGCCGTTTCGAGGATTTTCCGCAAGGCTCACTTCTCGGAAAGCGTTTCCACCAGCGAAACCACAAGCGCCTGCTTCTCCTTAGGCAGCGCGCGGAGCTTTTTTAAAAATGCCGCTTCTTTCAGTGATATGGATACGTTTTTGGAATTCGGCTGATAGTCCAGCAGATAGTCGACGGAAACGCCGAGTTCCCGCGCGAAATCTCGCACCAGCAAAAGGTTTGGTGTGCGGCGGTCATTTACATAGTCGCTTATCGCCGACTCGCTTACGTTCAGCTTCTTCGCGAAGCTCTTCTGCGAAATCTCCCGCTGTTCAAGAACTTGCTTAAATCTTTCTCCGAATGTCATTTTTATATCCTCCGTAAATTCGCAATTTAGTTATTATAAGCATAATTATACGCGAATTTAAAAGTATTCTACAAAAAACTTCTATAAACAAGTATGCTTTTGTTGACAATTCTAGAAATGCGGATTATAATATAGGTAGAGCCCCTACCAAGAAAGGAGAAAGATATGGCAAAAGAAGAAATTGATGTTGTTGCATTGAAAAACAGCGTTCCCGACCTGCGCGGTCAGCATTTGTGGCTGTTCCTGCAGACATTCGGCACGCCAAGTCAGCACGCGGTGTGCTACGGGCGCTACGCGGGCTACGAGAGCTACGTGTGGTCGGGCGGCGGCGGGGAAGTGGAGTATTACTTCAACTCACAGAACATCTGCGTCACGGACAATTTGTTTGAGTTCTTGAAGATGTTCTGACCGAAATCCGCCGCAAAGCGGCAATAAATCGCTTTTTTCATTGAATTTTCATCAAAAATTGCCAAAATTCGCTTGACAAGCTGAACCAAATAGGTTATAATTAAAGATGTATGAGAATAGTATTGTCCAGAGGCGGACGATACAAGATAAGGGAAGATGAAAGGCGGTCTTTAGAGATATGGGGAAGAAAAAAGCTCCGAGAAGGGTGCCGTTTTGGGGAAAGCTTTGCGCGTGCTTCGCGTGCGCGGTCGTGGCGCTGAGTGTTATGGGCGACTGCGCTTTGCAGATGAAAGCGTCGGCTCAGTCGAGCATTGCGGCTCTTGAAGCAAAGGCGCAGAAGCTCAAGGAGGAAAACGACAAGCGCCAGCAGCAAATAGCGGCGCTGGATTCTGACATCAACGAAAACAAGGAAACGATGAACCTCGTCAGCGACCAGATAGACGGCGTTATCGACGAAATCAACACGTTCAGCAATCTGATAACCGCAAAGCAGGAGGCTATCGACCAGAAGCTCATCGACATCACAAACGTCGAGGCATCTATCGATCATAAGGAAGAGGAAATCGCCCAGAAGCAGATAAAAATCGCGGAGCTTCAGGAGGAGAACAGAATAAACCTCGAGAAATTCGGCAAGCTCGCGCGGTATATGTATATGAACAACGCGTCGTCGCAGCTGCCTATTCTCAACGGCTCGAACGACTGGTACGATTACTTTGTTTATTCCGACGTTGTTAAGAATATAAGCGGACAGAATTACGATTTTATGAAGGCGCTTCAAGCGTCGATTGCCGACCAGGAGGAAATGATACAGGACCTCAACCGAAGCATAGAAACGCTCGAGGCTGAAAAGCAGCAGCTTCAGCAGCAGAAGGCGGACTACGAGGCGGAGGCGGCGAATCTCGCCGAGGAGAAGAAGGAGCTCGAATATGACGCAAGTCAGAAGCGCAGCTACCTGAACGGCCTCGCGGCGGAAAACGAATCGCTTAAAAGCAAAATCGACGGTCTTGAGGATGAAATTGCCGCGGCGAACGCCGAGCGCGAAAAGCTCAACTCCCAGATTGAGGCGCTTATCCGCGAGGCTCAGCAGGGCAGCGGCGGCGGCTTCGATTACAGCGGCGACGGCTTGAGGTGGCCTTTGGCACCGAATTTCAAGCTCATCACGACATATTTCGGCTATGACGCGTGGCGCGCGGGAATGCACCGCGGCATCGACATCGGAAACGCGGGCATTGCGGGCGCGCCGATCTACGCGGCGCAGTCCGGCAAGGTGATTTCCGTTACTAATTACTGCTCGCATAACTACAGCAAAAACTGGAGCTGCGGCTGCGGCGGCGGCTACGGAAACTACATAATCGTCGACCACGGCGGCGGGCTTTCGACCGTCTACGCGCACTGCCAGGCGATTTACGTGTCCGTTGGTGACTACGTAAGCAAGGGCGACACGCTGGGCGAGGTAGGCTGCACGGGCTGGTCAACGGGCTTCCATTTGCACTTTGAAACCCGCGAAAACGGCGTGGCGGTTAATCCGTTCAACTATGTTTCTTAATTATATTTTCCCCGCCGAAGGCGGGGAAAAATAATTTTTCGGCGTTTTTCGGAAAAATAAAAAATGCGGTTGACAAACGCGGAAACATTTGGTATAATGAATATGTATGAGTATTTCTAAGTAGGTGATTTTAAATGGCTGTCGTTCGTATGACAGTCGCGCGCGCGATGACGGAATGTCTTAAGGCGGAGGGAATAACCGATGTTTTCGGCTATCCCGGCGCGGCTATTTGTCCGTTTTACGATGAATTATATAAAACCGATATTCGGCATATTTTAGTACGCCACGAGGTGAACGCGGGACATTCCGCGAGCGGCTACGCGAGAGTTACGGGCAAGCCCGCCGTGTGCGTGGCGACAAGCGGTCCCGGCGCGCTGAACCTTATCACG
>CAYSHU010000075.1:0-9920 GCA_964430965.1 uncultured Ruminococcus sp. | reverse complement strand
TTTCCACCTCCGCGTCGGTCAGCGCGTAAAGCATACCTAATCTTGACATAAACGATCTCCTTTACTGACAAATAACTGTAAACTAACAGCTATACCCGCAAGGGTCTTTCTCACATTCCGCGCTGAACACGGGCACCTCTGAAAACCGTATTGTAATCAGCTTCGCAAGCGAGTGCGCCGCGGCTTTTTCCGTTCCGAAATGCCCCGCGTCAATAAGCGTTATGCCGCAGTTTTCGGCTTCTATCCAGAAGTTGTGCTTGATATCGCCGCTTATTATCGCGTCGATGTCGTTTTTCCTCGCAAGCCGCATTATTTCACGGTCTACTCCCCCGCCGCAGCACACGGCAACTCTTGAGAGAGTTTTCTTGTCCGCTCCGTTTCGGCTGAATTTCACGCAATCAAGATCGAGCTTCGCCCTGCAATGCTCCGCTAAAGCCCGCGGCGTAAAGAACAGCGGCATTTCGCAAATCGCGCCGTAGCTGCCTTCAAGAAATCCCGCGCTTTCGAACTCCAGAAGCTCGACAAGCGTTTCGTTCACGCCGTTTTTCGCGACATCGAAGTTCGTGTGCATAGCGATAGCGGCGATGTTTTTTTGAATGAGCTCCGCAACGGGGCTCCATGTCGGGATGCTTTTCAAGCCCTCGAAAATCACGGGGTGGTGGGAAACGATAAGGTTCGCGCCCTTTTCCGAGGCTTCCTTTATAATTTCGTGAGTGATGTCGACGCAGCAGCATACGCCCGTGATTTCAACATCCGCGCCGCCTACCAGAAGCCCCACGTTGTCATAGCTTTCCGCGGTGTCAAGCGGCGCGAGAGTATTTAAGTAGTTCAGCACTTCTCCGACAGTCATATATTAAAATCCTCCGCTCGTTTAAGTATCGCGTCCGCAAGCCCGCGGATTTTTTCGAGCTCGCCGCCTTGCAGTTTGGATTTCTCCAAGCCCGCGGCTTGCTTTTGGAGCTTTTCGGCGATTTTTCGCAGATAGCCGCTGTCCGTCATTTTGCCGCAGAGCGCGAAAAACTCGTCGGGAGCTGTTATTTCGCCCGTGTATTTCGCGTAAATTATCGCGTAAACGCGCTCGCCGTCATACGCGGCGCGTTCCTCGATTATCTCAAAGCCGTGCTCGCAAAGCCAACAGCGGAGATAGCTCGCCTTGGTCATCGGCTGAAGAATAAAGCGCGTATCTTCGCTTAAAAAGCGGCACCCGCCGATTATCTCCGCGATAAGCTCCCCGCCCATTCCGCAGATGACAACATCGTCCGCGAAGTCGATTTCTTTGAGCCCGTCGGATTTTATCACCGTAACGTTGGAAACGCCCTGCTCCGAAACGGTTCGCCTTGCCGCCTCAAGCGGGCCGTCGCGCACGTCCGCCGCGATGACCTTCATCGACTTGGTCTGCGCCAGTCGGCACGCGAGCTGAGCGTGGTCGCACCCGATGTCGGCGGCGGTTCTTCCCTCGCGGCAAAGCTCCGCCGCCGCTTTCAGGCGGTTATCGAGGACTATCAATTGCCAAGCGCGGCGTTGAGCTGCTCGACAATTTCATCGGCATTCACGCCATGAACGCCGCAAGCCTGTCCGACGCTCTCTCCGCGAGCCGAAGGGCAGCCCAGGCAGTGCATTCCCATACTGAGAAAAATGGGAGCCGCCGCCTCGCCGTTAAAATCAAGAATATCCCCGATAATAGTGTCAACCGTAACCTGCATAATTAAATCTCCTTTTTATTGCGAAATCGTATGCAAATGCATACATTATTATTATACCACATCTTTTCTGTTTTGTCTAGGTATTTTTTGGGAATAATAATATTTTCCCGAACCCCTTGAAAAATCGAAAATAAAGGCGCACAACAATTGTACTATTTATAATAGTATATAATAGTTCAATTGTTACACATTTATAATATAAAGAAATCTGCGCATAATTTAGAAAAGGGTGATGAAATGTTGATCACAAGCGATATATTACACGATTTCTTCAGCCGCGAGGTCAGTTATGACAGCGGGCTTCTGCTGTTCGGCGGACTGCATCTGGCGATCTCGGCGTTTTTTCTCGCGCTGTATGCGGGTGTGATAGTATTCCGCGTGAAGCTGCAGAAATTCGGGCATTTTAAGCTCATTCGCCGCATTATGGCGGCGATACTTTTCACGAATATGCTGATACACTACACGGGGCGCATTGCCATAGGCGAATGGCGGCTCTCGGAGGACCTGCCGCTGCATATCTGCTTTGTGGCGAATTTTCTGATGATGTACATTCTCGTAACGGACAACAAGCGCTCGCTTTTCGCGGTGGTGTACTACTTCACGCTGATAGGGCCGCTTCCCGCCGCGGTCTTCCCCGACCTTTCGCGGACGTGGAGCGGGTATCTGTTTTGGCAGTTTATCATAAGCCATCACGTAATGCTGCTGTTCAGCCTGTACTGCGCGTTTGTGCTTGAATACAAAACCGCGCCGAAATGCGCCGTTTACGCGTTTTTTATCGGGAACGCCTACGTCGCTCTGATTTCAGTATTCAACAGGATTTTCGGCACGAATTATATTATGCTTGGGGAGCTCCCCGCGCAGCTTTATCGGGTGTTTCCGTTTTTGAGCGCGCTCCCCGCGTTTGTCTGGCTAGAGCTTGTCGGTATGCTTGCCATTATTGCGGCATACGCTTTGCAAGCAGGCGCGGAAAAGCGCCCGCCGCTCTCAAAGCGACAGGCGCATAAAAATTAAATCACCTTAGACAAAAAGTCCTTCAATCTTGGATTCTGCGGGTTCTCAAAGAACTCCTTCGGCGGGTTTTCCTCTAAAATCTGCCCGTCCGCCATAAAAATCACTCTTGACGCGACCTCCCTTGCGAAGCCCATTTCGTGAGTGACAACGACCATTGTCATACCGTCAAGAGCAAGCTGCTTCATAAGCTCCAGCACCTCGCCGACCATTTCCGGATCGAGCGCCGAGGTCGGCTCGTCAAACAGCATTACGTCGGGGTTCATCGCGAGGGAGCGCGCTATCGCAATGCGCTGCTTTTGCCCGCCCGAGAGCATTCCCGGGTACGCTTCCGCCTTATCCGAAAGCCCCACCCTTGCGAGAAGGACTTCAGCCTGCTTGTTTGCCTCTTCCTTGCTCATAAGCCCGAGCTTCACGGGCGCGAGCGTTATGTTCTTGCGGATTGTGAGGTGCGGGAACAGGTTGAAATGCTGGAAAACCATTCCCATTTTGCGGCGGATTTTATCAAGCTCCTTGCCCTTTGCGTGAGTGATGTCAACGCCGTCGAACGTTATCGTGCCGTCCGTCGGTGTTTCGAGTAGATTTAGGCAGCGCAGAAACGTGCTCTTGCCGGAGCCCGACGGCCCTACGACTACTACCTTCTCGCCCTTTCCGATATGCTGCGAAACGTCCTTCAAAACGTTCAAATCCCCAAAGGATTTGTACAAATGCTCAACGTTTATCATTCTTCGCGAGCCTCCTTTCAAGCAATGTAAGAAGCCTCGAAAGCCCTATTACGATTACAAGATAAATCAGCGCGACGGCGATAAGCGGCATAAACGCCGAGTAGGTCTGGCTCTGGATAAGCGTGCCGGCTCTCGTAAGATCGTTCAGCGCGATGTAGCCCGAGATCGACGTTTCTTTCAGCAATACGATAAACTCATTGCCAAGCGCAGGGAGCACGTTTTTGAACGCCTGCGGCATAATAATGCTTGTCATTGTCTGCCTGAAATTGAGGCCGAGGCTCCGCCCCGCTTCGGTTTGACCGTTGTCTATCGACATAATCCCCGAGCGGACTATCTCCGCGACATACGCGCCGGAATTTATCCCGAACGCCAAAACCGCGCAGAGTATTTTGTCGACCTTAACGCTCCCGAAAATTACGAAATAAATAATAAGCAGCTGCACCGTTGACGGCGTTCCGCGGATCACCGTCAGATAGAGCTTCGATATCCAATTCCCTATCCGCAGCGGAATATGCCCGCCCTTTTTGCCGAGGCAGGTCTTGTCGTGCGTCGAACGCACTATCGCGACGATAAAGCCGAGAACAAGCCCCAAAAGCAGCGCCAGAAGCGTAATTATCATCGTGTTGCCCAAGCCCTTGACGATATACTGCCAGCGATCCTGCTCAATGAAATTCTGCCTGAACTCGGCGGCCAGTTTTTCAAAAAAGTTCATGGTGAAATGGCTCCTAATAGAAAAAACGGCGCAGGAAATAGCCCCGCGCCGTTACGGTTTTTACTTCTTCGTAATGATAACCTGAACGCCCTTTGCGTAGCTTTCGGAGAAGTCAACGTTCTGAAGTCTGTCCTCGTTTACGGTCATACCCGCAACGCCGACATCAACCTTACCCGACTGAATGGACGGGATAATCGAATCGAATTCCATATCCTCGATTTTCAGCTCCATACCGAGCTTGTCGCAGATCGCCTGCATAATATCGGGGTCAACGCCGACAATTTTGCCGTTTTCGAGCGTTTCATACGGCGGGAACGCCGCGTTGGTGCCCATTGTCAGCGTGCCGTTCGTGCGGGAAACGCCCTCGGGAGAGGTGTACTGATAGTTGCCCGTGTCATCGCCGATGTAGTTGTCGAGGATTTTGTCGATAGTGCCGTCCTCCTTAAGCTCCTTGATAGCGCCGTTTATCTTGTCAAGAAGCTCGGTGTTGCCCTTTTTGATAGCGATTGCGTAGTCCTCGTCCGCGAACGGATTCGGCTCAATCTGCAAATCGTCGTTCATCGAAACGAAAACCTTCGCCGGCTCGTTGTCGATGATAACGCAGTCTACCTTGCCCTGCTTCAGCGCGTTTACAGCGTCCGCGCCCTTGTTGTAGCGCTCGATAGTGGACTTTTTCTTGCCCTCCTCGGGCTCCTCCTCAAGGCTTCTCGCGTACTCGTCGCCCGTGGTTCCGAGCTGCACGCCGATAACCGCGCCCGCGGGGTCGAACACGCCGTTTTCATCTCTGAAACTCGACTTGTTGTCCTTGCAGCCCGCAAGCATTGTCATACTCATAAGACCCGCCGCCATAAGCGCGGCAATTCTCTTCATTTTCATATAAATTCTTCCTTTCCAAATTGTTCTGCACTTATCTTTCCCGCGCTTCTCCCCGCCTACGGCGGGGAGAAGCCTGATTTCGGTTTGTTAAATAACAAATCACCAAAAATAATTATAACACAATTAAGTTAAAAAGTCAACCGACTTTTTCGACCGCGGTTTTGTGAGTTTCTACAAAAGTTTTGTGATTTTATGTTGCGAGATGTTGAAATTTACAAAAATCACTTTACAGCGCCGGAATTTCGTGGTATAATCAAGTTAGAAAAATGCTGTATCCCCGCGGACGGGAAAGGAAAAAACCGCGGCGTATCCCCCGCCGCAGGCGGGGGATACGCGAAAAATAAGTTTTCAATTTCTCACGAAAGGATAACAAAAAATGAAACTTAAAAATCTTATCTCCGACGGCGACAAGGTAAAGGTTTTCGAGCACGAGGGCAAGTGCGTCAAAATTTTCAAAGACCCGAAAGAGCCCAAGAGCGTCGTCTTGTACGAGGCTATCACTCACGCGCGGGTTGAGGAAACGGGCTTTTCCAAAATCCCAGAGCTTGAGGAGATACGCAATATTGACGGGAATTACGCGATAATTTACAGCTTTGTCGAGGGGAAAACGCTTGGGACTTTGATGCGCGAAAGCCCGAACAAGGCGGACGAATATCTTGAGCTCTTGGCGGATATCCAAATCGAGATAAACGCGCTTACCGCAGGGAAATTAAGCCGCCAGAAGGACTACCTCAACCGCTCTATCGACGGGCTGGATATGATCGACGACGTGAAGAAATACGAGCTTTTGACGCGGCTCAACAAAATGCCGACGCACTCCAAGCTCTGCCACGGCGATCTCTCTCCCGACAATATCATCATCGGGGAGGATTTAAAAAATGCGGTCGTCGTCGACTGGTTCAAGGCGAAGCAGGGCAACGCCTCCGCGGACGCGGCGAAAACCTATCTCAATTTCTGCCTCAAGCACCACACCGAGTGGGCGGAAAAATATCTTAAAATCTTCTGCGCAAAAAGCAATATCGAAACAAGCTACATCCGCGAATGGCTGCCGATAATAGCCGCGGCGCAGCTGAAATTCAAAAAGCCCGAGGAGCGCGAGGTCTTGCTCACTTGGATAGACATGATGATAAATTGAAAATGTACAATTGATAATTGACAATTGTGGTACGCCGCCTACGGCGGCGATTAAAAAATCCCCCGCGAGGCGGGGGATTTTTGATTTACTTCTTGTTTGCCTGCTTCAAGAGATTGGAGAACTCCAGCGCCTTGCCGAGGTCGCCGTCAACCTTCAGCTTGCCTGTAGTATAAGCCGCTACGGGGTCGAGCTTGCCGTCTACTATCTTGTTGAAGTTAGTGATGTCCACCGTAAACGCGCAGGAGCGGTCGATGTACTCATACGGCTCAACCGAGCCCTTTTCGTCCTTGATCTCGATGTAGAAAACTCCGCTTTCCTTGCCGGTGATGTTCACCTGAATTGCAATAAACGGAACGCCCGAAAGGTTAGCACTGCAAACCTTCCCGCGGACTTTAGTTACCAAATCGTTAAATGTCATAATATCCTCCTAGAGTTTTTTGGGGCAAAAGTGCCCCTGATTTTTTTATTATACCATATCTTGTGTGATTTGTCAAGGTATCGAAGAAAAAATTCACGTTTCCCCCGCCGCAGGCGGAGGAAACAAAATTATAAGAAAACCTATGAAAATTTTCACCGAAAAGCTCTTGCAAATCGTCGAAAAATAGTTTATAATAGTATTGTGGAATTTTGTGTTTATTGCCCCATTCGGGGATTGCGGAATATATTAGGAGTAAAATGAAATCTGTTCTGAAATTTTTTGTGAGATATATAAAGCACGTCGATAAGGTTTTGCCGCTTATTTGCATCGCTATCACGGTGTTTGATATTTTCCTCGTGAACTCCATGGTGCAAACGGGGATAATCGACGCTTCTACCGCAAGGACGCAGCGCGTCGCAGCGATACTTGGGATTTCTATCGGGTTTATCGTAAGCCTTGTGGACTATAAATTCATCTCAAAATACTGGTTTACGTTCACGCCCGTGGCGCTTATTCTGCAGCTTTTGCTGTTTGTGCCGTCAATGCGAATAGAGGTCGACGACGATATGGCGTGGCTGCGGCTCGGAAGATTTACGATGCAGCCCTCCGAGGTGCTGAAATTCGTATTTATAATCACGCTGGCAACGCACATTTCGAAGCTCGGCGAGAAGATAAATTCTCTGCCGCATCTGCTGCTTGTCGCGGCGCACGGGCTGCTGCCCGCGGTGCTTATTCTGAAGCAGGGCGACGCGGGGAGCGCGCTGGTGTTCCTGTTTATCTTTATTTGTATGCTGTTTATGGGCGGGCTTTCGTGGAAGTATCTCGTCGCGGGAGTTGCCGCCGTGCCCGTTGTGGGATATCTCGCGTGGAATTATATAATGCAGGACCACCACCGAATGAGATTTCAGGTGCTGTTTGACGAGGAGCTGCAGAAGCAGGAAATCCTCGGGATTTATCTCCAGCAATACAAGGGCTCGATAGCGCTGGGATCGGGGCAATTGACGGGCTTGGGCTTCGAGTCCGACAGGCTTACAGAAACGCCGTATCTCGAAAACGACTTTGTGTTCAGCTACATCGGCATGACGCTCGGGTTTATTGGCTGCGTGGCGGTCGTTATCGCTCTCACGACACTCTGCCTGAAGCTGCTTTCAAACGCCTCGGGCGCGCCCGACCAACTCGGAAAGCTGATGTGCGTGGGAGTGTTCGCAATGGTGTTCTTCCACTGCGTTATCAACATCGGAATGGTGCTGTCAGTTATCCCCGTAATCGGAATTCCCCTGCCGTTTATAAGCCAGGGCGGCACGTCAATGATGATGTCGCATATCTGTATGGGGCTTGTAATGAGCGTTTCGTGGCACAGGGAGAAAGTCAAGCATATGTTTTATACCGAAAAAGATTAGCGGAGGATCCGCGCTGTTCAGCGTTTATTTTTAAGGAGAGATCGAATGAGACCTGTTGTCAAAGAAATCGGAAAAGTTTACGGCGCGGCTAATTGCGAGGCGCAGATTCAGCGCTACAGAGCCGCCGAGGTAAAGTTCGCGGAGCATTTTGGAGAGCTTGGCGAGCACTGCTTTTTCTCCGTTCCCGGGCGGACGGAAATCTGCGGAAATCACACGGAAAAGAACAACGGAAAGTCCTTTGCGGCAAGCGTCACAGCGGACGCTATCGCCGTTGTGGAGCCAACGGACGACGGCTTTGTCACGATCAAATCAGAGGGCTTCCCCGAGGACAAAATCAACATCAGCGAGCTTGACCCGCGCGAGGACGAGAAAAACACCTCCGCGGCCCTTATCCGCGGCGTTTTGAAGGGCTTCACGAAATACCGCAACAGCATCGGCGGCTTTCGCGCATATACCTCGTCTAGCGTCAAAAAGGGCTCCGGGCTCGCGAGCTCCGCGGCGTTCGCGGTGCTTGTCGGGACGATTCTCGCGCATTTATACAACGACGGCGATGTTTCTCATGTAAAAATCGCGCAAGCCGCGCAGCTTGCCGAAAATGAATATTTCGGCAGAGCGTCCGGCTTGCTTGACCACCTCGCCTGCTCTGTCGGGGGCTTTGTAGCCGTGGATTTCAAGGACGACAACATTCCCGTTGTCGAGGGCGTGCGTTATGATATGGCGAACAGCGAGCACGCGCTTTGCATCGTCGATACGTTAGGCAAGAAATACGATCACGCCGCCGAATATGCGACGATCACGAAGGAAATGCACGATGTCGCGAGCTTCTTCGACTGCAAGATGCTCCGCTCGCTCAGCCTGCCGGATATAATGCTGAATATCGGCGTTCTTCGGAAAGCCGTCGGGGATCGAGCTGTGCTCCGCGCTGTCCACTTCTTCCAAGAAAACGAGCGCGTAGACAAAATTGTCCACGCGCTGAAAAACGATGATTTTGAAAGCTTTCTGCACTCCGTTCGCGAAAGCGGAGACAGCTCGTTTAAATACTTACAGAATATTTACTCCGAGAGCGACGTTAAGCATCAGTCGCTTTCGCTGGCGCTGAACATCGCCGAAAACACGCTTGGGCGCAAGGGCGCGTGCCGCGTGCACGGAAACGGCTTTTCGGGGACGATACAAGCGTTCGTGCCGTTTGATACTATCAAGGAATTCAAGATGAATATGGAGCGCGTGTTCGGCGGAGGCTCGTGCAAAATCCTGTCGATAAGGCAAACCGGCGGGTGCGAGGTTGTTATTGAGTAACGTTAAATTATCTCAAATTCGGAGAGCTGCTTGATTAACATCCGGTCGACAAGCGCGTCGAGCGAAATGCCGTTTTCGGCGTATTCCTCGGTGAAAACCTTGCCGTTTTCGCGGATTTTCGCGGCAAGCCCCGCCTTGTCATACGGCAGGAGAAGCCTCATACGGCGGCTTGTCTGCGGGAGGTTTCGGGCGATCTTTTCCAGAAGCTCGGGAATTCCCTCATTTTTGAGAGCGCTTATCTTGGCGGTCTTTTCGTCCGTCGGGATATTTTCCCCACTCTCAGATATCTTATCGCACTTGTTCAGAACAGTAACAACGGGAATCTCCGCCGCGCCGAGATCCGCTAAGGTTTTGAGAGTTACGCTTGCCTTTTCGGCGGCTTCGGGGTCGGAAACATCGCAGACGTGGATTATGATGTCCGCACACGCCGCCTCCTCAAGCGTCGATTTGAACGCCTCGACAAGGTGATGCGGCAGGCGGCGGATAAGTCCTACGGTGTCGACGAACAGCAGGCTGCGCCCGTCGGGGAGCTCGATAGCGCGGGACGTCGGATCAAGCGTCGCGAAGAGCTTGTCCTCGGCGAGGACGCCCGCGCCCGTCAAGAGATTAAGCAGCGTGGACTTCCCCGCGTTCGTGTAGCCGACTAT
>CAYSHU010000074.1:0-9990 GCA_964430965.1 uncultured Ruminococcus sp. | reverse complement strand
CGGCCTTATCACTCTTATAATCAACGAAAAGCGCGCGAAGAACATTGAGCCTCTTCCCCCTCGGTGCAGCTACTGCCGCCGAAAGATCTGCCGCGGGCTTATCAAGGATATAATCCCGATCGCGGCCTCGGCGCTTGCGGTGAACGCCGTTTCGTTCGTCGATCTGCTGACCGTCACGAGAACTATTTCGATGTCCGCGAAAATGTACCCAGAGCTCTATAATGAGATGTTCAGCGGGATTTTCGCCGATTGCGGCGGCATTGACGGGCTGCCGAACTTCATTTACGGGAGCTACACGGGCATCGCGATGTCGCTTTTTATGATGATTCCGTCCTTCGCGGGAATGACGGAAAAGACCTCCGCGCCCGAAATAACCGCCGCTTGGGAGCGCAAGGACGCGGAAACGCTGACAAGGAAAATCACCTTGCAGCTTCGCGCGTGCTCGCTTATCGCCTGCCCCGCGTGCTTCGGGGCGGCGGCGCTGGCTCAGCCGATTATGCAGACGCTCTACAGAACGCGCTCCGCGGAGATTTCGGTCTGCCTGAGCTCGTTTATAATTCTCTGCCTCGGCGGGATTTTTATGGTGCTCGCGTCGTCAATGTTCGGGATTTTCCAGTCAATCGGCAAGGCGCACGTGCCGCTTATTCTGATGATTTGCTCCGTTCTTATTAAATTAGTATTAAACCCGATACTTATTTCAATCCCGAGCCTTAACATCGCGGGTGCGGCGCTTTCGAGCATAATCGGCTATGTTTTTATGACGATAGGCGGCGCTCTTAAGCTAAGAAAATATCTTCCGCAAAAAATAAGCCTGCCGCGAACGGTTTTCCCGGCGCTTCTCTGCGGAATCGGGTGCGGAGCGGCGGCGTTTTTCGCTTATAAATTGCTCGATGATAGGCTAAAAGTTGTAACAAATCTGATTGTTTCGGTAATTATCGGCGCGGTTTTTTATGTATTTTTACTAGTTTTGACAGGCGTTTTTCGTACAAACGGCATAATAAAGCGGAAAAATGTAAAAAAATTTCAAAAAACACTTGCAAATCAAAACAAAATAGGTTAAAATATAAATGCAGAAACATATTTAGGGAGGTCGGGTAGTGTTGGATTTTGATTTTCAATTCAAGAGCCGATACGGAATTGACGATCTGCTGAAGATAATGAAGATTCTGCGCTCGGAGAACGGATGTCCGTGGGATAAGGTTCAAACGCATGAAAGCATACGGACCGACCTTATCGAGGAATGTTACGAGGTATGCGAGGGAATTGACAGCAACAGCCCCGAGATATTAAAAGAGGAGCTGGGCGACCTGCTTATGCAGGTGGTGTTCCACGCGGAAATAGAATCCGAGCAGAACAGCTTCGATTTCAACGATGTCTGCAACGATATTTGCCAAAAGCTCATATTCAGGCATCCCCACGTGTTCGGAGAAGGCGAGAAAAAAATAAAGGCCGATACCGAGGACGAGGTATTGAAAAACTGGGACGCATTAAAAAAGGCGTCAAAACAACAAAACACATATACGGAAACGCTGGAAAGCGTGCCCAAGACCTTCCCCGCCCTGCTTAGGGGCGAAAAGGTTTGCAAGCGCGCGGCACGTGCGGGTCTTCCAATAAATAACGCCAACACTGTCGAGAAATGCGTAGAAAAAATAAAAGCTGACCTCGACGTGCTTATTCGTCGTGCTTCAACAGAACTCACGGATAAAGGGGAAATATCCGAGGAGTTTGCACAAATTCAACATATTATGGGGAAAATATTGTTAAGTTTTTGTAATTTAAACAGAATTTTGAAGATTGACGGCGAAAAAGCCTTGACATATTCAACAAATCAGTTTATAATGGCATTTAGGGCTGTCGAAAACGAAATCATCAAACAGGGTGGTTCGTTGGACAAGCTCTCCGATGAAGCATTGAGCCTTGCGGCTAATAAAGTCATTAGCGGCGTTTGACTGCGTTTATCGTTTGGGATAAACTGCGGTCTGCCGTTAGATAGAAAATTTTTGGAGGTTTTTCAACATGACAAAGGCAGAATTAGTAGATGCGGTAGCAAAGAAAACAGACGCCAGCAACCTGAACAAGAAGCAGACCGAGGCAGCTGTTAAGGCAGTTATCGAAACAATTACCGAAACACTCGCTAAGGGCGAAAGCATTCAGCTGGTAGGCTTCGGCACCTTCGAGGTTCGCGAGCGTGCTGCAAGAAAGGGCATCAACCCGCGCACCAAGAAGCCGATCAAGATCGCAGCTACGAAGGTTCCCGCTTTCAAAGCCGGCAGAGCTCTTAAGGATGCTGTAAGCAAGAAGTAATTGCTTTTCTAAATTTTGTTCGGACGCAGGGGCGGCGAGGTTTTCCTCGCCGCCTTTTGTTGTTCCCCGCCGCTATTTGTAATTTGGAGGTTTTTGCTATGAGATTGGATAAATTTCTTAAGGTTTCGCGGCTGATAAGGCGCAGAACAGTCGCAAACGAGGCCTGCGACGCGGAAAAAGTTCTCGTAAACGGCAAAGCCGCGCGGGCTTCATATGAGGTTAAGGTCGGAGATATTATCGAAATCCTCATCGGAAAGCCGCTGAAGGTTCGCGTGCTGGAGGTTCGCGAGTTCACGAAGAAGGAGGAGGCAGCGGCACTGTACGAGGCAGTTTAATTATCACACAGCTCCCCGCCGTTGGCGGGGAGCTGCTTGTCATATTCCTCTCCCCTTTCGCATATATTTTATCAACACAAAATGGGGGTGAAATTATGCAAAAGACTACCGCGGCGGTGCCTCACAATATAATAATGGAAAACCGCAAGGCATTGCGGATTTCGGGCGTTAAGGACATCGACAGCTTTTCGGAGAGCCGAATTGTGCTGAGCACGGTTATGGGCGAGCTGGTGATTAAGGGCGACGATTTACATATCGGGGAGCTTGACGCCGGGAGCGGGGATTTGTCGATGACGGGCTGCGTGACCTCAATAGTTTACAGCAGGCACTCCGTTATGGACGGACCTATGAAAAAGCTGTTCAGATAAGCGCAAATTAGGAGGAATGAAAAATGAACGTGTCAATTCCCGATTGCTTTATGATAGCGTTTGCCGCGGGGCTGATTTTCGGTCTGGTTTATGAGGCTATCAGAATAGTTCGGCTGATTTTGCGGTTTCGTATTGCGGTTTTTTTGTGCGATGTCGTGTTCTTTATCCTCGCGGCGATGTTTGTCTGCAAGCTCTCGGAATTTCTTGGGAATTACGTGCGGCTTTACACCGTTCTGGGCTTCGGCGCGGGGATTTTTACGTATATCGTGACAATAGGCAGGATATTCAACGTCCTCGAAAGCGCGGCTTCTATCGCTTGGAGAAGGACGATCGGGCGGGCGCTTCGGTTTTTGTTGAGAACGGCGAGAAATTTCGCAGGTAAAATTCGCCATAAAACCCAAGAGGTTTTTGTTAAAATTCACGAATATTTGGGGAATTTGGAAAAAAAGCGGCTTGAGCACTTGCATTTAAGCCAAGAAATGGTGTATAATAATGTGGGGAATGATAATTATGGGGAAGGGGAAAAAGCTCATGTTATCCAAGCAAAAATCAGAAAAAGCTCATGAGAAAAGGCGGCATGGGCTTGTTAATATACTTGCCTTTGCAGCGATAATCATTACCGTGGTTTTTGTCGGATATACGATAATCTCCGACAATATTAAGATACGCGAATACAAGCAGCAGCTTGCCGAACTTACGGAGCAGACGAATGCCGTAAACGCGAAAAACGAACAGATCACGGGATATCTTGAAAACTCCAAAAAGCTGGAAGAATACATTGAAATGATTGCTCGCGATAAACTGGATTTTGCCAACGGCGACGAAAAAATATTCTATGTTGTTCCCGCGGGAAATTAGATTTTATAAGGGGCGGTTTTCCTCCCCTTTTTATTTTACTCCAAATAAGGAAATAGAAATGCGAACTTTAATAACAAAACTTGTAAGAACGATAAAGCGTATTTTCAACCGCACCGTAATCTGCCTGCTGGGTGTTATTTTGCAGCTGGCTTATTTGGCGTGGCTTTTTTGGTCGTTCGGGACGGGGTTTTCGTATTCTTATTATATTTTTGAGATAGCCGCGGCGCTTATCGCGTTTATAATCCTGAACTCGGACAAGCACCCGAGCTATAAAATGTCGTGGATTCTTTTGATTCTGATCGTCCCGATAATCGGCGTTATGTTTTACGTCTGCTTTGGAAACGGCAACTCGGGCGAAAAGCTGCGGCGGAAAATGGATAAGTATAACGAAGAGCAGCGGCTTCTGCTCCCGCAAAACGCGGAGATCATTCAAGCCCTGAAGGACGGCTCCGCCGATGAAAACCTAATGGCGAAGCAGGCGAATTATCTGCACGAATTCGGCGGGTATCCGATTTATCAAAACACCGATGTGACATATTTCGACAGCGGCGAGGCGAAGTTCGAGGCGCTTTGCCGCGAGCTTGAAAAGGCGGAGCGCTTTGTTTTCCTGGAGTATTTCATAATCCAGGAGGGCAAGATGTGGAACACGCTTCTGGAGATACTCGAGCGCAAGGTCGCCGAAGGCGTGGACGTGCGGATAATTTACGACGACATCGGGTGTCTTCGGACTCTTCCCTACAACTATTACTCGCAGCTTGAAAAACGCGGGATAAAATGCCGCTCGTTCAACAGGTTTTATCCGTTCTGGGTCGCGCGGATGAACAACCGCGACCACCGCAAGATCTTCGTAATCGACGGGCACACAGCATTCAACGGCGGCGTTAATCTCGCGGACGAGTATATCAACGCGTATGATAAGCACGGGCACTGGAAGGACTCCGCTGTGATGATCAAGGGCGAGGCGGTCTGGAGCTTTACGATGATGTTCCTTACTATGTGGAGCTACATCACAAGCACAAAGCCCTCGAGCTATGACGAATATATGCCGCGCGAGGAGGACGTTAAGGACTTCCGAGGGGCGAACGGTCTGGTAATTCCCTACACCGACAGCCCGCTTGACCACGAGAGCGTCGGGGAAAATACGTATATCAGCATTATAAACAGCGCGACCGATTACGTTTACATCACAACGCCGTATCTGACGATAACGAACGAAATGGAGGCGGCGCTGACGCTTGCGGCGAAAAGCGGCGTGGACGTGCGCATTATAACGCCGCACATTCCCGATAAATGGTACGTCCACGCGGTGACGCGCTCGTACTACAAAACGCTGACTAAAAACGGCGTGCGGATTTATGAGTACACGCCGGGCTTTATCCACGCGAAGAATTTTATTTCGGACGATAAGGTTGGCGTGGTAGGGACTATCAACCTTGATTTCCGCAGTCTTTATCTTCATTTCGAGTGCGGCACTTATATGTACAGGACGGACTGTATACTCGATGTTAAGGCGGATTTTCTGAGCACGCTTGAAAAATGCCGCGAGATCACCTATAAGGACTGCCTGAGAAAGCCCATGAGAAGGATCGGGCGGTCGATTTTGAGGCTGTTTGCGCCTTTGATGTGATATATGTGATAACGCAAAAATCCCCCGCTGTCGCGTTACAGCGGGGAGTTTTTCTGCGGCCCTCCCCCGCTGTCAGCCGATGAAACCTCTGCGGTAATTTCCTACGGTGTTTCCCCCGCCGCTGGCGGGGGAAATACCGTGTTAAATCAACTAACATAAAAATTTTTTCATAAAATGTGTAGTGAAACATAATTTTTTTCGTGTATATAGGTGAAAGACGTTTTTCAAGCAATTCAACGGAGGCGATGTTGTGGACGACAAGGTTATTGACGATAAGGAAATATTGCGGCAGTTTTTCGAGCGGGACGAAAGGGCGCTCTCCGCGGTCGGTGAAAAATACAAAACATATCTGCTTAAAATCGCCGAGAATATCACATTTTCTCACGAGGACGCGGAGGAAATCGTAAACGACGTGCTTCTGAAGGCCTGGGAGCTTATCCCGCCGCACGAGCCCGAAAAGCTGGCGGCGTTCCTCGGGAAGCTGACGCGGAACGAGGCTATCTCGCGCCGCCGCTCGGCGCTTATGGAAAAGCGCGGAAACGGCGAGGTTCCGCTGGTTATCGACGAAATGGCGGAGATCATTTCCGACAGCTCTAATATCGAGCAGGAGCAGGAATATAAGGCGCTTATGGAGGAGATCAGCTCTTATATAAAAGAGCAGAAGCCGCTCCCCCGCGATTTGTTTGTCTGCCGCTACTGGTACTGTATGAGCGTCCGCGAGCTTTCGGGGAAATTCGGCGTGACGGAGAGCAAGGTGACGGTAACGCTTTGCCGTTTGCGGGCTAAGCTGAAGAAACACTTACAGGAAAGGGGTTATGATATATGAAGAAAACAGAAAAGTTTTTTGAGGCGTTCACAGAGCTGGACGACGACCTTATTGAAAACGCTTTGCCAAAGGATCAGGATTACGATATTGTAAAGCCCGCTATGAAAATCCACTCGTGGAAGCCCTGGGTCGCAGGCGCGGCTGTCGCGGCGGCGGCTGTTGGCGTTGTGTTTGCGGGAATGAAGCTGTTTGGCTCGAACGGAAAGCCGATTATCGCGCCGGGGCCTGGCACTGGCAACAGCGGAATGTACGAAAGCGGAGCTTTCGACGTCCCGAGCTACACGCACATGACTGGGGACTGGGTTGTTTATTCCTCGCCGGAGGAGCTTGTGGACGCGGCGCAGATTATCTGCGCGGGGAAGGTCACGGATATTTCGTTTGCGCTACTTGACAATATGACAATGCGGGAGCGTTCGGACGACTTTTATGAGATGTGTTCGCTTTTCACGATTTACGAGGTTGAGGTGACAAAGGAATATAAAAACTTTACAGACGACAACAAGCTGCGGTTCGCGGTTCGCGGAGGAATGGAGGGCTACAAGGTTGAGGAGCAGGCGGCGCTTTCCGCGAAAACGAGCGACAAGGCTATTCTTGTAATGGATCATCACCCCGAAATAGAAATCGGCGAGGAATATCTGTTTATTCTGCATTGGGCTGATAACGGAACTCCTACGATTATCAACAACACGCAGACCGCCTTCCCGCTTTCCGACCCGAATTACAGAGATGCTTTCTGCCACGCTTCGGCTGATGACATTATCAACTGCGTGAACGGCGAGCATCATTCAAATCATCATTGTGAGGCTACTGTTCATTATGACAATCAGATTGTTTCACTTGATGAAATTCATCTCAATATGCTTCGGGATATGGTTAAAGGCGCGAGGGATGTTGACTGCCCGCTCAATCTTCGGCTACAAACGGTGATCAGTGAGCAGCGTATTGAAGAATACCGCAAGGACGGGCTCGTGATTGAAATTGATTTCGACGACGACATCGATATCGCGCAAGTGAACCCACCGGCACAGACAAGCTGCCACGCGACAGTGCTTATCGGAAAAAACAACAAGCCGTCGTATATCACCCTCCGGTATCATAACGAATATAATGGCGGCAGCTATACAAATTATGACGGCGGGTGCTATTACCTCAGCGAAAATTCCCGCGAAAAACTGCTGTCGGCGGTCTTCGACGGGCAGCAAATCCATTGGGATCATGGTCAAAGCGACAGCGTTTACACTCATGAATGTTTGTTCGATTACTTCTACCTGGATAATATGGAGTGGGACAAAACGAAAGAATTTACGCTTCCCGAATATCCAAACGTTAAGTTCAAGTGGACCAGCGACAAAATCACGGCGGTAAAGAACGGCAATGAAACGGAGCTGTTCTCGGGTATGCCCGTGTGGAGCGTGTATGTCGCCGACCTTAACGGCGACGGCAAGCGCGAGATATGTTCTACCGTAAGCAACGGCTCCGGAATGATCGACAACCGCATTTACGCGTATGACTACGCCAACGGAACGCTTTATGAGCTTCAGGATCGCCCCACGAGCGATTACTCTCTGAAATTACAGAACGACATTCTTATGTATGTGAAGCAAACGCAAAACGCGTCGGGCGTGCTGACAATGCCTCTGACGCTCGACATTATGACCTGTCATTCCACCGGAGGGGTTCACCACGAGGAGGAAACATCTCACCACGATGAGCCCGACACGACTGCTCACCACGATGAGCCCGAGCACACCACCGTTAGTCCAACTCCGACTACCACCACGCCTACGGTTACTACGGGAACACATCACTCCGAGCACGACGAAACACATCACTAAACATAATCCCCCGCTTCGGCGGGGGATTTTTTAGCTTTTGATTTTTCCTGCGGCAAAGAACACGGCAAACGCCGCGATATTCACGCAGACTATGCTCGCGCCGCACGGGGTGTCGGCGGCGTAGCTGATAAACATTCCGATTATGAACGTCACGACCGAAATCGCCGCGGAGCAGAGCGTCACGCTTTTGAAACTCTTGAACACACGCATTGACGAAAGCGCGGGGAAAATGATAAGGCTCGAAATCAGCATGCTTCCCATAAGGCGCATGCCGATGACGATTGTCACGGCGGTGAGCAGCGCTATCAGCATATTGTAAAGGTTGACGTTGATGCCCGTCGCTTTTGCGAAGCTCTCGTCAAAGGTTATTGCGAAAATCTTTGTGTAGAAGAAAATGAACATCAGCAGCACGGCGAGCGTTAAAATCACGCTTATCACCACATCGCCGCGGCTCACCGAGATAATACTCCCGAAAAGATAGCTGTTGATGTCGATATTCATTCCGCGGGACATTGAAACCGCCATTACGCCTATCGCGAGCGCGCCCGTTGAGATAAGCGCGATAGCCGCGTCGCCCTTTATCTTGCTGTTTGACGAGAGCCGCAGCAGCAGAAACGCCGCGAGTATAACCACGGGGATCGCGACTGCCATAGGCGCGAGGTTCATCACGGCGGCGACCGCAAGAGCCCCAAAGCCCACGTGCGAGAGCCCGTCGCCTATCATCGAAAAGCGCTTCAGCACAAGGCTCACGCCGAGAAGCGCTGCGCAAAGTGAAACTAAAATCCCGACGACGAGCGCTCGGACTAAAATCGGCGCGGAGAACATTTCCCGAAGAATTTCAAGCATTTTTCGCGCCCCCCTTCAGAAAATCGGAAGCGCCGCTTTCGAGGAACTCCGAAACTTCGCCGAAGAAGCTGTCGCTCTCGGTAAGGCATAGGATATGCGACGCGTATTTCAGCGCGGACTGCATATCGTGCGTCACCATAACGATTGTCACGCCGCTTTTGTTTATCGAGGCGATAAGCTCATAAAGCTCCGCCGTTACCATAGGGTCAAGCCCCGTGACGGGCTCGTCAAGGAGCAGCAGCTTTTTTGTCGCGCAAAGCGCTCTCGCAAGCAGCACGCGCTGCTGCTGCCCGCCCGAAAGCTCGCGGTAGCTGCGGTTTTTGAGCTCCGTAATTCCGAGCCGCTCAATGTTTTCAAGCGCGGCTTTGCGCTCCTTTGCGGAGTAGAACGGGCGAAGCCCGCGGGAGTTAAGACAGCCGGAGATCACGACCTCGAAAACGCTCGCGGGGAAATCGCGCTGGGCGCTTGTCTGCTGCGGCAGATAGCCGATCTCTCGTTGGAGAAGCCCGTCGCCGAATGTAATCGCGCCGCTTTCGGGCTTTTTAAGTCCAAGCAGAGCCTTTACAAGCGTGGATTTGCCCGAGCCGTTTTCCCCGACGATGCAGAGATAATCGCCGCTTTCGACGTTGAAGCTCAAATCCTCGATAACCGTCATATTTTCGTATGACAGCGTGAGGTTTTCGGTTTTGATTAGTGCCATTTCTCTAGTCCAATCTGTACAAAAATTTCTCGTAATCCGCGACGTAATAACGAATATTCGTTCTTCCCTTTTGGATTATCGTAAAGCCCTCCGCCTCGAGCTGCTTTTTCTGCGCTTCAACGCCGCCCGGGTATTTCGGGTTCAGCTCGCCGTTGGCTTTGAGCGTTCTCCAATAGGGTGTTTTGTCTGTTTCTCTTTGAAAACTCGCCCAAGCGGCTATCGAGCAGAAAATCCCCGCCGTAATCGGGTCGGTGAAGTCCGCGTTGTTCTGCGCCGCGAAATACGCGCGGA
>CAYSHU010000073.1:0-10168 GCA_964430965.1 uncultured Ruminococcus sp. | reverse complement strand
GTGCTCGGCGTATGCTTCCTGATAATATGCCTTGTTGACGGCTTGCTCGGAGCGGTATTTTTCGCGGTTTTTTTCGGATATTACGGATTCGGCGCTTTTATTCTCCCCGCGCTGCTTGAAATCGTACCGTGCTTTGTGTTCACGGTCGGTATCGGGCATCTTGCGGGAAGATTTCACGGCGGACTGATCTACGCGCTGCTGCCCGCGGTTTTCATTGCGGGATTTCTCGGAGTGACGGGAGCGTTCGATCTGTTCGGTGGAGGGTTCTTTTCCTCGTATCCGCTGACGCTGCCCGTCGGTGCGGACGGCGAGCCCGAGTTCGCGATAAATTCCGTTTGGCTGATCGCAAGGCTGATATATCTGGCAGCAGGAGCTGGCGTTATATTCGTTTGCATTGCGGCTCGCCCGAAAATAAAGAGGGCATGACCGGCTACAGCTCATTAAATTGCAAAGGTAATTCCCCCCTCGGCAAAGTTGATTGCCGAGGGGGGAATTTTGTGTAAAATCGTGTGCGCAAAATTTACCGTTCGCCTTTAACGATTTGAAATGCTTCTGTATCGCTGGATCACTTTGTGACGTGAGATAAGTATTTGGATAACAAATTGAAGCTTCAAGGGTTCGTGAAAGTGCATAAAAATTGGCTGCGAATTTTAGACAATCAAACGAAATAATTACACGTTGCGCAGGATTTCGACATTTTGCGCAACAGGCATTGAAAAATATATCATAGTATGCTATAATAATTATAGGTAAGATTGTCCAACGATGAGTATTTGTATATTATATAAATTTTTATTAAATCTTTTAATTCAATTTGCATAAGAACAAGAATTGGAAGAAAAGTAATTTCTTATTTGCAAAGTTGCGATGATGTTAAAACAATTATCATTTTAATACATATTTGATAGCTTAGTTTATGTAATGATTAATATCATATATGTTAATGGGGGGACAAAATATGTGGAAAGATAGTGAAACAGAATTAGATTTTCTGGACTATGATTATTTAATTAAAACCATGCAAAGCATTGTAACAAATGACACCCTTCTTCCTGCAAGTATCGGTGTTTATGGCGATTGGGGAAGTGGCAAGTCTAGTCTCATGTATATGTGTAAGCAACGCCTTGAAAAAGAAGATGAAAAGATAATTTGCTTAGTATTTAATGGCTGGTTGTTTGAAAATTATGAAGATGCTAAAACCGCTATATTAGGTTCAATACTTGATGAAATCAACAAAGGTAAGAGATTGTCGAAAAAGGCACAAGACATAATAAGAGGGTTGTATAAAAGCGTAGATAAATTCAAGTTAATAAAGGGTGCACTGAAGTTAGGAACTGATATGTTTCTTACGGGTGGTATAGGCACAATGCTTGAATTACAGATAGTGCAAATTTTGAAAAAGGCACAAGGAGTAGCTGAAGAAACTGACTTTGGCAAAATACAATCTGCTATTTCAGATGAACTAAACAGTAAAGAATTGCGTGAAAATATAAGAGAATTTCAAAAAGATTTTGCCGAACTACTTGAAGAGTCAAAAATAAGTCGTTTGGTTATTTTTGTGGATGAACTAGATAGATGCCGCCCGGATACCATTCTTGACACTTTAGAAGCTATCAAGCTTTTCCTGTTTAAAGGGAAAGTGGCATTTGTCATTGGCGCTGATGAACGTCATATTTCATATGCAGTTAAAAGCAAATTCAAGGAAATTGAAGGAATTCAAATTGATATTGGGAAAGAGTATCTGGAAAAATTGATTCAATATCCTATACGAATTCCCCGATTGAATTCAGATGAAGTAGAGGTGTACATAGCTTGTCTCTTATTACAATCTGAATTAGGCACTAACGACTTTGACAAAGTTTTATCTTGGATAACTGAAAAGAAGAAAAAAGATTTTGAGAAATTCAAGATGAATTCTGTTGTTGAATTGTTTAAAGAAAAACAAGGTATTTATTCAGAAGTTGTAGAATCGCTCTCTGTTGCGCATCAACTGGCGTTTGTATTATCAAACGGTTTGCACGGAAATCCCCGTCAATGCAAACGTTTTTTAAATTCTATGTATATGAGATTGCAAATGGCAAGTTACAAAAACAAAGTTCTTGACAGAAAGATCTTAGCCAAAATAATGATTCTAGAATATATTAAACCAAGAATATTCAATAAAATTGCTGAAATGGCCGCAAAAAATACTTTGGATAAGGAACTTAAATTATTTGAAGTAGGAACAGAGAAAGATTCAAATGAATTAAAAATGTGGCATGATGATATTTGGTTTTTAGAATGGTGCAAAATGGATCCAATATTGTCAGACAAAAACTTAAATACATATTTCTACTTTACCAGAACATCATTAGATGAAAAAATAAGTCGAATATCTTCTTTCCTTTCACCCAAAGCAGAAAAGATATTAGAAGGTTTGTTGTCTAAAACTGATGTTAAAATCAATCAAGCTATTGGGATTGCTTCTGAAATTTCTGACTCTGAAGCATCCGCTATACTTGAAGCAATGTATACTAAAATGTCGGCAGAAACATCAATTAATAAAGAAATAATGGATGGTTTTTTGAAGTTTGCCCATCAAAGAACATTTTTGGTTGATGATACATTAAGTTACTTGCAGCAATTAACAGGGTCTCAGGTACATTTGGGATGCGCAGCTTATATTTCGGATTTTGCCAAAAAAACGAACAAAATAAACGAAATAAAGGATATTATGACAGAATGGGCAAAAGAAAGAAAAGAATGGGGTTCTATTATTGATACATTGCTAGTGGCAAAACAATAGTGAAATGGAGTGTTGTATTATGGGAACGTCAAGTATTTTTTGGGGTAAAAACGATAGGAATCCATTGCTTCCTGAAGATTTTGATCCTAAACAAAATGACGAAGAAGAATTGACTGAAAAGAAAGTAACATGGAAAACCGTGAAAACTGACATGTCAAAATATATCAAAAGTGGCGGTTCGTACAGTTCGTCTAAACATGTTGCCAAACAATATGTGAAAGCCTCCGGTGGATCGCGTCGAATGACATCACAGGCACATTCTGGGATAAAAGTCGGCGGTAATATAGGAAACTTTTTTAATAGTATAGTCACTAACGGTTTAGAAGCAACGTTTAAGGAGCTCGGAATTGAATGTGTTGGTAAGCCGGTTACAGAGGTGTTCTCAAGACTGGTGGACGAACTTGCTCCTGACTCAAACACCAAGGAAGATATTGCAGCTAAAGAGGCTGCTCAGGCGGCATTGTCAAAGGTGTTTGATTATGTTGAAGAGAATGACATGAGTTTAGAAAGCATTAATAATATGACGCTTGAATTAATGACAGAGGCGTTAAAAGAGTATGTCGGTTCATATATTTGGATTTTTATGATGAAGGATTTGGGGAGCCGTTTAGAAATGTATGTTGCTGATGCGCGAGATTCTTATGCACTAGAACGGGATTTCAAGGATATGATAATGGGTATTGTAGATGTTGAGTTTAGGAATAAGGGGAAGATCATTAATAAAAGTGTGTCAAGCACAATTAAATTTCTTTACAAGCGTTGCCTTGGTGTACTGGAGGGAATTGTATGATTATTAATTATCGAATAGATAAATCGGATTCTTTTACAACAGACGAAACCGCAACAATGGTTGATTTTTCTAATCCTAAGTCTTTTTCGTATACATTTTGGAACAATCATAATAAGTTGCAATTCTGGTATAGTGCACAGGCATTAGATTTGCTTTATATCTCTATGGCGGTATTTGCAGCAGATAGACTGTTACGTAGAAATAATGCAAGTGATGGCTGGAGTCGTGATTTTTCAATTTATATACCCGTGCTTGAATACGACTTATGGGAAAAAGCAAAACCCATTCTTGAAGAAATGCTTAATTTTTTAAGTGGGGATAGCTGGTCTTTCTATTTCAGAAAAAGAACTGAAACAGATAATGAAAAAAGACAGTATGATAACTGGAAAAAGACAAAAAAGCCTGTAAAAGATTATGCCAAGATATGCATGTTTTCCGGCGGACTTGACTCGTTTATAGGAGCAATAAACCAGTTAGAACAAGACCAGGGAAACATATTGTTTATAAGTCATTATGGTGGTGGTAAAGGCACTAAAGAATTTCAAGATATGCTTATAACAAAATTTATTGAAGAGTATTCTTTGGAGGAAAGAGATTTTCATCAATATTATGCAAAAGTAGTTGGTGGAAAAGAGGATACTACAAGAACGCGTTCCTTCATGTTCTTTTCTCATGCATTGGCTGTTGCGTCATGTTTACGTAAGCACATTGAGCTAATCATTCCCGAGAATGGTTTTATTTCTCTAAACATTCCAAGTACGTTTTCGCGCATTGGAACCAGCAGCACTAGAACAACTCATCCTCGCTATATGAGTTTGTTCCAACAGTTGCTTAATACGATTGATTTACAGGTTGATCTTGTTAACCCATATCAGTTTAAAACCAAAGGCGAAATGTTGATAGAATGCAAAAATCAAGAATTTCTTCAAGCCAATTTGAATAATACGATGTCTTGTTCACATCCTGACATTGGAAGAATGCTGAAGGAAAAAGAAGCTTGTCATTGTGGTTATTGCTTACCCTGTGTAATTCGTCAAGCTGCAATGAAAAAAGCCGGACTGATGGATAATAGTTCATATAGAGATAATCATTTCAAAAAAAGTAAAGTCGCAAAACTTTGTTTAAACTCTTATCGTCTTGGATTAGAAAAATATAATCCGAAGTATGCTTTTATGACGATTCAGTCAAGCGGGGCAATAAAAAATAAAATTACTGAATATGCCGATCTTTATGTGCGTGGAATAGAAGAATTAAGGTCATACTTGGAGGAAATCCAATGAATGATTTTCTTATGGATGCGCATATGCATTTTGATCTATACCCAAAACGCGAAGACATTTTATCATATATCGAAGCACATCGTTCATATACTATTGCAGTCACAAACTTACCAGAACTGTACGAGCGTTATTATAATCAATACGAAGATTACAAATACATAAGAATTGCATTAGGCTTTCATCCTGAGCTTGCGTATCAATATAAAAATCAACTCCCGATATTTCTAAAGTGCCTTGAGACAACACGCTATGTTGGAGAAATTGGATTGGATTTTAACATACGGGATAAAGAAAATCAAAGTGTACAGAAATGGATCTTTACTGAGATAGTAAATGCTTGTAAGAAATCTTCTGATAAGATACTTTCAGTTCATAGTAGATGTGCCGAAACAGATTGTATCAGCATATTGGATGGATATACAGGGAAAATAATACTTCATTGGTATAGCGGAAGTTTACGCCCGTTAAGGGATGCAATAGACTTAGGATGCTATTTTTCAATCAATCAACAAATGTTGCTTAGTAAAAATGGCAGAGGCATTGTTGATGCACTTCCTCTTGACCGAATTCTTATTGAAAGCGACGCTCCCTTTTCCAAAGGATTAGAGTTTAGATATTCATACTTTTTTGTAGAAAAGGTATATGATTATCTATCTAAAAAAAGGGCTGTTCCAAGAAACAAAATATCTCAAAGAATCAAAGAAAATTTTCGTACAGTATTATTGAATAAGTGAACACCAGCTCAACTTCTGAACCCTTTGATTCCCGATAGCTGATATGATTTGATTTTACTACTTGCATAACCTACCCTATTATAGTAAAAACACACTTTACAGCTATAGTGCTGCAAAAGATGCATTTTGATGTACACATAATCCCTCCGCTTGTCTGTAACGTTTTGGAAAACTTCTGTATCGCTACCCCGACTAAAGCGGGGGGCAATTTCGTATTGATGTGATAACGTGACCCAAAAGATTTGAACCCCCATTTGGATTGTTGAACGACAGCGGTTCTTTTCTTGATCTATTATACCATATTGATCTACAAATTACAAGCTCTTTTTATAAAGGCACTGACTTGTGAGACACCCGTTGCCAAACTCCATTTAGCAGCACGGAATTTCAATGTTTCAAAACGGACACGAGAGGTTCAGATTCTGTCGCTTTTCACTTTTGGTTTCCGATTTTGAACTGTTTTGAATTTAGCGTCCATTTTGATGAAATTCAGACCACTCCACTGTAAAGCCGCGCCGGAAAAGGGATTATAACAAAACATTTGTCGTTATCCGAACCCTGGGGGTTCAGATTTCGACAGGAGTCCAACTTATTTTGATAATGCAACAAATATCTTTTTTAAACTTCGTTTGGACATATTCTCATTAACAATTAATGATATTATTTTATTCTCAAAATCAACTAAAATATTTTCTGAAAAATCGTTAATAATTTTTATGTATTCATCTTTGTATGGATAAGCTTTTATAACAATAATGCCGTCATTACCTTCCAATATATGTAAAACTATTGAATCATTAATTTTAATTTTAATATTTTTAACAGTTTCTGATAAATTTTTAAAAGAATCGGCTTTACTTTCTACACTTAAAAACTGTTGAAGCTCCACATATATTAATTCCTCATTTTTAGAAATCATAATGGTTTCTTTTTCAAAAGCCTTATTGATTAGTTCTACTATTTCAGCTATATCGATCTTTTCGTTTAGCCGCCCCAAATATGAACAAATTTTAAAAAACAAATTTAATACTACACCCACTAGAAATGCTAAACTCAACCCTTTAATTTCGGTTACTCCAAGTTTAATACTTACTCCACTTAGACCTGTTAATAAGGTCATTGAAGTAATGATTTGATTTGTGACTTTTTTATAATTAACATTCCTATCAACTAGCAATTGTACGCCTTGCGCTGAAATAAGAGCAAAAATAAAAAGTTCCATTCCCCCATATACTGCCATAGGAATTGATCTTAGAAGATTCTGAAACATAGTAAAAAACGAAAAAAAAATTGTAATGCAGCTAGCAATTATCAATGGGTATGTAGACAACCTATGATAAAAGCTACTTATGCTGTTATTTTCCTCGTAGATTCTGTTCTTTTTGGATCCCTCAACATTATTGACTTCCATTAAAGCTATATTCTCAGCATATATTGCATTGGGAACAGATCCTAAAAGAATCGAAATCATTAATGAAATTGAGTGACCAATGATTGCCATTTCATAAAAATTAATAAAGATATTATTATCGTTGCAGTTTTCTGCTCTTATCATTTTTTCAACCAATGTTATTTTAGTAACGTTTTCAGAAAAAATGATAACGGTAGCGGGAAATACAGCAACTAAGATGTCAAGCCATTTAATTTGTGAAACATAATTAGGAAACTCTTTGTATAAAAAAACAAAATCCAACCTTGGAAACTCCACAATAGATGAACTAGAATTGACGAAATCATACTGCCCCATTAAAGCTGATACAATAACTCCCATAAGTACGCCAAATAAAATAGAAGCATTTCTCAATAGTTTGTGCTTAAACGTTGTTGCACACACTATAGTTATCAGTGTTAAAATGGCAATAAAAATCAATCTATTTTCTTCTGTATTGAATCCTGAATCGCTTATTGCCGTGTCTAATAAATCTAAACCAATTAGCGATATCAAAGGTCCAACTAAGGCATCAGGTAAAGTCAGCCCAATATATTTCTTTATCAATGGCGATTTATACAACATTCCCATAAGTAAAAAAATAATGCTAGCAAAAAAGAATCCCATAGTGACATTTATTTTTGCAATATTGATGTTTTCTCCGCTCAATTGCATAGTTGCAGTTGTAAAACCGATAAACGTAAAACTAGGTGCCAAAAAAACTGGAATTTTAGATTTTGTAATTATATAAAAAAGTATATTCCCTACACCCGTGCAAAACAGAAGTAGCGAGATGCTGTTATTATTATAGTTATTGCTATTTAACACCTTAGCCATAAGTAATATTGAGGGAAACACAACTAACAAATGATCAAATCCAATAGCCAGGTTTCCACTTTTAATCAAAAGGTGCGACATCATCCTTATCTTATCTTCGATTAAATTTTTTAATTTCATAATTTAAATTTAAACAACCAAAAAAATCAATGATTGAGCGTTCCTTTCTATAAAGTTTATTGCACAGGAGTCTCACAAATATTGCTCGGCGGATTCTACAACAAGATTACTAAAAATTACGCAATAATAAAATAATACTTTATTAAGAGCAAGGCCAATCATTATCCCTCAAATATATGTTCTTGTATTTCAAACTTAAATCCACCCACCTAAACGTTTTTTCACACTATTTGGAGAAATATAATTGGAACATCAATATTGGTTTAATATTGATGGCTTTGCTAATATTTTATGTCGCGATTCTTTAATTTGCACTTATTGTTTTATATACAGTTAACGCACGTGAATCTGTCATTCCTGAAATTTGATCAGTAACTAATAATATTTTGTTGTAAACCATTTTTTCAAATTCATTGTTAGACGATTTATTCAGATGTTTATTTGCCATTTTGCATATATGCCTATAGTTCTTTGAGAGTGATAAATACAGCAAATTGTTTGAACTATCTGTATTTCCTTCATCTTCACTATAGTTAACAATAGCAGGAATATATACATCAAGTAACTTTGTGATAATTGTGTTTGCGCGTGTTTTATTTTCTAATATATTGGCACAATAATAAATATTATCTCTCTCGAGCTGCCTTAATATTGTAGCTACTTTTTTTGCTGATGAAACATTAATTAATTCATCATCAAATTCGCCCTTCATAATTAACTCATATGATTTTTCAAATGCGTCACTCATTGCGTTTATCATATATCCCTTTATTAATACTCTAAGTCTATGAATTACATAACTCTCAACATCATCATAATCCATAGTTTTTGCCATCTGGATATAATCATTTAAAGATTTCAATATGTCATCAACAAGAGCGTCGCCCTTTTCATTTTCAAAACTTTCTTGAATTCTGCTTAATGAAATTAGCCCCTTTCTTTGAGCATCTTCGATATCAGCCGTCAAATATGCAATATCATCCGCTGCTTCTAAGAGAAAAGCAAGAGGATGGCGACAGCTGTTTAACCCTAAAGAAGTATTAATTGTATTAAACTGCTTTTCTTCAGAAGAAAAGTAGCCCACCTTCTTTTTTATTAGAATTTTTTTGTTAATGTCAATCGAAGCAGTTGGATACTTTATAAAAGTAGATATTACCGGAAATGTTAAGTTCATTCCATTTTCGTCCACTACAAAGCAAAGCTTTGTAACAAGTCGCAATAACTGCGCATTGCCATCAAAATTTTTTAAATCTTCAGCAAAACTTCCCTTGAGTAAATAATCCAAAGTATTCTTAGCTTCGGCAGAGGAGTTAAAAACCAGTTCTTTATCTGCATTAAACGCAAAATTACCGAGGTTTTTCTTAAACCAATCTCCAATTATTTTTTCACCTAAATGTCCAAAGGGTGGATTGCCCATATCATGTAAAAGAGCAGCCGTTTTTAGAATATTAGGAATTTCATTAACAAGTTCACTAGCATACTTCTTTTCAGCTTCAGCTGTATACAGATAAATTTCTGGCTTTTTTTCTTTTACAAAGCTAATTACCTGATAACCAATACTTTCAGCAATAGACATAACCTCAATTGAGTGTGTTAATCTTGTTCTAGCATAATCCTCTTGCTCTAAAGGGAAAACTTGCGCTTTATCTTGCAATCTCCGTAAGATTGTACTATTGCATACTGTGTCAAAATCCTTTTTAAAAGGCGACCTAGTGTCGCTCTTTGAACGAGTGACACTCTCTGTATCACGGAATCTCTTTGGTTGCAAAAGATTATACCATGTAAACATTTTAAATACTCCTTAAAACATCAAATAAAGTATCAGATTTAATGCTGAACTAAAGATATAGTATACAATTATTAATAGTTGTCTTTATAATAAGTATACCATATATTCACTATGAAATCAACCGTTTTTTCAATTGGAAATTGCCCAGAACTCGCAACCTTTTCGCTGGACATGGCACTCAGTATTGCGAAAGGAGAAAAGGTACTCGGACGGGAAACCAAACGCGGTACAGTGCTCTACCTCTGTTTGGAGGACAGCTACACAAGAATTCAGAACCGTTTGTTTGAACTCACAAGCGAACCGAGCGAAAATCTGCACTTCGCTATTATGGCAGGAACGCTCGGCGGCGTTCTTGAAAAACAGATCGAGCAATTCAAGTCACAGCACATTGACCTAAAAATTAT
>CAYSHU010000072.1:0-10174 GCA_964430965.1 uncultured Ruminococcus sp. | reverse complement strand
GCGGCGCAACGGGTTCTTCCAAATCGCATACGCTCGGCTCGCTTACCGCGTGCGGTGCGGAAGTGCAAAAGGGGAACGCGCCCGAAGAGCGTAAATTACAGCGTTTGTTCCGCAATAAAGAGGCAATGCTACTTATCAAGCGGTGTAACGACTTCGGCGCGGGCGGCGTTTCCGTGGCGATCGGCGAACTTGCCGACGGGCTTGGAATAGACCTCGACAAGGTTCCGAAGAAATACGACGGACTTGACGGCACGGAGCTTGCGATCTCCGAAAGCCAGGAGAGAATGGCGGTAGTTGTAGCGCCCGAGGACGTGGAGAAATTCCGCGCGCTGGCATCTAAGGAAAATCTGGAGAGCACGGCGGTTGCTGTCGTGAAAGCCGAGCCGCGCCTTAAAATGACGTGGAACGGCAAGACTATCGTAGATATTTCACGCGAGTTTCTGAACTCCAACGGCGCGGAAAAGCACACCGAGGTTTATGTACCCGAGGTCAACGTGAATTATTCCACGGGGCGGCGCAACACCGCGGAGGACTGGGAAAAGCTCGTGACGGATCTGAACGTCTGCTCGCAGAGAGGACTTGTGCAAAGATTTGACAGCACGATAGGCGCGAACACGGTTTTGATGCCGTTCGCGGGGCGCACTCAGCAAACGCCCGTTCAAGCAATGGCGGCGAAAATCCCCGTGCTCGGCGGCAAGACGGAAACCGCCTCGATTATGGCGTGGGGCTTCAACCCCGCTGTTTCGGAGCAGTCGCCGTATCACGGCGCGTACTGCGCGGTCGTTGAAAGCCTCGCGAAGGTCGTGGCGGCGGGCGGCGACAACGAGAAGTGCCGCTTGACTTTTCAAGAATATTTCGAGAGAACTCTCGGCAAGCCCGAGCGCTGGGGCAAGCCGTTTTCGGCGCTGCTTGGCGCGTACAAGGCGCAGCTTGATATGGGCTGCGGCGCGATAGGCGGCAAGGACTCCATGAGCGGTACGTTCGGCGAAGCGGACGGCGAGCTTATCGACGTTCCGCCGACGCTTGTATCATTCGCGGTAACAACGGCGAAAGCGCCCGATATAATCTCCGCGGAATTCAAAATCCCGTTCAGCAGAATAGGCTACATCGCGCCGCTTTATAACGCGAACGGACTTCCCGACGCGGCGAGCGTAAAGGAAACGTTCGCGACCGTGAAGAGGCTTATCGCCGAGAAAAAGGCGATTTCCGTCTGGAGCGTCGCGAACGGCGGCGTTGCGGAGGGCGTGTTCAAAATGGCGCTCGGAAACCGCATCGGGGCACGGCTTGAAAACCTGTCGGACGAGGAGCTGTTTAATCCCGTTTACGGCGCGTTTGTAATGGAGCTCGACGGCGACGAGTTCCCGAAGGGCGTGAGAATTATCGGCGAGACGCTGACGGATTTCGAGATAATCTGCGGAGATGTCAAACTTGATCTCGCAAAGCTCGAGGAGAAGTGGAACGGCGTGCTCGAGCCGATATTCAAGCAGCGGACAAGCTACGCTCCCGCGCCCGAGGCGGTGAAATACACGGGCGGCTGCGAGCTTTTACTCAACCGCAAATCCCCGAAAATCGCGAAGCCGCGCGTGCTTATCCCCGTGTTCCCGGGAACAAACTGCGAATACGACACCGCGGCGGCGTTTGAACGCTACGGCGCGGAGAGTAAAATTTTTGTTATCAAAAACCTCTCGGCGGCGGATATTGAGGAGTCGGTCGGCGAGTTCGCAAAGCTGATCGAGCAGACGCAGATTATCGCGTTGCCGGGCGGCTTCAGCGGAGGGGACGAGCCCGAGGGCTCGGCAAAGTTCATCAACGCGTTCTTCCGCAACCCGAAAATTGCGGAGAATGTCGAGAATATGCTGCACAAGCGCGACGGTCTGATGATAGGCATCTGCAACGGCTTCCAGGCTCTGATAAAGCTCGGACTTGTGCCGTTCGGGCATATTGTGGAGCTCACCGCGGACAGCCCGACGCTGACGTATAATGAAATCGGCCGCCACCAGTCGCAGCTTGTCTACACGAAAATCTGCACGGACAAGTCGCCGTGGCTCGCCAGCTGCAAGGTCGGCGACGTTCACGCGATACCCATTTCGCACGGCGAGGGGCGTTTTGTCGCGAGCGGCGAGGTGCTCCGCGGGCTTATCGACAACGGGCAGATTCTCACGCAATACGTTGACCTCAAGGGCAACCCGACAATGGACACGATGTTCAACCCGAACGGCTCTATGTGCGCGGTTGAGGGAATTATCTCCCCCGACGGCAGAGTGCTCGGCAAAATGGGACACACCGAGCGCCTTACCGAATTCGTCGCGAAAAACGTCGACGGAGATAAGGAGCAGCTGCTGTTCAAGAGCGGCGTGGAATATTTCTTGTAATTAAGAAAGCTACAGGGATTGAATTTTCAATCCCTGTTTTTTTATTTGTCATTCCCCGCCGCTCGGTGTGTATCTTACCCCTCAAACAATGCAGCTTACCGAAATTCGGTTGACTTTATCCGTTCTTTTGTGTTATTATTATCACATAGAACGGAGGGTTTATAAAATGAATGTGATAAGCGTAAAAAATCTCACAAAGACCTATGGCTCGGTAAACGCCGTGGACAATATCTCGTTTTCGGTCGAAAAGGGCAGCCTCATCGGTTTTTTGGGCGTAAACGGCGCGGGAAAATCCACGACCATAAACATAATGTCCACGCTTCTTGAGCCCAACTCGGGCAGCGTCGAGATATGCGGCTTCGATATTAAAAAGGACAGCCGAAAGGTCCGCGAAAAAACGGGGATCGTCTATCAGAACAACATACTTGACGAGCTGCTGACGGTAAAGGAAAACCTGCTGTGCCGCGGTATGCTCCGCTGCTCGGACAAAAAGCAGGCAATGGCGAGGCTTGCCGAGCTGGAGGAAATTTTCTCCCTGACGGATATTTTAAAGAAAAGATACCGCACGCTGTCGGGCGGGCAGAAGCGGCGCTGCGAGATAGCCGCGGCGCTTATGCACACCCCCAAGGTGCTGATACTCGACGAGCCCACCACGGGACTTGACCCGTCCGCACGCCGCGAGGTATGGAGCACCATTGAACAGCTCCGCAAGACAACGCAAATGACCGTATTTCTCACCACTCATTATATGGAGGAGGCTGCCGAGGCGGACAAAATAATTATCATCAGCAAGGGAAGAATAGTCGCCGAGGGACTGCCGCACGAGCTTAAGGAAAGATACGCCGCGGATCATCTGAAGCTGTACTGCGATAATTCCCAAAAAACAAAGCTGCTGGAAAATCTTGATCTGAACGGGGAAAAGTACGCCGATGAAAGCTACGGGCTGATAATTCCCCTTGCCTCCACACTGGAGGCTCTGCCGCTTCTTAATAAGGCGGGAAACGACCTTGAGGGCTTTGAGGTCATTCAGGGAACTATGGACGATGTTTTTCTTAACGCCACAAAGGAGGAAACGAACTGATGTCAAAATTTATTCAGCTTACGAAAAGAAATATGCTGCTTTATTTCCGCGACAAGGGCTCGGTGTTTATGTCGCTGCTGTCAATGCTTATAATCCTTGCGCTTATGCTGTTTTTCCTCGGGGATATGAGCGTGGAAAATATTACCGAGATGCTGTCGGAGCTTCCCGGACGCGATACGTCAAACGATAAAGCCAACGCCGAGCTGCTTGTGCTTGTATGGACGGTCGCGGGAATTATCCCGATAAACTCCGTTATGGTCGCGCTTTCCGCGTTGTCGTCGATAATAAAGGACAAAGCCTCGGGGAAAATAAATTCCATATACACCGCGCCCGTCAGCCGTCTGACTATCGCGCTTTCGTATATCACGGCGGCTTGCGTGACCTCCGTTATCATCTGTCTTGTGACGCTTGGCGTTTCGGAGATTATCCTTTGCGCAAAGGGGCTGGCGGCGTTTTCACTTTCGGAGCATCTGAAAATTCTCGGAATGATCCTCGCGAACTCGTTTACATATTCCGCTATTATGTATCTGTTCGCCGTGCTTGTTAAAAGCGAGGGCGCATGGAGCGGCTTCGGAACGGTCATCGGCACGCTGGTCGGATTTTTCGGCGGTATATATCTTCCGATAGGTCAGCTTTCAAAGGGTCTGGCAAACGTTATGACCTGCACTCCCGTGATATACGGCACCGCGATGTTCAGAAGCGTTATGACAAGCTCCGCGGCAAGCGCCGCCTTTGCGGACGCGCCCGACGTTATGACGGAGGAGTTCAACAAATATATGGGCATAGACCTTGAAGCTTTCGGGAACAGCGTTTCGCCCGCCGTATGCGTAGCGGTGGTCATCGGGTTCGGGATATTGTTCACGATTGCGGGAGCGGCGGCGGTAAGCCTTATGAAAAGGAAAGACAGGTAGCTTGTGAAAATTACGGTAGAAACGCCCATAGACGGCGAGGACGAAATAATCATTCGGTGCGGCGAGCTTGACGAGGAGCTTATGAACCTTATCTCCACCATCGGACAATGGCGCAGACGCATCACCGGGTACAAGGACAAGGCGATCGTGCAGCTCGTTCCCGCGGATATTTACTACTTTGAGTCGGTAGACAACAAGGTGTTTGCCTACTGCGAAAAAGACGTTTTCGAGGTAAAGGAAAAGCTGTACGAGCTTGAAAACGCTTATAAAAACACCGATTTTCAGCGTATCTCAAAATCGGTCATCGCAAATATTTCCTTTATCGAGGCGGTGATCCCGATACTTGGGGCGAGACTTGAAGCGAAGCTCAAAAACGGCGAACGCGTCATTATTTCAAGGCAGTACGTTCCCGAACTGAAAAAGAAGCTCGGCATAAGAGAGAGGTGAAGAGTATGAAATTTATTACCGATCTGATAAGATATTTCGTATATATCACCACAGGGATACTGTTTGTGTTTATCGCAATGCTGCTGATCGAGGGCGGCAGCGGCGTAAGCACTCAAACGCTTATCCGAATACCCTGCGCGGGTCTTGCTACGGCGCTGATAACGGCGGTCATCTACTCAAGGGAGGCTGTAAAGAAAAAGGAGCTTTATATCAGAATATCCGTTCATTATATTCTTCTTTGTATTACCATGATAGCGTTGGGGACAGCCTTTGAGTGGGTAAATTTTAACCTTGCGGGAGTAATGACAATAGTTATCTCAACGGCGGCAATATACGCGTTTACGTTCGCGGGGGCGTATCTCTCATCGAAAAGCGAAGCGGAAAAGCTCAACAAGGCGCTCAAAAGCAAACGGGAACAGAAAAAATAAAAACACGGCTCGCCAACACTGCAAGGTCGGCGGCGATATAATAAATCCCCCGTTTTGCGGGGGATTTGCTTTGTTATTCGACGAGGGTGAAGTCGCCGAACACTCCAAGATGAATTGTGTTTTCCGCCTTATTATACTTTAAACCTGCCGCGCTGTCATCATTCCTTATGCTTTCGTCGTCCAGCCGCTCGCCGCTGCGGCTTATGTTAAGAATATACTGCGACTGATCGGGCTTAAAGTTTTTGACAACGTAATCCTTCTCGGCACAATATAGCAATCTCATATTGTTATAGTTTTCTTCAACACCGCCCGCGGCATCTCTCAGAGCGGTTTCAATATCGTCTCCCTTAAGTGTAAGGAAATCCGAATTGACCTCTACCCACAAACCGCTGTCCGTGTCGCCGTTAAAATAGTATTTGCCGCTTGTTACCTCAACGTCTGTCGGATAAATTTCCATTCCCGGCTCGTCCGCGTTAGCTACGCTTGCCCTGTTCAACATCACCGCGGTTACGCCCCCGCCTACGCCGAGGATCGCCGCCGCTATTATCGGTATAATGATTTTTTTCATAAATGTCACCAAATCCTTTCTTCAAATTGTAACCAAGTGCTTATTCCTGAATATATTTCACAGTTGACTGCCTTGGGGAAATTGTGTGCTTACCAGAACCAAATATTCCACCTTTAACTTCATAATCGGGGATTACCTTCATTTGTATTCCACTTAAATACGGATTCGTGTCTATAGGCACGCCAGTTGCACCTACAACCGTTACGGTATCATAAAGCGCATAAAATGGACATGATGAGGGGAAAAGTATATATCCATCTGTGGTTGAACCTGACAAAAAGCATCCGTCTTCTTCATTGTCATCCCAAAACACAACCAAACCTATGCGAGTTTCACTGATACTTATGTATCCCGCCTTTGACGAGTCGTTAGATTTATACTTTCCGCCATAAATTGTATAATCAATATCAATCTCTGCAAACGCTGTCACCGTTAGCACAAACGACGCCACAAAAGCGCACACCATACAAAACAACTGTTTTGCTTTGCCTTTAACCTTCATTGTTTTTTTACCTCCTGTTTTTTAAAATTATTGCTGAAGCCGTTAATTTATTGTCATCCTACCTCCTTATGCCACTTACGGCTTTCCATAGCATTAAATGCTATATATTAAATTTGTGTTAATTCTGATTATAACATATTCAAATTTGTTTTTCAAGCCCCCTTTGCGCAAGATGTCATTTTCCTGCGTGAACGGTAAAAACTTTGTGGCTTTGACCAAAAACAATCCGCGTTGTTTATTCAGTTTCATGTGAAATATACTTTCGGAACTAACTCCCTCAGCTTCGCTTGACAGCAAAAATCCCCCACCCATTTTAATGGGCGGAGGATAACTAACAACCGATAACTATTCTCTAGCTGCTGCTCGCGACCGTGTTTTTCGGGCTGGACGCCATTACCAGCACATCGTCCTCTTTCAATTCGATCTGCCCGTTCGGGACAAGCACCTCGCCGTCGCGTTTTATCAGGATAATCAGATCGCCGCGCGGGAGGTCAAGCTCGTGGACGCGCTTGCCGTGGCGGTCGCTTTCTATCGTTATCTCGTGGAAAATGCGGCTCTTGTCGTCGGAGAAGCCGACGCCGCTGAGGACGATCTCATCGCCCGCGAGCAGCGTTGTGCCGCCGTATGGGATAAGGCTCTTGCCGTCGCGCTTTATCAGCGCTATCAGAAGCCCTTGCGGAATCTCGATGTCCTTGATCATACTCCCCGCCCAGGTGCCGTTTTCGTAGACCTTAAGGCGAATAAACTGCACGGCGTTTTCATCGGAGTAGTCGTTGAAGGTTCTCATTACGTTCTCGCCGTCGTCGATCATATTCGTTTTCCGCGCGATAAGCGGCAGCAGGCTGCCTTGCACGGAAATCGAAATCAACACTATCATAAACACGATATGGAAAATGTCGTTTTTCGTGTACGCCTCGTTCGCCGTGACCATAATCGCGAAAACAATCGAAGACGCGCCGCGAATTCCCGCGAAGGAAACCAGCGCGATTTGATTTAACGGCGCCTTAAACGGCTTCATAATGAGGAATACCGCGAGCGGTCTTGCGATAAGCGTCAAGAACACCGCAATAAGTGCCGCGGGGAGAAGCGTGTGCGCCATTTGCGACGGAAAGCAGATCAAGCCCAGCATAAAGAACAGCATGATCTGCGTGATACCCGTGATGCCGTCGAAGAAGTTGACGAGCGCTTTCTTTCCCGGAACGTCCGTGTTTCCCATTGCGATGCCCGTTATGTACGCCGAAAGGTAGCCGTTGCCGCCGAAGAACGCGGGGATAGCGTAGGAAATTATCGCCATTGCGCAGACGAAAATCGCGTCAAAGCCGCTTTCCTCAAACTTGATGTGCTTCAGCGCGAGAACTCCCAGATACGCGAACGCCCCGCCAAACAGCAAGCCGAAGCCTAATTGCTTCGCGAACATCAGCGCGAAGCTCCCGAAATTGCTGTTATCGCCCTTCATAATTGACAAAAGTATTATCGTCAGCATATACGCAAACGGGTCGTTGCTTCCGCTTTCAAGCTCCAGAATAGGCGCAGAGCGGTATTTGAGGTTCAGCTTCTTGCTTCTGAGTATCGCGAAAACGCTCGCCGCGTCGGTCGAGCTTATTACAGCGCCGATAAGGAAGCCCTCGGTCGGCTCAAATTTCAGCACGAACGTGCAGAACAATCCTACCAAAAGCGCAGTGAGTATCGTCCCAACGGAGGACAGCAAAATAGACCGCCCCGCCGCCTTTCGCGCCTTTGTCCATTTTGTGCCGAAGCCGCCGTAGAAGATTATAAGAATAAGCGCCGCGGACGAGATGTTCTGCGCGAATATGTAGTTGTCGAATTCGATTTTGAAAATGCCGTCCGAGCCGAACGCCATTCCGAGCAATATAAAAAGCAGCAGCGTCGGAAGCCCGAATTTCAGCGAAATTTTGCTGCCGAAAATGCAGCAAAGAATTATGAACGCCACCGCCATTAGTTCCAGTAACATAATTTTCCACCCTTATTCCCCGTTATTTCCCCGCGTTTTTAATCCGCCTGTTTTTATTTTAACACAAAACCACCGCTTTTGTCAACCCGAAAGGAACAAAAAATCCCCGCCCTTTTTTGGGAGCGGGGAAAACGTGTTATGTCAAATTCTTGATAAGATCGTAATCCGTCGGTATAGTGATCTCGATGTCGCCGTAGCGCAAATAATAGTAAAACCAGAAAAACTCCGACGCATTTTTTGAACACTCGTCAATACGAAGTCCGTCGGCGGTTTTCACTACCCTAACGACCTCGGTTTCGAGCCAATCCTCTTGCAGACCCCATTCTTCCTTGTCGCCGACGGACGTTACCGTCAGGACATAGGTGTTTTCATCGGGTCTTTCAACAGAATCCAGGCGCAGATAGCTCATTCCCAAGCCCACGCCTCTGCCGCCGCCGGTTGGGTCAATATACATCTCGCCATTATGCATAAGCACAAAAGAGTCGGTATAAACATATTCCTCCCGCATTTTTTCGGTGGTCATACTGTTCAGAAGCTCCGTCCAGCTGTCTATGGGCTTATAATGCCAAGAGTACCATTCGTTTTCGTTAATCGAGGTTTCGTCCAAAACGATCGTGTACGGAACTCCGTCCGAGGTTTCATACGAAGGAATAAAATCCGTGGGTATCCTTTTTGTCTTATCAACAACATCATAATTGAATTTATTGGGCGGGAAAGAATCGATCATAAACACACCGTAATCCGCAATCAGATTTAATACCTGCTCGAACTCGGTAGGCTCGATCTGCGGCTGCGAGCTTTCATCATCGGAGGTTATCGGAGCAGCGGAAGAGGTGCTGTCCGTGCTTGAAACGATCGCGGAGCTTATTTCGGTGACGCTTGAAACCGCGCTGCTTGAAGACACGTCGGAGCCTATAGTGTTGCTTGAGTCGTTCGCGCCGCTGCAGCCCGAAAGAAGCGCGGCGGCGAGGAGCAGTGATATGATTGTTAAAATGCGTTTCATAAAGCCTCCATATTATTTGTTCTCCCCGCCGAGGGCAGGGAGAACATGGTGTTTATGCAATTATTTCACCACGCGAACGCCCACAACGTTCGGCACGGCTTTGAGCTTATCCTCGATGCCCGCGGGGTTGCCCTTTACGTCGAGGCAGGTATACGCGTAGTCCTTCTTGGACTTGCTCTCCATGTTCTCGATGTTGCAGCCCGCCGCGGAGATCGGCTCGGTTACGCTCTTGATAACGCCCTCGACGTTCTTGTGGATAACGCATATCTTCGCATCGCCCGTTATCGGCATACTCATATTCGGGAGGTTCACGGAGTTCTTGATGTTGCCGTTGTCGATGTAATCGATGATCTCCTGAACCGCCATAACCGCGCAGTTGTCCTCGCTTTCGGGAGTGGACGCGCCGAGGTGCGGCAGGCAGATCACGTTCTCCCTGCCGATGAGGTTGTCGGAGCCGAAATCGGTGACGTAGCAAGCCATTCCGCCGTTGTCGAGCGCCGCTACTACGTCCGCTTCAACGATGAGAGCATCGCGCGAGAAGTTCAGCAGGCGCACACTCTTCTTCATCAGCGCTATCGCATCCTTGTCGATCATGCCCTTTGTTTCAGGAGTTGCGGGAACATGCAGCGTGATGTAGTCGCACTTCTCGTAGAGCTCCTTAACGTCCTTGACGTAATTCACCTTGCCGGAGAGCTTCAGCGCGTGCTCAACGTTGAGGAACGGATCGTAACCGATAACCTCCATTCCGAGAGCCGCCGCCGCGTTCGCGACGAGCACGCCTATCGCTCCGAGACCCACAACGCCGAGCTTCTTGCCCATGATCTCCGGGCCCACAAACTGGCTCTTGCCTTTTTCAACGAGCTTGGAAACCTCGTCGCCCTTGCCCTTGA
>CAYSHU010000071.1:1891-10206 GCA_964430965.1 uncultured Ruminococcus sp. | reverse complement strand
CGCCAAGCCGCTTTGAAAGCATTTTGCCGATAGTCCGCCCGCCGCTGCCGTAGCCGCGCGCAATCGTAATAATAAACTTATCCATAATATTTCTCCTTGAATTTGAGAAAGGTCACTCGCCCAGATACGCCTTCTTGACCTCGTCGTTGTCCATAAGCTCCTTTGCGTCGCCCGAAAGGGAAATGCTCCCCGTTTCGAGAACGTACGCGCGGTTCGCGATTGAAAGCGCCTTCTTCGCGTTCTGCTCAACCAGCAAAACCGTTGTTCCGCTTTTGTTGATTTCCTGAATAATGTCGAAAATCTCGTTGACATAAAGCGGTGAAAGCCCCATTGACGGCTCGTCCATCAGGACAATAGACGGCTTTGACATCAGCGCCCTGCCCATAGCAAGCATCTGCTGCTCGCCGCCCGAGAGCGTCCCCGCAAGCTGCGTGCGGCGCTCCTTGAGCCGCGGAAAGCGCTCGTAAACGCGCTCCAGCGTTTCGTTTATCTCAGCCTTATTCTTTCTCGTAAACGCGCCGAGCGTCAGATTTTCGAGAACGGAAAGCTGCGCGAATACCCGCCGCCCCTCGGGGACGTGCGCCATTCCCATAGACACGATTTTATGCGCGGGAGTTTTCGTAAGCTCCACGCCGTTGAACTTAACCGAGCCGTGCTTCGCGGGGATAAGCCCCGAAATCGTGTGAAGCGTCGTGGTTTTTCCCGCGCCGTTCGCGCCGATAAGCGCGATTATCTCGCCCTGTTCAACGTCAAAGGAAATGCCCTTAAGCGCGTTTATCGCGCCGTAATACACTTCCAAATCCTTAATTTCAAGCATAGCCATAATTTTATTCTCCCAGATACGCCGTGATGACCTTCGGGTCGTTGAGCACCGCCGAGGTTTCGCCCTGCGCGAGCTCCTGACCGAAGTTCAGCACCGTAAGCTCCTCACAGATTCCCGAAACCAGCTTCATATCGTGCTCGATAAGCAAAATCGTCATATCAAATTTATCGCGGACAAACCGAATTGTGTTCATAAGCTCCGCGGTTTCGTTCGGGTTCATACCCGCCGCGGGCTCGTCGAGCAGCAAGAGCTTCGGATTAGTCGCAAGAGCGCGGGCAATTTCGAGCTTTCTCTGCTTGCCGTAGGGCAGGTTCTGCGAAAGCGCGTCCTTTTCGCCGTCAAGCTCGAATACCTTCAAAAGCTCCATAGCCCGCTCGTTCATCTGCTTCTCCTCGCGGAAGTAGCGGGGGAGGCGCAGAATTCCCTCTATCGTCGTGTATTTCGTCTGGTTCTGCATACCGACCTTAACGTTATCCAGAACGCTCATTCCTTTAAAAAGTCTGATGTTCTGAAACGTCCTCGCGATGCCGTTTTTGTTGATTTCCACGGGAGATTTCCCCGTGATGTTCGCGCCGTCGAGGTAAATAACGCCCGTCGTCGGCTTGTAAACGCCCGTCAGCATATTGAACACCGTGGTTTTCCCTGCGCCGTTCGGACCGATAAGTCCGTAGAGCTGGTGCTTTCTCACGCGCATATTCAGCCCGTCCACCGCGCGAAGCCCGCCGAACTGAATTGAGAGTTCCTTAACCTCAAGCATAATTTCGGAGGAGGTTTTAGCAGCTTCACTCATACCTCGGCACCTCCTGAAGTTTTGTCCGCGTTTTCTTTATTTTTCCTGAATTTCGCGCTGAGCTTTTCGCGCAGACCGATAAAGAACGGTGCGTTTTTCCAGAGCATAAGGGCAATGAGGATAATAGCGTAAATAAGCATACGCGCGTTTGCGAGGTTCTGGTTTACCTTGCGGAGCATTTCCGGCAGCACGTAGAGAATTATCGTCGCGATTATAGAGCCGCGCATGCTTCCAAGTCCGCCGAGCACTACAAATACAAGAATAAGAATGGAGAAGTTATAATCAAACTTGCTGAACGCAATCATCGACACGGAGTGCGCGTAAAGCGCTCCGCCAACGCCCGCGATAGCCGCCGAGATAGTAAACGCCATAAGTCTGAATTTCGTGACATTTATCCCGACCGACTGCGCCGCGATGTAGTTATCGCGCACCGCCATACAAGCGCGCCCGGATTTCGAGTTGATAAATGTCATCATCACGACAAGCGTAATCATCAGCAGAATAACCACCCACCAGATGTTCGTGTCCTGCGGCGCCTGCATACCGATAGAGCCCTTTAAAATCTGCTTCGCAGAAGCCTCGTCGACATTCGCGGGAGGGTTTGTGAAGCCGAAATGCAGCCCGTTCTTGTCTGCGGTGAGGAAGATGTTGTTCGCGAGCGACTTCATTATCTCGCCGAACCCAAGCGTTACGATAGCCAGATAGTCACCGCGCAGCCTCATAACGGGAATTCCGATAAGAATTCCGAAAATCGCAGCCATAATCCCGGAGCATACGAGCGCAATGATAAGCCTTATCCAGCCCGGGCAGTCCGCCGCGTTGTATTGAATAATCTGCGAAATGGTTCCGCCGAAAATCGCCCCAACGCACATAAAGCCGGCGTGCCCTAAAGAAAGCTCTCCGAGAACGCCCACTGTCAAGTTCAGCGACAGCGCCCAGATTATATGTATGCCGATAAGCACCAGCATACCTTTGAGCATATTCGCGCGGTCAAGCGCGCCCACGGACATCAGCGTCGCCATGACCACGCACAAAACCGCCGTGCCGCCTATTGTTATAAGGTTGTTTAATTTCTGTTTCTTCATACTTCCGCCTTATACCTTTTCGTTTATCTTTCTGCCCATAATCCCCGTCGGCTTTACGACAAGAACAATTATAAGCACCAAAAATACGATAGCGTCCGAAAGCTGCATTGAAATATACGCTTTCGACAAAATCTCGATTATCCCGAGCAGAATTCCGCCTATCATCGCGCCGGGAATACTTCCGATGCCGCCAAAAACCGCCGCGACAAACGCCTTGATGCCAGGCATCGAGCCCGTGTACGGCGTGAGCTTCGGATAAGCCGAGCACATCAGCACCGCCGCGACCGCCGCCAGCGCCGAGCCTATCGCAAACGTCAGCGTGATCGTCGCGTTCGCGTTAATTCCCATAAGCTGCGCCGCGCCTCTGTCCTCGCTGCACGCGAGCATCGCCTTGCCCGCCTTTGTCTTGTTAATGAACAGCGTCAGCGCTATCATGATCGCCACGGACACAATAATCGCGATGAACGTTTCCATTGTAATCGTCAAATCCGATTTCAGTCCCTCGGCCTTGTACGGATTTTCGCTGAAGAACACCGCGCCCTTGCCCTTGAAAACCTGCAAAAACGGCGGCATTCCGTCAACTATCGAAGTGAACATACGCGGCGTCGCCGATTGAGTAAGCAGCGCGATATTCTGAAGCAGGTAGCTCACGCCTATTGCCGTAATAAGCACCGCGAGCGGGGGAGAGCTCCTCAGCGGGCGATACGCCAGCTTTTCAATAACAACGCCCAGCACCGTGCAGACGGTGACTGTAATCACAAGCGCCAGCCAGATAGGGCACCATGTAGACGACATTGTGATAAACGCCGCGTAGCCGCCTACCATTATAATGTCGCCGTGCGCGAAGTTCAGCATTTTCGCGATGCCGTAGACCATTGTGTAGCCCAGTGCGATAAGCGCGTAAATGCTCCCGAGGCTTATTCCGTCGACTATGTTTGAAATAAATCCCATAGATTTTATCTCCTTGCTCTGTATTCGTGCGAGAATTTGTTTTCATAGAAAAATAGTACGTGTCTACAATTCTATGAAAGCAAATCCTCGAAAAGAAGATTTGCCGAAATTATGGCAAAGCCGTACAAGAGCCGAACGCCCTTGTACGGTTTACCGAAAAATTTAAATTAAAGAACCTCGTAAGAGCCCTTGCCGTCAGCAACTACGATTTTCAGAACCTGCGGAGCCTTTTCGGGCTCGCCGTCTGCCGACCACTTGGTATTGCCCGTAATGCCGTCAAACTCGATTTGAGTCATCGCCGCCTTGAGCTTGTCGCCAAGGTCCTTCGCGGAAATGGAAGCGTCCTTAACGTCAGACTTCTCAAGCGCGAGCTTTACAGCATAAACGCAGTCATAGCCGTCAGCCGCGAACTGGTTTACCTCGTCATTCGGGAACTTCTCTTGATAGGACTTCGTAAATGCCGCGGACTTCGGCTCGGGAGAAGTAGACGCATACGGGCTCATTACATAAACGCCGTCCGCAACGTCGATCTTGTCGCCAAGCGCGCCGATAAGACCGTCAAGTCCGTCGCCGCCGAATACGGGGATGTTGAGATCTCTCTTCTTAGCCTCTTGAAGCACAAGCGCTGCTTCGGTGTAGTAGAACGGGAGGAACAGAAGCTCCGCGCCGCTGTCCGCAACCTGCTTTACCTGCTGAGAGAAGTCGGTTGCGTTGTCAGCCGTGAACGTCGCGGTTGCAACGATCGACAGCCCCTTCTTGTCTGCCTCGTCCTTAAAGCCGTTGTAAATACCTGTTGAGTAGTCGCTGTCATTCTGATAGATAACGCCTATCTTCTTCGCGGAAAGATTGTCCGCGATGTAATCAGCCGCGATGGCGCCCTGGTTAGGGTCGGTGAAGCACATACGGAAGCAGTTGTCGCCTGCCGTAATGCAGTTGATAGCCGAGCCCGACGGAGTGAGCAGGAACATATTGTCCTTCGCCGCCAAATCGGAAACCGCCGCGCAGGAGCCGGACGTAACCGTGCCGATAAGCAGCTTCATATCCTTGTCCTTAAGCGCGTTGTACGCGTTCATGCCCTTCTCGGGGTCTGCCTGGTCGTCCTCGAACGCGATTTCAATCGTCATACCGTTGATGCCGCCGTTCTTGTTGATTTCCTCAGCCGCGAGCTCCATACCGTTTCTTACCGCGATGCCGTACTGCGCCGCGTCGCCTGTAACGGGGCCGATACCGCCGATTACGAGCTTGTCGCTGCTTTTGCTGCCGCAAGCTGTCAGGCTCAGCGCCATTGCCGCCGCGACAACCGCTGCCGCGGAACGCTTAAATCCCTTGTTCATTTTTCGTCTGTCCTTTCTTTTGCACATTTATAACGTGTTTTTAATTACCGAAAACCATTTCTGAAATACGAAATAATTTTCTTTGCAACTTTAATATACCATTTAATTCAAAATATGTCAATAAGTAAATTACAACAATCTTACAAGTTCTCAAAAAATATTTTGTGTATTTTGCACTAAAACCGCGTGGAATTTACAAAATTCGCCCTAATTTCAGTAAAATTGCAATAAAAAATCGCCCCGCCGAAGTATCGGCGGAGCGGATTTTTAATATCTCCAATAACCCAATTGCAAGAAATTGATGAGAGAAATTCACTCTCCCCAAAAAACTAACAACTAAAAACTAATCGGCGAGATACGACTTTACGAGCACCTGCAAAAACTCGTCCCTGTCGATGTGACGGATAAGCCCGCGGGCGTTGTTAAATGTCGTGATGTATGTAGGGTCCTCCGACAGGATATATCCCACAAGCTGATTTATCGGGTTGTAGCCCTTTTGCTTTAAAGCATCATAAACCGTCGTGAGGATTTCCTTCATCTCGTTTTCTCTGTCCTCGTGCACGGAAAATGTCATTGTTTTATCCAGCATATTATCAAATCCTTTCTTTTTAAATTTCTCTTCTGCAAGCATTTTTATTACCCTTTAACTAAATTATACACAATTTTTGCCGAAATATCAACCGTATTTGCGGAATAACGCGGATTTGAAACGCAAAATCTATAATTATTACAAATTACACCACATCTCTTTGTACAAAATTCACAAAAATTACCGTCCAAAATTTACATATTTATAAAATTTGTTAAAACACTTGTATATTTGAAAAGAATGTGCTATAATTAAAAGTGTAAAACTACCGTCGAAGTGTGACGGTTCAGACTGTATAAAATATATACTTGCGGTTCCCCCGCCGCAGGCGGGGGAAACCGCATAGAATCACAGCAGCCTGTACTATCGGCTTAAGACGGTTAAAAAATAAAAAATTGCTGAGAGGTGTTTTTATGGCAGGCGGAGAAGGCGGCTTCAGCCAACAGGCGATGGGCTTCAACAAAAAAGAAGTAAACGAGTACATAGCCAAGATAAATCAGCGTATGAAAGATATCGAGGCCGAAAAAGCTGAAAATGACAAGAAAACTCGCGAGGCGCTGAAAAAGGCGAATGAAGCGGACACGAAGATAAAGGCGGCTGTCGAAGAGGGCAAAAAGCAATCTGCCGAGCTTGAGGCGCAGCTTAAAAACGAGCGCAAAACTGGCGAGAGCTTGATGAAGCAAATCGACGAGCTGAAGCTCAAGCTGAAACAGAAGGTGAGTGCTGACGCGGCCGGTGCGAAAAATGCCGACGCAAACGCGAAGTCAGTCCTCGCGAAGGCGAACGAGCAGGCGAAGCAGATAATCGAAAAGGCAAACGCTACCGCGAAGGCTACCGTCGAAAAGGCCAAAGCCGCTGCGACGCAAATGGTTTCGGGGGCGAGCACTTCCGCAAGCGGAGTTGACAGCGTCGCGCTCGATGAGTTTATGAGTGTGCTCAACGGCTTTATCAGCAAGGTTACAAGCGGATTAAACGAGGTGAACCAAAAGGCTTCCGAGCTGCTGGGAGCGACCGCGAGAGAGCCCGTTGCCGTTCCCGATTTCTCGAATGTAACCGTGCCGCAGGCTGATGTCCCGAGGGCTTCTGCGCCCAAGGCTGAGAAATCCGCGGCGGAAGACTTGTTTGCGCTTCTTGAGGACGATGACGCCGAGGCTAAGGAGCCGGAGGAAGAGGAGCTTGAGATTGTAACCGAGGTTCAGCCGCTTGACGACCCGAAGGGCGCGCCTACCGCGGTGGTTCTTGAGGAGTTCGACCTTTCGTCGACTACCGATATGGATCTCGACCTCGATTCTCCCGTGACCGAGGTTCGCCCGCTTGACGATAATAAGCGCGGCAGCGACCATTTGGTTGATGACGATTTCGAGAAGCAGATGCTCTCCCAGACCGCGAACAGCGCTTCTCTCCGTAACCAGCTCAACGATGAAATGATGTCATCCGTAAAGAAGCAGGAGGAAAAGTTTGCCGTTAAGCCCTCTAAGGACGAGGTTGGCGATTTCAGTATGGATATGTCCGAAGAGGAGGATCCGTTGGCGGCGATGCTGAAGCAGGCGGAGCTTACGTTTGGCAGTGCGGCGGGAGATTCCGTTGAGGAAGAAGATCCCGAGCAGGAGGAAACGTCCTCTTCGGGCGGCGATAATCCGTGGGCGGCCCTTCAAGACGAGCTTTTTGCTATGGAAAAGTCGGGCAGTCTTGACAGCTCCGACGATGACGACGGCGGCAGCTCGTCCTCAAGCGACCCCACTGCTCCGAGTGCTGATGACAGCTCGATTTGGGATTTCGGAATGGATTCGGGAAGCTCCGATGATGATATGGGAATGAGCTCCGATTTGTTCGGAAATTTCTAAAAATTTAATTGCAAGGCCGAGATTTCGGACAGGTTTCGGAATCTCGGCTTTTTATTGAACAAAAATCTTTTGCGTGATTCTCCAAAGGTGGGGAAATACGCGAAATAAAATAACCTTAAAATCAGAGGTGTACGTATGAAACTTGATACAAGCGAGCTTGCCGAGCGCGCTCGCGAGCTTCACGCGGGGGATAAGATCTTGCTTTCGGGGACGGTTTATACCTCGCGCGACGCCGCGCATAAGCGAATAAAGGAGCTTCTCGATAAGGGAGAGGCCGTGCCCTACGAGCTTAGCGGCGCGGCGATTTACTACGCGGGCCCCACCGCCGCGAAGGACGGTATGGCAATAGGCTCCTGCGGACCGACGACTTCCTCAAGAATGGACGTTTACGCGCCGGAGTTCCTTGACAGTGGGCTTTCTGCGATGATAGGCAAGGGCGAGCGCTCCGAGGCGGTTTGCGAGGCTATCCGCCGTAACAATGCCGTGTATTTCTGCGCGATAGGAGGCGCGGGTGCGCTGGCGTGCAAGTGTATAACCGAGTGCGAGGTCATAGCGTTTGAGGATTTGGGCTGCGAGAGCGTCAAGCGGCTGCGCTTCGAGGACTTCCCGCTGATAGTAGCCGTGGATTGCCACGGAGGAAATATTTTCCGGACAGGTCGTAAAATTTACGCAAAGTGAAAAAATCGTTTGTTTAATTTGTGCAAAATAGTCAAAAAATCTGCAAATTTACCGTTAATTTTCAATAAATCATTGACAAATTGAACATTATGTGTTAAAATAATAAATGCGATTGAGGTTGCCTTAGTTGCTTTTGGCTTTTAAAGGAGCGGAGTATGGTGGATAATTCTCGCTATTCTCAAATATCCGACAGAGAGCTGCTCGAGAACCTCGGGAACAAC
>CAYSHU010000071.1:0-1881 GCA_964430965.1 uncultured Ruminococcus sp. | reverse complement strand
GGAATACTCGCCGAGCTTATCTCCCGCCATATGAAGGCGGTGTTCGCCGCTGCAGCGAGGTATTCTAATTCCGCCGACCGCGAGGAGCTTGTCAGCGATGGTATGCAGGGGCTTCTTGCCGCGATTTCGAGCTACGACAGCGCGAAGGGCGAGTTTTCGACGTATCTGAACACCTGCCTTGAAAATCGGCTAAAAAACACCGCAAAGCGCTCTCAAAGGAGAAAAAATCAACTCTCCGATAATGACCCCGAGGAGCTGGAGCGTATTGCCGATACAAAGCCCACTCCCGAAGAGATAGTAATCGACAGGGAAAACCGCGCGGCTATTCTCGAAAATATGCGCACGGAGCTCACAAATCTGGAGTTCCGCTGTATGGAGGGGCTGATTATGGGGCTTTCGTATGAGGAAACCGCCAGAAAGCTCGGCATCGACAGAAAGGCCGTAGACAACGCGGTTACCCGCGCGAGGGCGAAGCTGCGCCCTATCTACAAGGACAGACTGTGGTAGAGTACTGGTTGGTAGCAGTAAACAATCGGTGATGCTGTTTCGCCGTAGTATAAAAATATAAAAAATGACCCGATAGCTTAAAGCAAAGCGCCGCGCAAGCGGAGAAACGGTGCGATTCCGAACGGGTGAACGATATTTTTTATTTAAAAGAGGTATTACTATGTACACAGACAAGACACTGAAATGCAAGGATTGCGGAGCGGATTTCGTGTTCACCGCGGGCGAGCAGGAATTCTATGCGGAAAAGGGCTTCGAGAACGAGCCGCAGAGATGCAAGGCTTGCCGCGACGCTAAGAAGAACGCGGGCAGAGGTCAAAGAACGTTCTATGAGGCGACCTGCGCTGTATGCGGCGGCGTTGCAAAGGTTCCGTTCGAGCCGAAGGGCGACAGACCCGTTTTGTGCAGCGAGTGCTTCGCTAAGCAGAGAGGCGAAAACTAATCTCTCAAATTTCGGAGGAAACATTCCATAGGATAATTCCGTGGGACGCGTCCTCAAATCACCGATAAGTACATGGGAATACACGGCAATTTTTGACATTGGCGATACCCGGCATCTTTTTGGTAGACTTAGCCCCCGTTTTTTAAACGGGGGTTAATTATTAGACGCAAGACTTTCAAGAAGCAAGAGGCAAGAATATACAAAACCGCGATTTCTCTTTATTTTTCGGGAATTATATCTAATAAAACCCGTTTTATTCCCGCGCCGCAGGCGCGGGAATAAAAAATAATATATTTTTTTATCTTTTTCTCCGTGTTGAGTTGTTATAATAATAGGGAACAAAGTGTGGGAGGAGATCGTTTTGAGCAATATTTCCGATTTGGCGAAACTTGCGGCAGGCGGTGACAACGCGGCTTTCGAGCGGTTTTACGAGCTGACGAAAAGCGGCGTGTGGTTCACGTGTAAGAGCCTTTTGAGAAATGAGGAAAGCGCCCGCGATATTATGCAGGACACATATCTCGCGGCGTTTGAGAAGCTCGCGTCGCTTTCCGATTTTTCGGGCGTGCAGGGCTGGCTTAACAAGATTGCGGCGAACAAGTGCAGGAATTTCATCAAGTCCAAGGCTAACAGCGCGCTTGTTGAGGACAGCGAGGAGGTTCTGGAGAATATCCCGGACGACAATATCCTCCCGGAGGAGTATGTCGCCGATGCGGCAAAGCGTAGGATAATTATGGATATTATCGAGAAAGCGCTTTCCGAGGAGCAGTACAGGACTATAATTCTCTACTACTTCGACGAGATGACCGCCGCCGAGATCGCCGAGCTTATGGACGTTCACGAGAAGACCGTGCTCTATCGCTTAAAGGTCGCGCGGGCGAAAATCAAGGAGGCAATAATGCGCTATGAGGAAGAAAACAAGGACAAGCTCCACGGCG
>CAYSHU010000070.1:0-10289 GCA_964430965.1 uncultured Ruminococcus sp. | reverse complement strand
GAGCCATATTCATTCCCATAAAGCCCATCATCGCGCCGCCGGAGTTGCCCGCGGCGGTCTTCATAGCCTCGCCCTGCGCCTGTGTAAGGTGCGCCGCTGCCATTCCGGGGTTCTGGAATACCGCGGTCTTCTGGAGGTTCTTAATAAGCTCCTGATCCTCCTGGGACATTGTGGGCGGGTTCATATTAAAGGACTTGATGACCATGCCGCGCATTTCGCCCCATTTTTTGCTGAGTATCTCGTTGAGCGCATCGCAGATTTCCATAGTGTGCGACGGCAGATTGCTCGGGCGCACGCCGCTGTCGGAAATCTTGCCGAGCGCGGGCTGAAGCGCGGTAACTATCTCGCTTTTGAGCATACTGTCAAGCGAGCGCTTGGGATAAGTATCGGTGAAGTTGCCGCAAACGTTTGTATAGAACAAAATCGGGTTTCTGATTTCATAGGAATACTCGCCGTTGCAGCGGATAGACACGTCAACGTCAAGCCCGATTTTATTATCAAGAACTCTGAACGACACCGGCGAGGGCGTTCCGTACAAATTTCCCTTGACCTCGTGCGTGTTGATGTAGTAAACGCGCTGATTTACAGGAGCAGCGCCGCCAAACGCGAAGCGCTTTCCAATCTCCTTGAACGTAGCAACGATGCTGTCGCCGAGCTTTCCGTAGAACAGCGAGGGCTCCGTGGAGGAATCGTAAACGAACTCGCCGGGCTCCGCGCAGACCTCGGCAACCTTGCCGCCGTCCACGATAAGAGCGCACTGCCCCTCATTGACTTCGATTATCGAGCCGTTAGAGATAACGTTGTCGCTTCCCTTAGTGTTGGACGATTTGCCGTCAGCGCGCTTGAAGCCGCGCACCGCGAGGGTGTTGTCATCCAGCGCGTCGCAGTAGAAATGATCTCTCCAGCTATCCGCCAAAGTACCCGAAACCGCCGCCAGACCTGCTTTTATCAAACCCATAGTACTTTCTCCTTTTCAGTTAAAAAGTTGAAGCGCAATTGCTTTATTAAATTATACAATATTTTAATAAAAAAGTCAAGTGTTTTTGTAAATATTACGCCATAATCGCCATAAGCAGAGTTCCCGCAATCATCAGCAAAAGCCCGACAAATGACTTTACGCTCAGCTTTTCCTTGAAAACTATGTATGAAAACAGCACGGTGATGACTATGCTCAGCTTATCAATCGGCACGACGACACTTACAACGCCGTTTTGCACCGCGTAATAATAGCAAAGCCACGAAGCGCCCGTCGCCAAGCCCGACAGTCCGATGAAAATCAATTCACGCTTATCGAGGGATTTCAGCTTCCCTTGCTTTCCCTTGGCGAAAACAACGCACCACGCCATTACCAGCACCACGCCCGTGCGGAGCGCTGTGCCGAGGCTGCTTTCAACTCCCGATATCCCGATTTTCGCGAGGATAGACGTAAGCGCCGCGAAAATCGCCGACAAAACCGCATAAATTATCCACGATTTCCCCGTAGCTTGCTTCTCGGTTTGCTTCTTTTCTATCATCAGGAAAATTCCAACTGCAAGCACCGCCGTGCCGACCAGCTTCACCGCAAGGCTTTCTGTTTCGCCAAACAGGATTATCGCGAGCAGCACCGTCAAAACCGTGCTTGATTTGTCGATCGGCACGACCTTGTTTATGTCCCCGAGCGAGAGCGCCTTGAAATAGCAAATCCACGAGGCACCGGTCGCGAGCCCCGACAGTATCAGAAATATCAGCGATTTTGCTTCGATTTGAGAAACAGACCCTGCCGAGCCTACGACAAAAACCATAACCCACGAGAAAATCAGCACAACGACCGTGCGCAAAGCCGTCGCAATGTCGGAGTCGGTTTTCTTTATCCCGCACTTCGCGAATATCGAGGTAAGCCCCGCGAAAACCGACGAGGCGCACGCCGCAATCAACCACATAAAATCACCTGCGGTTTAATAATTCTTTGTTATATTCTCCGCTATTTGATAGTAATAAAGGTACATCTTCTGGACGGAATTCTCGAGGAAATAATAATGCTTTAGGTAAGCCGCCAACAGCGCCAAAAACATAACGGTAAGTATCAGCAAGCCCGCGCCGCTCTGCGAGAGGTATAAGATCAGCGCCAGCATAAAAAACACGCCGACAGACATCGTAACAATCAGATGAATAAGCCGCTCGTGCTGGTAGAATTTTATGCGGCGGAGAAGCTCCGCGCGAAATTGCTCGGTTTCTTCCTCGGTGTGCTCTGCCTTGAAAAAGCGCTCCAGCAGCTCGAGATACGCTTTAATTTGCTTAGTCATTCCGTTCCTCCGTTCATTTCCCTATTCATATTCTCCAACGCGGCAGAAGCCGACTCCCAGTCCTCCATTGCCGCCTCCTGCTCTTGCCGAAGGCTCTCAATCTCCTCCGAGAGCTCCATTGCCTTTTGATAATCCGAAAGCGACGAAAGCTCCTCGGTTTTAGAGTTTATCAGCCCGTCGAGCTCCTCAATGCGGCGCTCGGCGCGTTCTATTCTTGTGCCGAGCTTACGGCGCTCGCTTTCGCGCTCCTTGCGCTGCTTATAGTCAAGCGCCTGCTCCGATTTTCTGGGCTTCTCGTGGATTTCGCTTGCGGGCGCTCGGGATTTTTCCAGATAAAAATCGTAGTTTCCGAGATATCCCGCCGCGCCGCTTTCGGATAGCTTGTAGAGCCTGCCGGCGAGTTTGTTTATCAGATATCGGTCGTGCGAGATTATAAACAGCGTGCCGTCGTAACCGAGAAGCGCGTTTTCAAGCGCCTCGCAGGACGTGATGTCAAGGTGGTTTGTCGGCTCGTCGAGCAGCAGGAAATTCGCGCCCGAAAGCATCAGCTTCAGCAGCGCGATACGCGCGCGCTCGCCGCCCGAAAGCTCCGAAATCTGCTTGTAAATATCATCGCCCTTGAACAGAAACGCCGCAAGCGCGGTTCGCACCGCGGTTTCCGTCATTTTAGGGTAAGCGTCCCAAACCTCGTCCAGGGCGGATTTCGTTTCGGTAAGCCCGCGCTGCGCCTGGTCGAAGTAACCGACCTCTACGCGCGTTCCGAGCTTGAAATCGCCGCTGTCGGCCTTGTACTGCCCCGTCAAAACCTTAAACAGCGACGTTTTCCCGCAGCCGTTGTCGCCTATCAGGAACACGCGCTCGCCTTTCTTAATCTCGATATTCACACCGTGGAACAGCCGCTTGCCGTCAAATCCGAGGGAAATATTAGAAGCCGTAAGAACATCGTTGCCGCAGCCGTCCGCTGCCTTGAACGCGAACTTTATCGCCTCGGGAGCTTCCTCGGGGCGCTCGAGCGTTTCCTCAAGGCGGTCGATAGACTTTTGCTTGCTCGCAATCGTTACGTAGTTATGCGCCTGGTTCCAGCGCTTCTGCTGGTCGATTATCCCCTCAATACGCTTGATTTCCTTGACGGTTGAATCGTAGACCTTTTTCCGCCGCTCGAGGTCCTCCTCTTTTAATTCAAGAAAGCGTGTATAGCTGCCCTTATAATCGCGGATATGGCAGTTTTCGAGCTCTAAGGTGCGCTCTGTCACCTTATCAAGAAAATAACGGTCATGGGAGATGACGATGTACGCGCCGCGATAGTCGGAGAGAAAGCGCTCCAGCCACTCGACGGACTGAATGTCAAGGTGGTTTGTCGGCTCGTCGAGCAGGAGCAAATCGGCGCTTGAAAGCAACAGCTTCGCGAGCTGGAGCTTGCTCCTCTGCCCGCCGCTCAACACGCTTACTTTGAGCTTGAAGTCGCTCTCAGAAAACCCAAGCCCCGAAAGCGCCGAGGCGGTGCGGCTTTTATAGGTAAGCCCGCCGTCGCGCTCGAAGCGTTCCTGCAATGCGGTCTGCCTTGCTATTATTTCATCGGAGCAGTCGCCCATATCAATTTTGTCGTGGAGCTCCTCAAGCTCTAATTCAATATCCTCAAGCTCCGCGAAGATGTTCAGCGCCTCGTCGTAAAGCGTCTTATCGGAATCCCTGCATGCGAACTGCTCCATAAACCCAAGCCTAACTCCGCCCGCGATGTGAACATCGCCGCTATCGGGCGAAAGCTCGCCCTTAAGAAGCCGAAACAGCGTGGTTTTTCCGCTTCCGTTTACGCCCACAAAGCCTATTTTCTCGCCCTCGTAAACCTCAAACGACGCGTCGGAAAACAGCGTCCTGTCAGCGAAGGACATTGTAATGTTATTTAAGCTCAAAAGAAGCATAAAATCACCTTATTTTCTTTATTCTCTTGCTTTAAAAAGCCCGCCGCACAGCGACGGGCTTGTGTTTTCAGACTGTCGAGAAGTCCTCAGATACGAGAAAACGACTTGTCGGCCAGCCATAATGGCTGCCGACAAGTCGTTGACGAGGTAGATGAGGGCTTCTCGGCAGTCTGACCGCCGCGCCGCGACGGGGTTTCAACTATGTTAATCTTCATTAAGTCTTTCGGGACCGTACTTCTTATTCACAAGATAATCGTCGGCGTCAACCTCGTAGTTCTGCCCGAAGAGGTCAATAATATCGCGGAATTCGTCGCCCTTCATCGCTGTAAGGAACGCCTCGTTGTTTTCCTCTTTCCAGGTCGTCTTTGCGGTTATGTCCTCTTTAATCATAACGTAAACACCCGTTGTTCCCTCGCGGACGAACGCCTTGCCGTCGGCGGGAGCGTTGAACAGGAATTCGATAGTTTCCGCGTCAAACGTGGTGCTGTCCTTCTTGATAAAGCGGTCAAGGTCGTCGGGGGTTTGCGCCTTCGTGAGGTTCGCGCTTTCAATTTGCTGCTTTATCCACTCGTCCTTCGTGAGATTTTCGGCGTTATCCGTGGTGTAATCCGTTTCGGCGGAAGCCTTTACGGAAGCCTCAAGCCTAGAGTAGTCGTATTCGTAGAAAACATCAACGGGCGATTCACCGTTGTTGAGGCGGTCGACATAGGCTTGCGCCTTATCCTTAACGGTCTGCTTCTCCTCGTCGGTCACGAGAAGCTCTCCCGCGTCGGTGGTGTAGCTTAAATTGATGTATTTCAACGCGCAGTAGGTTTCCTTCAGATAGTCGTTTATCTCGCTGTCCGAAATCTCATAATCTCCGCCCTTCTGGTAAAAATGCAGAAACAGCTTGTTCTGGAGCTCGCTTACCTGGTTTATCGCCAGCACGCTTTCCCGCGCGATGCCGCGGCTTTCGTAGTACTCGCCCATTGTATTAAAGCCGTAAAGGTACTTTACGTACATATTTTCGCTTTCCCAAGTATCGTTTACCTCGACGTTTATTGCGGCAAGCTCATCATCGGTGAGCGTAATTCCAAGCTCGTCGCACTTGCGCTGAACCGCCACAAAGCGCTTCACGGATCTGAGCGTTTCGTCCTTTATCCATTCCGAGCCGTTTTTGCCCTCAATCGTTCTTTCGGTTATCGGGACCTCCTTATCCTCCTCCGAGTTGCTTGTGTCGCCGCTCGGCTCGGACGTTTCGGAATTTGCGGAGTTTTCATTCTCATATGCGGATTCCGCCATAGAATACGCCGAGTCCATAAGCTGGAGGTAAACGCCGTTTCTGATGTCCATTCCGTCCACCTTCATAAGATAGCCCTTATCGCAGCCGCAAAGCGAAGCCGCCAGAACGACCGCCAGAACAGCCGCCGCTATTTTTCTCATTGTGGTTTTCATTGCTATATTGTCCTCCTTAAGGATTTAGATACGATAATTTAATTGCTTTTGGAACCGCTTATCATACGCACGGATACAAGAGTGTTCTTTTTATCCTTGCGGGTTATTGTGTATTCAAGCGTTTTATCCGCCTCAACGGTAACGCCCAGGTCCTCTGCCGCCATTGTGATTGACGGCGGGAGATAATCAACCTTCAGAACATACGTTCCGCTGCCGCCCGTAAGCTCGGTGATTTTCGGTGCGTAGTTCAAAAGGCGCATATCTTTCGGGCAGCTGTAAACGTGGTTGGCCTCGTCATACGAAAAGCGCGACTCGCCATAGCCCACCGACTGGTGCTCAAGCGTCGTGTCCGAGCCAAACAAATCCTTGCAGGAAACGCTCACGTCATATTCGGGAATGTAAATTCCGCCCGCGGGAGAAGCTTTATACGCCGAGGTATCCTTATTTATCAGGATATTCCATATAGAGCAGCTGATTTTCGATGTGTCTGTGATCTCGCTTGCGTTTTCAAAGGGCGCGATGTCGTTTGCCACAACGGGCAGCACAAACCGCGCGAATTCCTTTTTCAGCTGCGTGTTGTTGACAATCTCGCCTATTCCGGAGGCCGCGAAGCGCACGACGGAATACAGCCCGATGCACGCGAGAATCAGAATGAAGATTGCCGCCGCAAAGAACGCTCGGCTTTTGCGCTTGTTTTTTTCATCGGGAGTTTCGGCGATTTTAACGTCGTCCTCCCCATTCTCGGATAACTCTCCGAGATTTGCCACATCGCTTTCAAGCTCCTTTACGGAATTGTCCTCGACCTCGCCGAGAAGCTCGTTTATAACGTCCTCGTTGTGCTTTTCGCGTATTTCGCGAATTTCCGAGGAATGTTTATCGTTTTTCTTAGACATCTTTTAATCCTCTATCCCCTTACCTGTCCGCTGCCGTTTATAAGATACTTATAGGAAGTAATTTCGCAAAGCCCCATAGGTCCGCGCGCGTGGAGCTTCTGCGTCGAAATGCCTATCTCCGCGCCAAGTCCGAACTCGAAGCCGTCCGTAAAGCGCGTTGAGGCGTTGACGTAAACCGCCGCCGCGTCAATCGCGGTCTGAAAGCGCTCGGCGTTTTCGCCGGAATTTGTTACAATGCACTCGCTGTGACCCGTGCCGAATTTGCCGATGTGCTCTATTGCCTCGTCAATTCCGCTTACGACCTTGCTTGAGAGCTTCAGCTCGAGGAATTCCTTTCGGTAATCCTCGTCGTCGGCGAGCTTTTCGACCTTGATATTCTCGGAGGTCGCCTTGTCGCCGATTATCGCGACCTTTCCCTGCCATTTCTCGTCGAGCTTTTTAAAGAACTCCGCGGCTATCTTCTCGTGAACGAGAATACTTTCAATCGCGTTGCAGACGGACGGTCGCTGGGTTTTCGCGTTGTTTACGATCTCAACCGCCATATCCAAATCTGCGCTTTCGTCGACGAAAACGTGGCAGTTGCCCTCGCCTGTCTGGATAACGGGCACGGTCGCGTTTTCAATAACGGTCTTGATAAGCCGCCCGCTGCCTCTCGGGATAAGCAGGTCGATGTACTTGTCAAGCGTCATCATCGCGTTTGCGGTGTCGTGGCTCGTGTCCTCGACAAGCTGTATGCAGTCCGCGGGAATGTGGAAATCCGCAATGGTCCTGCGCATTAAATCAACGAGGAACTTGTTCGTGTTGATAGCGTCGCTGCCCCCGCGGAGAATAACCGCGCTTCCCGCCTTGAAGCAGAGCGCCGCCGCGTCGACGGTGACGTTAGGGCGGCTCTCGAAAATGATCCCGATTACGCCCATAGGAACTCTTATCTTCCGCACATTCAAGCCGTTCTGGAGGATTTTCTCGTCGAGGAGCTCCCCGATAGGGTCTGCGAGCGCGACAACCTGGTCGACGCCCTCAACCATTCCCGCGATGCGGCTTTCATTCAGCGTAAGGCGGTCTATCATATATTCTGCCATACCGTTTTTCCGCGCATTTTCTATGTCAATTTTATTCGCCTCGATAATCGCCGCGGCATTTTGATTAAGCCGCCTTGCTATCTCCGAAAGCGCCGCGTTCTTTTTATCCGTTGTGCTTGCGGCAAGGATAGGCGCTGCCGTTTTCGCTTTTTTGCCGAGCGTTTCAATATATTCGTTCAAAAAGGTCACTCCTTTATCGCCTTGAAGTAAGTACAGCGGGCGTTGTCGGTTTCAAACAGCTCGTAGAGGAGCTTTGGGTCCTTGTTGCCGATTATCACCGCGTCTATTCCGCTTTCCGCGCAAATCTGCGCCGCTTCTATTTTAGTCAGCATTCCGCCCGAGCCGACCGCCGAGCCGCTGCCCTTTGCCATTCCTATAATGTCGTAATTTATCGTGTCAACCTCGCTTATGAACTCCGAGCTCGGGTCGGCGGGGTTGCCCGTGTACAGCCCGTCAACGTCCGTAAGCATAACGAGCAAATCCGCGCCGCAGAGCTTCGCGACGATTGCCGACAGCGTGTCGTTCTCGTCGAAATCAAGCTGCTTTATCGAAACAACGTCGTTGGCGTTAATAATCGGGATAACGGAAAGCTCAAACAGCTTGTTGAACGTGTTTATAACGTTCTCGCGGCGCTCCTCGTTGCTTATTACGTCGCGCGTCAGCAGAAGCTGCGCAACGTTGTGGTTGAACTGCCCGAACGTTTCGCTGTAGAACTTCATCAGCTCGCTTTGCCCAATCGCGGCGCACGCCTGCTTAGACGGCGTGTCCTTGGGCTTTCCGTGGAAGCCGCCCTTCGCCGCGCCGACGCACTGCGCCCCCGAGGTCACGAAAACGATCTCGCGCCCCGAATTTTTCAAGTCTGAAAGCACCTCGACAAGCATACGGCTTTTGCGGATATTAAGGCTCCCCGTTTCGGGATAAGCCAGCGTGCTGCTGCCTACCTTTATTACAACGCGTTTTTTATCGGAAAAATTCGGCAATTTTTTACACCTCTATTTCATCTTCACTCAATTCAGTGAATATTTGAAAACCCGAAATTACATACAGTATTATTATAACAAATATTCGGACAAATTTCAAGGGCTTATGCAAATTTTATTAAAAATAAATAAATACCCCTTGATTTTTTAAAAGAAATATGCTATAATTTATTATAACGCATTTTATGGAGAAAAGGGATTTTATGGATAATATTTGCGAACAGCTTGTTGAAAAGCGGCGGACGGGCGGCGACAACGCCAAAACCGCGCTTATCTGCGCGGGGCTGGTTTTAGCGTCGGCGGTTTGCGTGTTTTTCGCGATATACAACGGAATGATGCTGCTGTTTGCTGCCGCGGTCATTCCGATAGCCGCCGCGGTATGGGTGCTAATGGGCGTGAACGTCGAGTATGAATACACCGTCACGAACAACGAAATGGATATTGACAAGATAATCGGCAAGCGCACGCGCAAGCATATGATTACCGTGGATTTAAGCGGCGCGGAGGACTTCGGTGGCTATCCCCCGAAAGAGGCAATCGACGCTGAAACTACCGTTGAGGCGACCTCCGGGCTGGAGCGCGACGCGCATTATCTTATCGTAAAGCATAGGGATTACGGAAAAGTCAAGGTCATTTTCAATCCGAACGAAAAACTTAGGGAGGCAATCGCGCGGGAGTTCCCGAAACCGCTTCGCGCGAAATTACAACAGTATGGCAAGTAATTTGTATATAAGAACGGGCACGGCGATTATCGAGATGTCGCGTATCAAAAACAGTATGAAAAACAAGCGTTTTCTCGCGCAGTATTTCTCCGCCGATGAAATTCGCTTTTTCGTAAAGCACAAGCTCGCGACCGCGCTTATCGCCGAGAATTTCTGCGTTAAAATGGCGTTCGCGAAGTCTATCGGCACGGGTATGAGGATAATCCGCGCGCAGGATATTTCGGTGCTGCGTGACAGGCTTGGCAGCCCGTTTGTTATCCTCGAGGGCTACGCGAAAATGCTTGAGGAGCGCGAGGGGTTTGTCATCAACGTGTCGGTTGACCATTGCAGAGAATACGCCGTGGCAAGCGTGGTACTTAACAAATAGCTTACATTCCGCTTCACATTCACGAAGCGGAATTTTTCTGCTGCGGCGTTAAGCCGCTATCGAACGTTGAATTAAATCGAAAAATTGACCGACACCGAAAGGAGGGCGTAATGATGAAAAGAATAACCGCAGTAACCGCGGCGCACGTCGACGCGGGCAAAACCACGCTCTCCGAGGCGCTGCTGCTTGCGGCCGGGGAAATCCGCAAGGCGGGACGCGTCGACAACGGCGACTGCTTTCTCGATAACGACGCGCGGGAGCGCTCCCGCGGGATCACGATTTACTCTAAGCAGGCGATCCTCCGCACGGAAACCGCCGAAATTACGCTCCTCGACACACCGGGGCATATCGATTTCTCCGCCGAAACGGAGCGGGCGTTTTCCGTCGCGGACTGCGCGATTCTCGTCATCAGCGGCACGGATGGCGTGCAATCGCACACCGAAACGCTCTGGGAGCTTTTAAAGCGCTTCAAAATTCCCGTTTTCGTTTTCGTGAACAAAATGGATATCTCGCATTGGGGCAAGGCAGAACTCCTCGCAGAGCTGAAAAAACTCTCGCCGAGCTTCGCGGATTTTTCGGAAAACATCGCCGAGGTCGTTTCGGACCTTGACGA